>NZ_JBIVHB010000038.1:0-41322 GCF_044748965.1 Cupriavidus sp. NPDC089707
ATCTATACCATAGACCATCCTGGCTGTTGCGCCAGAAGCGGGATTTCAAGGCTTCAAAGCGCAACAGTCGTAAACCTACCGTTCCTTCGCATAATGTATATTATGTTAAATCCTCTCCGTAGCTCTGCAACCCAATACCGGCGCGGCTTTCCGGCAGTTTCCTGCACGATTTTTTAAGCGCGCCCACAATTCAAGCCCCACGACCGCCACCCCGGCACCGTGGGGCTTTTTTTATGACGGGTCCCTCCATGCGACAACAACAATACGCAATCCCCTCCGAATTCGCCCATTGGGCGCGCAGCATCCCTCCCGAATATCTCGCCCGGCATCTGCGGGTTACCCCAGCCACCGCGCGCGCCTGGCAGTCCGGCAAGCGCCCGGCGCCCTGGTGGGCCGTGCATGTCCTGCGGCTCGACAAGCTCGAACGCGACGAAATGGCCCGCCAGATGGGCTATGCGCATCTGCTGCCAAAGTTGGGGATTGTCAGCGGCGAGGTCATCCAGTTCCGGCCACGGCGCGCGCAACCGAAGCCGGCGCCGGCCCGGCCGGCCAGCGTCACGCCGCTGCCGGAACCCGGCCAGATGCAGGCCTAGTCGTTTGGCTTGCCATAGTCCATCGTAGCCCTGCACCCAGTCAGCGTCTTCACGCAAAAGCCTTGCGCTTCTGGCTCTGGCTGGCTCAATGCCATCGACAGCGCTACATGTGCGCCAGTCCCTGCCGCCGTCACTACACCGCTGTACGGGTCTTTCTTCATCAGCTCAGCCGCACCGCGCGCAACCTGCTGCATCTGCTCTTCGCTTGCGGTGTATCGCAGCCCACAGCCCGCAAGCACCAGCGCCAGTACCCCCGCCAAAATCGTTCGCATAACCCCTCCCGTTGTTTTCCGGGAGTGTAACGAAAAAGCCCCGGAGGTCCGGGGCTTTTGTCATCGCTTCTTGCGCTTGCGGAACTGGCCGTTGGCCTTGCGCGGCGGCGTCTTGCGTTTCCTGGTTGCCATGCTCTCTCCTGTTGTCACCACAATACCCGGCCCTGCTGGTCTTTCAGCGTGACCGTCCCTTGATCCGCAATCCACGACTTGAGGCCCGGGAAGCGCGAAAGGATGATTGCGGCGCAGATCACGCCGCCGATCACGATCAGCGTTTCCCGGCCAATCTCAGCCGGCGTAGGAATGATGGCCTTCACGCTCATTCCCCAATTCCCAGCTTGGCCTCAATTCGCGCAAGGCGCGTTTCCAGCCGAACCACGTAGCGGAAGCCGAACAGCGGCACGCCCAGCAGGTTCACGACGCCACAGGCGATTGCTACCGCTTCCGTCGCGCCCATTACTCGGCCTTGCCCTTTTCCGGCAGGAACACCGCCACAGCCGCCAGCACGGCGGCGATGGCTTGCGCCGTCAGATTGGCTTTGTCCGGGTTGGCGCCCATCGCCACCGCGAGACCAGCGAAGCCCGCCCAGGTGGACGGCTCGCGCAGACGTTGCAGAAATTTCACTGTGCTCTCCTGATACGCGGGTACACGAAAGCCGCACCGCCCGCATTCTCGGTCACGACCCATGGATTGATTGGCCGGCTGGCAATGGTGCCCATCCAGTCGGACAGCGGCGCCGGATCGCCGTAGATCGGGTAGTCGGTTCGCAGTCCATCCCCCAACGAGGACAGGAACGTGCCTGCCGGGCACGCGAAAGACGCGTCTAGCGTGCGGCCCTCCGCGATTGCCCGCTCGCACTCCGTCATGTCGGTACGCGGCACGCCCAAGGCGTCCCCGATGCCAAACACGATACCTTTACCGCCCTCCACCACCGCACCGCCCAGCGCCTGGCCGAGATTGCCCGCTGCACCCGCAACCGCAGCGCCCAGCCCGCCGTTTTTTTTTACGACGAAGACAATTGCGGCGATGGCGCCAGCAGCCAGCAGCAGCTTTGCGGTGGTGTCATTCATGTCAGCCACCGAATCCCGGATACTGCACCAGCGAACCAAAGCCATAGGCGCCATTGAGGCCGCCGATTTCCCGGTCGGTCAGCCCTGACATGGATTCCTCGAAGTTGCCGTAGCCGTTGTTGAAGTTCGACACGGCGAAGCCGCTGCCACCGAAAATTCCGCCCACGTCTGCCGTGCCGCCGCCGCTGTACAGCGCATCCGGCGAGCCAGTTCCAAAGATGTTGCCCAGCGAAAAGCCGCCGCCAGTGCCAGAAGCCCCGCCGCCGCCGCCCAGGCCGCGCAGACCGCCTAGGATCGATCCCACCAGCCCCACCCCTGCCTGCGTGTATGCAATGTCGCGCTGGGCCTTGTAGTCGGGCCGAAGCTGCGCCGCCGTGCCGGCCGGCACGCCCGTAGCCGCCGACGCCGCACGCGAACGCAGCGCGAGGAACGCCATTGCGCCCACCGCCGCAATCAGAAGCAAATCCGGGCCACCGCCCCCTGCCGCTGCCTTAGCCATACACCACACCTCCCGCCGCCTCGTATGCGGCCTGCAATCGGTTCAGCGCCACCTCCGGCTGGCCGTAGCCGGCGCCGGGCATGCTCGCCCAAATCTTGCGCACCTTGCGCACCGCCAGCGCGAAGCGCCCGGCATCCACGTCGCCCAGCGCGCCCGCCTCGCGGATCAGTTCCAACGCCGCCGCGTCCTGGCTGGCCGGGCCGAAGTCTGGCAGGCCCAGCCGGGCCGCCAGCGTGTCCCACGTGCGCCGCAGAAACTGGTATGCGCCCGCCGCGCTGCTGCTAATCGGCTTGCCGTTGGACAGTGCCGTCACCACCTGGCGCGGATGGTCCGCGAAGGACTCAAACAGCCCGCCGCCAAACAGCGTGCGATATCCGTTGGCGCCCGCCGTGCCTTCTGCGGTGCGGATCATCATCAGGAAGGCGGCGCGGTTGTTCGCGGCTTGTCCCATGTCGGTTTCCTCAGTGCCCCCGAAGATCGCGCCTTCGGTGGCGTCGTAAAACAGGTTTTCAGCCTGGTCAATGAAGTCCGGCGACTGCGCGCCCGGCTCTTCGCTGCGCTGCCAGTCTCGCCACACCACGTAGCCCACGGCGGCCAGAGCCAGCAGCGCGAACTCGTAGCGGGTCATCAGCCGATTTCCTCGAAATACTCGAACGTGGCGCCGATCTGTTGCGCGGTCACGTTGCTATCCACACACAGCCCATAGCCCGGCCGCAAGATCAGCGGTTCGGTGAAGTCCAGCGGCGATTGCACGCCCGCCGCGACGCTCATGTTCGTCAGCCCCTGCGCAGCGATGAATGCCGAACTCGTCGGGATGGCGGTCTTGAGCTGTCCCGCCGATCCCGCGCCGCCCAGCAGCTTGGCTTGCGGCGCGTAGATGCTGGCGCTTGCCAATGCCGCCGTCTGCCACCAGATCCGCGACGTGACCGCCGCACTTGCGGTCACAATCAAGCCCTCGACTACGAGGTTCTTTCCCGATCCGACCGGATTCCACAGTTGCAGCGTGCAGTACTGCCCCGCCGCAACCGCGACGCTGTTGTAGGCATAGAACGCGGTGTTTCCCAGCGTGCGCGCCTTGCCACCGTCGATCACATCGACCGTGCCGCTAATGCGCTGGTCGAAGAAATCCCCGGTCCCGATCAGCAGGTTGCCGGTCAGCGGCACGCTGCCCTTGTTGTAGACAACCCAGCGCGTGACCTGCTCCGCAAAGCGGTAGCCCTGGCCCGGCTTCAGCACGATATTGCCCTGGCTGAAGTTCGGCCGAACCTCGATCACTGCGAACGGATCGATTGCCGACACGAATTGCACGCGGTCGCCGGCCACGTCGATGGCCTGCGCCTGCCCTACCCCGATATTCAGGTCATAGCCTTGTACGGCTGCAATGATCGGCACGCTTTACCCCTTCAATTTGCTGACAGCTACGATGCCGGCGATAGCCAGCGCGCCGGCCACAAGGAACTTTTGCCCGGTGCCGATTTCCTGCACATTGCTGTACGCCGCCGCCACGTTCGCCGTGGCGTTTTCATTCACGGCTTTGGCCGTGGCGCTGGTATCGCGCGCGAAGTCCAGGAGCTTGCCGAAGCCTTCCAAAAACCCATCGGCGTTGATGCGCTGCTGCTCGGCGCTCAGTTCCAGCCCGTTCTTTCCGATATCAATGGCCGATTCCAGCGCGCCGCCCGCAAAGCCCAGCGCATCGGCCGTGCTCCGGTAGGCGTTTTGGCTGCTGGTCTTGGCGAAGTCGAACGCGCCGGCAATGGAACCGGCATCGGTGTAGCTCAGGTTGGCCGTTACGGCATTGCCGTCGCCCGATACCGAAATGCCGCCATCGTTGACCGTGCGGCGGTCCACATTGTTCGTGGTTGCCGCCGTGCTGCTGCTATTGCTCGACTTGCGCATGGTTCACCTTGTTTCGCTTGCGCAGCGTCACGGCATCCATGCCATAGCCTGCTGCCTGCAATTTCTTAATCAGCCCCTTGCGCCGCGTCGTCACCGTCACGGCATCAAAGTGCCTGCATTGATGCTCGATCAGCGGCAGCACTTCCGCCACCAGATCGACGTCCGCGCGGCCATGCGCCAGCGCAATCTCTGCCTCGGTCGTATGGTCATGCGTCAGCGCCACCAGCACATACCAGAGCACCGGTTCGCCATCACGGAAGACGCGGCAGAACACGCCGCCGCGCACACCCTCTACTGGGTCCATCAGTCCCCCGCTGGTGTCGTACTTCGCCTTGCCAGCAAACGCCGCGCGCACTTCTGCGGCGTGCTGGTCGGTCCACTGTTCCGGGCGAATCTCGATGCGCGTTTCGGCCATGACTATCGCCGGAAGATCGCCAGCGCCACCACGACGCCAGCAATCAGCACCATCGGGTTATTGAACAGAGACAGCGCGTTGTCTGCTGTCGCCTGTACGGCGCTGGTGATGGTCGGCAAGGCTCGCGCCTCGCTGCCACCCGTTGCGACCACCCAGCCGGAGCCGTCGAAATGCTGGTCATACATGCCACGACCGGAATCCGCCGACTTCGGCCCTTCCGGGCCGCCCAGCGTGCTCCCCAACACGTTCGACACGCCCATGATGGCGGCCGTGTACGGGTTGGAATACATGGCCGCATTGGCTGCGCCGTTCATTTGCTCAGCATCCAGATGACAGCACCGGCCAGCACCAGCGGCAGCATGCCGCCCAGCGCGAGCGCCGGGGTGGCGCCGCGCGGTGCCGTGGTCACCGTCATGCCGTCGCTGTTGAGCACGGCGGCGGTGTTGGTGCCTTGCAGCGCCCGGATGGTCTGCACGTCGATCAGACGCGACACGCCCAGGCGCAGCACGTCCGCAGCGGTTTGCGCCAGCGGGTTCAGATCGCTGGCGCCGCCCGCCGTGCTCACCATCGGATCGGAGAAGTAGCTTTGCGGCTGCACCGCGTCCCATTCACCCATGGCGCGCCCCTTACAGGTTGAACGGCAGGTCGATCACCTCGACATACACGTCCAGGCCATCGGCGGCCGTCAGATACGCGTTGAACTCCAGCGCGGCCGCGTCGGCGGTGATCAGCGCGCCGGACTGGTTGTTATCGTGGATGAAGTCCACGCAATAGTGCTTGGACTGCGGCACCTTGCGGTTTTCCTGTTCCAGGAAGCGCTGCACACGGCTGGTGGCATCCCACACGACCAGGCCGTTCTTCTTGACCTCGACGCGGTTGACGTTGCCGTCCGTGGTCGCGGTCCAGTCGGTGCCGGCGTAGAAGAAATGCACGCGCTTGATCAGTGCGCCCTTGGCCGAGAAGTTGACCGGGAACTTCCCGGCCACTGCGGTGGAGGCCGGGAAGTACAGCAGCTTGTGGATCAGCTCGCCGGCGCCCTTGCCTTGCGGCGGCGTCAGCAGCATGTAGCCCTTGAGCGTGGGCGCAGTGGCACCGGCAATCTTGATTTCCAGATTGACGTTGTCCTGCCACGCGGTCAGGTCGAAGCCGCCGATTTCCTTGCCGTCGATGCTGGGCGCGTCGCGCTCGGTGAAATCGATGGTGAGGAAGTTGGCATCGTCGTAGATGCCCTTGTACTTGTTGATCGCGTCCAGCTTGGCGCCGCTGACGTTGTACACCGTGCGCGCGCCGATCTTGACCTTGATATCTTCGATCATGGCCTTGGTCAGCGCGGTGCCGCCCAGCGCCAGCACAATCTTGTTCAGCGTGTTGGCATAGCGCGGGATTTGCAGCGTTGCGACGCCGGTTGCCACCACGTTCAGGAACGGGGGAAGCTCTTGCAGAATTGCCATGTTCGTTTGTCCTTAGCCGACCAGCGCGGTCGCAACGATTTGATCGGCCACCGGCACCCGGCGAGCCACGTAGATAACCGCCAGCACAATGGCCGTGGTCTTGATCGCGTCCTTGATACCGTTCATGGCATCAGCCCAGCAGATCGCGCACCGACGACGGCAGGAAGCGCTTGGCTTGATTGATGATGACCAGCGACACAGCGGTCATCACGACCGCCTTACCGATTTCCTTCACGCTCATGAGGGTTCTCCCGAAAATGCGTTGAAAGCAGGTGCGGGAATTCGCCCCGCGTGCTGTCAGATTGAGCAACGCGCGACCACTATGCAAGGCCGCGCCGTTCGTTACGTTAGGTGCCCGGCGACGGTTTTTCCGGTCTGCATGTCGCGTTCGATGAAATCGAAGCGCCCCGCCGCCTTGTCAGCCACCATCGCCCGCACCTGTTCCTGGCTGACGCCCAGGTATCGGCTCATGGTCTTGACATCGTTCTCGTCGTTCAACCGGCTGCAATGAATCATGGTGCAGTTGCCCAGGAACGTCTTGTCCATCAGCGTGGGCCGCTGGCTGGCGGCGAAGATCGTCATGCCCTTGTGCCGGCCCTGCCGCGATAGGCGCGACCACGCAGGCGGCGCATAGCTCGGGCTGGTCACGTCCGCTAGTTCCTCGATCACGCAGCACACGTCAGGCACTTCGAACGCGAGCGCACAGAAGGCTTCGAACTTCTTGCTGTACGTTGCCATGTCCGGCCCGGGCCGATAGGTCAGCTTGAACGGGTCGGCGGGTTCCAGCGCGGCCAGCGTTTCGACCAGTTCGCGCAGATCGGTCACGATCCGGCCATGGTCGTACTCGTTGAGCGGATCCCAAATCAGCAGCTTGGCCGGATCGCCCTTCGCCAAGGTGCCCTTGAGCCAGCGGCTTTTGCCGCTGCCGCTGGCGCCGATCACGCCGATGATTCTTGCCGTGTTTTGACTGCCTGCCATCATGCCCCCACCGGGCGAAGCCGCCCGCCTGTGTCCTCGAAATTGCCGCCCAGGTGCGAACGGTCGTTACGTTGAGGCGCCACCGCTGGCGGCGGCGCGCCGTTCTCCACGACGCGCTCCGCTTCCTGTTGCGCCTTCCATGCCTTGTGTACGGCCACGTGCGCCACCGCCAGCGGCCCGGCCACCAGCAACAGCGCCAGTTCTGGCGACGACACGCCGCCCAGCTCTATCCCGTACTTCTGCGCCACTGGCACGATGGCCTTGGACAGCCCCTTGATCGCTTCCGGCGTGTAGACAGCCGGCAGGTAGGGCCACGCCACCGCGCCCACCGTCACCACGATATTGATCAGCCCTTCCACCTCCTGCGCCGGGTCGATGGGTTCGGGCGGCGGCGTTTCGCCTGGCAGCAGCGGCAAATCGGACGCCTCGACCGTCTCCGCCGCCAGCGCCTTGCGCCGCAGGGTGTCGAGTACTCCCGGATCGATCATCCCCATACGGAAAGCTCCCCTTGCGCCAGCGGCGCGGCCTGTTCGTTACGTTCGGGCGGCTCGCCCGTAACGTTACGTTCGTTCGTTGGCGCCCCGGTCGCAATGAACTGTTCCCGTATGGCTTCGTCGGCGTCATCCGACCGGGCGAAAATCTGCACGCCGCAGCCCGGCGCGGTGCAGGTGAGATACACCCGCCCGGCGCCACCCTTGGACACGCCCCAGCGCGCGCGCTGGCGGCAAATCGGGCAGGTGCAATCGCTCATGTCAGACGGCTCCCAGCGCGGCGTTCAGGATTGCCGCCACCGCCGCTTCGGTGGTGGTGTCGGCGGGCAGGTTCGCCGCGGCGATTTCGCCAGCGGCCTGCATGGCGGCGGTCGGCTCGGTCGGTGGCGACAGCGCGGCATCGGCCATGCCCATCACCATTCCTGCCTGGTGGAGCACGACACCGTACGTGGTGTCACCGGTGTCGCGCACATGGGGCTTGAGGCTTTCCACGGCGGCCATCAGCGACTGCATTTCGGTCAGGATGCTCATTGCTGCTTCTCCTGCAGTTTGTCGATGGCGCCGGCCATGTCGCGCAGCAACTGGCGGATATCGGCGGGCAGGATCAGCCCGTACAGCTTCAGCGCCTTGTCGGCGCGGTCATAAAACGTTTGGTCTTCCACGGTTTCCCCTCTACGTTGACGCCCCCTCGGGCGCAGTTTCCGGCCCGTACAGGCCATCCATCCATGCCGGCCGCTTCTGGCCGGCGCTCGCCGCGCCGCTGGGGCGCGTACAGTTATTGACACGAGTCCGAGTGCTCGCGGCTTCGCCGCTGCGCTCGACCTTCCGCCATTGGTAGCGCGTCGCTGGAACGAACAGCGCGTCGCAGGTCAGCTCACCCGACGCCATGCGATACCACTGCGGCGCCTGCACGCCATGCGGCAGCTTGCGCAGCGTCAGGCCGTAACGGCCCGGCTCCATACGTTCGGTGTACTTGATCGACACGCGGCGCTTTTCGCCGGCCACGCCGCCCATGGCGCGCGCGTAGTCGGCCCAGCTTGCCGGCTTGTCCTCGGTGCACTGCGCGGCCTTCCAGGCGGCCACGATGACCGGCGCGTCCTGCTCGGCAGGCAGATCTGCCTCTTTCACGCGGCGCAGTTCGCGCCAGACGCCCACCGGCGCCCCGCCGAACGCTTGAAACTGGCGAATTCCCCACGTGGCCGCCCACGCTTCCACGCGCTGGCTCGGCGTAATCACGTCATCGCCCAGGAAGTCAGCCTGCACGGTGTAGCCCTCTGCGGTCTTGTGGTCGCCCACGGCATGGCCGTCGATGTTCTTGGCGATGTACTTGGCGATGTAGCCCACGGCGCTGCCCTTGGCGCGGTCGATGCGCTCGAAGCGGCAGCGGCGGCGGTCGGCGCCGGCCTCGCCTGGCGTGTCGCGCAGCGCGTGCGCGCGGATCACCCGGCAAACATCGTTCACGCGATCGGAGAACAGCAGGCCATGCCAGTGCGGGCAGCCATCGTGATGCGGCTCCGCGACGCGCATGCCGAAGTAGGTAATGCCTAGGCGTGCCAGTTCGGCACGGATGCGCGCCCACACGCGGCGCAGATAGGCTTGCGCCTCGCGCGGGCTTTCGCCCTCATATTTCGCGTTGGGGTGCCACTTGTGGCCGGCCTGCTTCACGGCATGGAAGCGGCTCGGACACGTGATGGTGAACATCACGCCCGCGAACCCGGCTTCGTCGGCCAGTTCCTCGGCGCCCTTGAGGCGCGTCATCAATTCGCCGCGGCGCAGCGCCTTGTTGGCGACGGAACGTTCGGCCAGTTCGGCCAGCGTGAATCGTTGGCCGTGCTCGTTCTCCAGCGATGTGGCGGCCAGCGTGGCGGCGTTGCGGCGGTTCTGCGCGACGCGGCGGCGCACAGCGTCATTGCTGGCGTACGGGTCGCTCCGGTAGTGCACGTAGTGCAGCCGAATATTCGAGTGCTCGAGCGCGCGGATATGCTTGGTGCGCAGACGGCGGCGCCACCACAGTTCGCAGCGCACGCGCGCTACCTTGTCGGCGTCCTCGGGAAAGTCCGGCAGCGCGACGCCCTGGCGCGCGCACTCGGCTTCGCAGACAACCAGCGCTTCGGCGGTGTCCAGGCCGGTGGTTTTCAGCAGCACATCGGCGGCGATCTTGCGCGCCTTCATGCAGATTTCGTAGTCGGAGGCATCAGGCCGCACCGGCATGCTTTCCGGCGCGTGCTCCGCGAGGAAGGCGGCAACGGCGCCAGCGGCGGCGCCCAGGTCAAACAGGTGCGGATACCCGGCGCGCTGCGCGCTGTCGCGCCCGGCCTTGTCGGCGGCCTTGGCCGCGCGGTTGTACCAGCGCATCGGCACGCGGGCCCGCGCTTCCAGCATTTCCGGAAGCGCGGGCACAGCACTACTCGCGGCGCTGAGGTATCCCCACATGACGCGTTACCACACGCGCATTGTGACGGCGCGGAAGGTGCCATTGATCCACGGCACCATGACCACGCGCTTTCCGCACAGGCGCCAGTCCGGCACCTGGCTGTTGCGGTTGGGCTGGGACAGCGCGGCGCGGCACGCGGCCAGCGCCTCGGCGGCGGCGGTCGATTTGCTCATAGCCCGTTGGCCTCCATGAAGGCCGCCCATGCGATATAGCCCGCGAACCAGCACATCAGCGGAAAACACATATCAGGCTCCCAGCCAGTGAAAGAATCGGTCGGCCAGATCGGCCATGCGCGAGCGGCGCGTGTAGTACGGGCCGTCGATGGTGAATCCGCCCAAGGCGGTGCGGTGGATGCGGGCGGGCTTCATGGTTACCACTCCCCCATCAGACCGCCCAGCACTTGCAGCGAGAGCGGGATCGCCACACCGTCCAGGTGGCGAACCGCGCAATAGGCCATCAGCCAAGTTGTCTCGCCGCCCGCTTTCCGCCGCATGGCTAGCCCCTTGTCCCGTGCGGCTAGTTCTCTCAGCAGGTCTGCGCGCCATTGGACGCGTTGCTCATCGGAAATTTGTAACGACATGTGACCACCCCTCTATCCCCTACCCTGTTGCGGAAGCTCCCGAAGCGGGAGAGCGCGCCACCTGCCAGCTAGCTAAGCCGGCCCTGGCGGGTAGGTTCCAGGCGGCGGCGCGTCTGGATCGGAATATAGTTAGAGGCCGCGTAACTGTCAAACACTTCGTAACGTTCCGCACGTTCAAACGTTGCATGTTGCGGGACATATGACTACCCTTCAGACCGGGTAGACCACTAGGGGTAGTGATGAAAACGACTCTTGAATTTCTTGAGGCAGTGCGCGCCAAGCTTGGCGGCGCCTCCGATTACGCGATTGCGAAGGAACTTGGCATCACTCGCGCTTCCGTCAGCCGCTATCGCAATGGACATGGCGGCTTTGATGACGAAACGGCGGTGAAGGTGGCGCGCGTGTTGGATATCGATCCTGCCGCAGTGGCTACTGCTGCACACGCTGAACGGGCGAAGAGCCCTGAATTGCGGCAGATGTGGGCGTCTGTCGCCGACCGCTTTTCGCTAAATTTTGATGCGCTCTGCGAGCACGTCCGGATGGGCCTGACCCCGCGTCTAGCCTAGCCCGCAGAGCTTTTTCCGGAGAGGTTTGTATATTATGTTAAATGGCTTGGAAAATATTCAAGCGACTGGCTACCCCGCCGGTAGCGACTTGTCACACACCGCGCTATCAATCGGTCTACAGAGCACCTCTTGCCGCAGATACACTCGAGACGTTCCGAACGCAATATGGCAATCCCAGGTTTCATGCGCGTTCGCGGGGGCTCGTGTGTTACGCAACAGCCCATCGTCAAGGCATGGATTCGACCGCTAAGCCAAGGCTGGCGCGGGTTTCAGCGCTTCTCGAACGAGGTGCGTATGGTGTGTAGAGACGCTAGGACCGGGATTTGCGCGAGCATTGGAGCTGGCTAAGCCCCTTAACCGCCCCGCCAACGCCGCTGAAGAGCGTATCCCCGTCCGGTTGGACCGGGCTGGCGATGTTCCCCAACAGTTCCCCCAGTGTTCCTTTTATGTTCCCCTCGCGCCCGGGACTGTTCCGCTGGTGTTCCCTTTAAGTTACCTTCAAGTTCCCACCATGCTGCCACTCAAGCCACTTGACCTGCTGTCGGACGATGAACTGGAGGCCTTCCTGGCCGAGGTGTGCAACGATGATGACGGGGCCGCCCGCGAGCATCTCGCCCGGGCGCCGCGTTCGGGTAGTTCGCCACGATCGCCTGGTAGCCGAAGTCATAGTCCGCGCCGTACGAGAAGTTCGGATTACCCTGCCCGTCCAGCGGCGTCACCGGGTTGATGCCCACGCCGTGCTGGCCGATGACCTCGCCGTTCACCACCAGTTGGCGGTTCACGTTGCCCCCTGGTTGACTAGCAGCACATGGCCCGCCGCGTCCTTCACGAACGTGCGATTGTTGGCCGGCCTGGTCGAATCCGTGACCGAGATCAGGTTGCCGTTGACGTCGTAGCTGCTCGTGGTCGAGCCCGGGTTCATCTTGTCGCTGGTACCCGAGATCGTCCCTTGCTTGTAGCCCTCGAAGCGCAGCAGGCTGTAGTTGTACTTGTTTGTGTAGCCACCCGCGTAGTCCGAGTGCGTGTACTGCAACACGTTGCCAGCGGCATCGTAGCTGTCGTAGTGCACATCGGACTTCAACGCACCATCGCTCTTGAACGTGCGCTGATGCACCAGGCGACCGTTCGCGTCGTACTGGTTCGCGCGCAACTCCATGCCGTTGGTCTGGTCCTGCGCCGCGCCCTCGTTAAGCTTGTTGACGTAGTCCTGCGGCAGGTTACGCGAGCCGCTCATCGTCACGCGGCCGGCGCCATCGTATGATGGCCTCGCCGGATTCCTGGTAGCCGATGATGATTGTCTCGCCGCCGGCCGTGCTCACCTTGTTGCCGTAGTACGTGTCGGTCAGCCGATTTCCGTTCTTGTCGTACGTGATGGCGTGACCCTGCGCACCGAGGTTGCCGTACGCATCGACGCCGTCCACGATGATCTGGCGGTTCATCGAGTCGTACTTGAAGAAGCGGGCCGCATCCGAACGGTTGGTGCCGTCCACCGAATGCTGCTCGATGTAGGTACGGTTGCCCACCGCGTCGTACTGGAACGAGATGTGGACGTGGCCGTCCGCCACGTCGCGCAGGCGGTTCAGCGCGTCATAGGCCAGGAAGTTGTCCTGGTACACCGCGCCACCCTGCACCGTCTTCTCGCGCACGCGGTTGCCGGCCAGGTCATACGCATAGGTCGTGGTCTGGCCGATGGCGTAATCGCTGATCGTGGTTACCTGTCCCGCCGCATCGTAGCCCCACGCCAGCGACTGGCCGAGCGTATTGCTCTGCGCGATCAGTTGCTTAGCGTTGTCGTAGGCGTAGCTGTACACCGCGCCACCGATATCGGTGTGCCGCGTGACCTTGCCGAAGTAATCGTAGGTCCAGGTGGCCGCCATGCTGGTCGGGTCCACCTCGGCGATCTTGCGGTTCAGCGCATCGTACGCGGCACGCGTGACCTGGCCTATCGGCTGCGTGGTCGACTGCAGGTTGCCACGCACGTCGTACGAATAGCGCGTGGTCTCACCGGCGCCGTTGACCTGCATGAGAAGGCGGCCGGCCTGATCGTACACGTACTGCTCGTACAGGCTCTTCCAGCCCGCGCTCTGCAGGTTGTAGTTGCCGTCAATGTAGGTGACTACCAGCATGGACGGTGGTCAACAGGCGGTTCGCCGCGTCGTACGTATAGCGCGTGAGCCAGCCCATGGCGTCGAGCATTGCCGTCTTGTTGCCGAACGCGTTGTAGCGATAGGTCACCACGCCACCATCGGCATGCAGCTCCGCCATGACGTTGCCGGCGCCGTCGTAAGTCTTGCCGTTGACGTTGCCGTTGGCGTCGGTCACGGAGACCTCCCTACCCCAGCTTGAATCGGACCCGGCACAGCCTGCCCACCTGCTGATGGAAGTGGGGTTGGGCTACCGGTTTGCCGCGTAACGCTGAAACGCCGGGTGTCTTTACCGGAATTGCACGCGAGCGCTGAGACTTTTGATACCTTTTTTACGCGTCAGGCCATATCGTGGCGAGGCTCCCTGCAACGGGATCCCTTCAACTTCGTCACAAGAACAAATGACTGTCCTGTGCCATGCCGCGGCCGCATTGCTTGCGTGCTCCGTACCTTCTGTCCTCCTGTTCACCGCCATGCCCGCCGTGGCGCAATCCCAGCCTGACACCGAACCGTCCGCACATACGTTCACCGCCAACGTCTCGGTGGCCACCGAATATCGCTACCGCGGCCTGATGCAGACCAACCGGCGGCCCGCAATCCAGGGCGGGTTCGACTACAGCCATGCGAGTGGCTTCTATCTCGGCAACTGGAACTCGAGCATCAGCTGGCTGGGGGACAGCAACCCCGAGGTGTCGGCGCCGATTGAGATGGATTTCTACGGCGGCTACAAGAACACGTTCAGCGGCGGAGACTGGAGCTACGACATCGGCGTACTGCAGTACTACTACCCGGGCGACTATCCGGCAAACTACACGCGCCCCTACACCACCGAGGTGTATGCGGGTCTGGGCTATGGTCCGGTGACGCTGAAGTACTCCTATGCGCCGACCAATCTTTTCGGCTTCGCTGACAGCAAGCACAGCTGGTACATCGACCTGTCGGCCAATGTTCCGTTGAATTTCTGGGGCCTGACGCTGAATACGCATGTGGGCTACCAGAAGGTGCAGGTTGCCAACGCCTCGTATGTGGACTGGAAGATCGGCCTGACGAAGGACCTGGGCAAGGGTTTTGCACTGGCGGTGGCCTATATCGATACCAACGCCGACAAGGCCGTGTACACCAATGCCAAGGGCCGCTACATGGGGCGCGGCATTGCGTGGGCTTCGCTGACGAAGACATTCTGAGTATCAGGACGTTGCCGGCGCCGCCGGTTTTTATGCCGATTTAATGCGTCAGCCTCATATCCTTGCATCAAATTTAGACGGCGCTGGCTAGCATAGACCCATCTCCAACACGCGACCCGCTACTGCGAGGGTCCATCGAATCATGCGACAGTCAAGCCTGGTCGTTGACAGCGTTCCCCGACGCTCCGCCTTACGCAGTGGCGAAGGCACTGTGACCGTGCTGCAGGCGGTCCCACAACCGGCGTCGCGATGGATCCGCCTTCGTCTTGCGGTGGCGTCTACTGAAGTCTTCGCGCTGCGGCAGTCCATGCACAGGGCGATCGGCAGCCTTGCCCGAGTCTATGTGGTGAACGTGGACTACCGCCACGGCGAGACCACCCTGCACGTGGAGGTGTCCCGTACGGACCGTGAAGCGGCCATGGAGGGGTGACTTCAGAATTCGGAGAATATTGCACGCCGACGCCGGGAGATTGGCGCCTGGCAAGGTTTTCCAGCCGAGCGGTGAGCTGGCTGGGGACGCAGACTATTACGATAACCAGTCGTTTCCCAATGGCGCAATTTGTCGGGCCAAACCGATGATGCGGGAATTGCGTCGACCATGAAGGACTTGCTGAGAATGCCGTCGGACCTTTACCAGATAAGGCTTCCGCACGGATTTCCGGTTGGCTGAGGTACTTTCTCCGCCAGGACGGTCAACGAGCACGACCGCCCCTGGCAGTCGCTTGGCGTGCAATATTGTCCGAATTCTGAAGTGACCCCTTATGCGATCAATTGCGCGGCGTCAGCTGCTCCAGCGGCTCGATCTGACGGAGCCAGCCTTGCAGCATCGTGACGAGTCGCAGCACTTCGGCCTGTGTGTCGAACGCCAATTCCGGCAACTTTCCTCGCCTGTTGCGACCGTCATCCCGGCGCCGTTGATGACCGTATGCGCCATCCCATGCAGACGCAGCAGCATATCGCGCAGTCCATCCTCGGCGCGGGCATCGGCCAGCAGGGCATCAAGCTCGTCCACCATGCGTAGTAGGATCGCTGTGTCGTACGTGTCCTGCGCTTGCCGCAACGCTGCCCGGTCCAGGCGACCGTAGGCCGTTTCGACCGTTTCGTCGGAATCGTTCATATTGTTGCTCCCGGTTTGTTCTCGCTGCGTTTGCCATTGCCGGCGTCCGCGCGGGCGCGCTTCAAGGCCTGGCGGAACAAGGATTCCTTGAGCCACGGTTCCGGCGGCCGCTTCAAATCGAGGTGGTAGTTGACGAACCGCTTGACGCCGGTGGTGCCATAGGGGCTCATGAAGGCGGCATCGGCCGCGGACACCGGTTCGCCGGCGGCGTGGAGTTCTTGCAGGATCCGCATCATGTCGACCGTGTTCTGCAGAATCACGGCCGAGGCCACCAGATCGATATAACGCACGCGCTTTTGCTGCTCGTTCAGATCGTTCTCGGTAATGACGTCGCCGCCGAAGTCGAGCCATTTGGTGAAGGCGTGGTACGACTCGATCTTGTTGGTGGTCGCCGTCACTTCCTGCCGCATGTCCTTCTGCGAGATCCAGCGCAGCAGGTAGACCGTGCGCAGCACGCGACCGAGTTCACGCGCTGCCGCAAACAGCCGGTTGTGCCGGCCCTCATGGCTCAGCTTGCGCAGCAGCATCGGCGACATGAAGCGGCCGGCCTGGATCGAAATCGCCACCTGCATCAGATCTTTCCAGTGATTGCGGATCAGCTTCCAATCGATGACATCGCTGAACAGACGGTCGATGTGCTTGTAGCGGGTGCCCTTCTCCGCCTTGTAGAAGCGCAGATCCGTCACGTCGCCGGCATGCTGGGGGAATTCACTGTCGACCTGTTCGGCCGTCTCCGTCAGCAGCTTCTTGAGGTCGTTGACGAAGCCTTGCGCATCGGATGCAAGACCGATCCGGTCGCAATAATCCTGCAGCATCGCCTGACATTCTTCCCACGGCATCAATTGCTGGCGAAGGTCGGCAAAGTTACCCGATCCTTCGATACAAACGTCGCCGCAGCGCAGATCGCCGGCGAGATGGGAAAACAGGCACACCTCCAGGTAGCGCCGATTCGTCGGCTTGCCCAAGGTAGGCGAGCGACGCACCAGCTTGCGCCAGCGCTCTGACGCGAACGACAGGTCGACCTCGTCGGCGAGCCAATCGGTCTTGCGGTGCTCGAGACATTTCCACACGGCCTCGGCCGATTTGAGACGATCAGCATGCCGGGATAAAGCCGGAAATGACACACGATGCCTTGCTGCGCCTCGTTTTTGGCCTGTGCCTGCGCAAGAGCCAGGTCAAGATTGCGCTCTTCTGTTTGTGTGGCTCGCGCAGATGCGGCACATTTGCTTCCATAGCTGTCTGGGCGCCCATCCAGCTCGTGGCGGCGCCGTCGGCACATCGAAACTATTGGAGGTGACCATGGCTCGAAAGTTGTTCGATGAGCTGCCTCTCGATGAGCAGGAGGATTTCGAAGCGGCCTGCCAGAAGTACGAGTGGATCCCAGAGGACTTCGTCGTAGTAGCGGATGAGGGGAACCCTCCTGGGGGTGGGCCCGGCCAAATACCTCGAGTGGTGGCTGTTGAAGCCAAGGCCACTGGGATCCGCCACGACTTCCAAGCCGGAAGCGGCACGTCGTGGACAGTGGATTTCGAGAAGGCGCTTGCGCGGAAGGCCTTTGGCGATCCCCCAGTCTAGTCTCATCGCATGCCGCACCGCCTTTCGCGTGGCTGCTGGTAGACAGCCGGTCGCTCGCCGAGGTCATGGTTGTGGTGCATGAAGGCTTCGCCGCCAACGCCTGGGCAAGCGCGCCGCCGCCACCGCCGCTACTCGCGCATCCTCTCTTCCATGAAGGCCCGCAGCGTGTCCATGGCGGGCGCCGCCGTCCGCCCCTGCAGGGTGATCAGCGCAAACTGCGCGCTGGTATGCAGGGGTGGCATCAGGGCCAATTCCACCAGTTCCCCGCTTGAGATGTGTTCGCGCGCAGCGGCAAAGATGCCGAGGAACACGGCATCGGTCACTCGGGCCGCTTCCACCAGGCTGGCGATTTCCTCGCAACGCAGCGTGACAAGCTGGTCCGGGTGCGCGCGCGGCCCGAAGTGGGCGATCAGGATTCGCGCCACCTCGTCCGACAAAGGGCTGGAAGCTATCGGGTAGGCCAGCAGATCGTCGAAGCGCACGCGGCGCAGCTTGCACAAGGGGTGGCCGCTGCGGCAAACGAAGCCGGCCCGCAGGTCCGGCAGCCGCTCCACGCGCAGGTCAGGGCCCGGCACCAGGGAGCGCAGGTCGATCACCATGCCATCCAGGGCACGGCCGCGCAGCAGCTGCAGTTGCAGATTGGTGGCCCCGCGCGAAATAGTGAGCCTGACCTTGGGATGGTGCCGCGCCATATGGACCAGGAAAGGCGTCATCAGCATGGCGCCCGGGCCCGAGCCGAGGCCGATGCGCAGGGTGCCGGCCTCCCCCGCCTGCAGGTCCCGCGCGCTCTGCCTCAACTCGCCGGCTTCGAAGGCGATGCGCCGCGCCCGCTCCAGCGCCAGCTGCCCGAAAGGCGTCAGCTCGTTGCGCTTGCCGATGCGGTCCACCAGCGGCATCCCCAACTCCGCTTCCAGCGCCTGGATGCTCCGGCTGAGCGCCGGCTGCGTGAGGTGCAGCCGTGCTGCGGCCTGGCTGAAGGAGCCGGTCTCCGCCAGCGCGATCAGGTGCTTGAGCTGAATCAGGTTCATCGCCGTCCTCGTATGCAATCTTGTAATGATAATGAGAAAAATGATGCATTGGACATCCGCGCACCGCCTTCCTAACATGGCTGTCAGCCGGGCGCGCCCGCGGGGGCAGAACAGACCCGGCACCCATATCAGGAGACAATGATGCACCTCACAAAACGCGTGGTCCGGCTGCTCGCCGCCTTGCTTTCGGGCTTGGTGGCCGCTCCCATTTACGCGGGCACTGCCGGCGCCGCCACGCCCTTTCCGGCCAAGCCGGTGGTACTGATGGTTCCCTACCCGGCCGGCGGCGCTTCCGATGCGATTGCCCGGGTGTTGAGCCATCCCATCGGCAAGCAGCTCGGCCAGACGGTGCTGGTGGAAAACCTGGGCGGCGTCAGCGGCGCCATCGCCGCGCAGAAGGTGTTGGCTGCTCCGGGCGACGGCTATTACCTGTTCCAGGGCTCGCCCAATGAAGTGATTCTTTCCCCACTGGCGAATGCCGCGGTCAAGCTGCAGGCGGAAGACTTCCAGCTGGTTCAGCCGATCTCCACGGCGGTGCTTGCGCTAATCGCGCGCAAGGACCTGGAAGCGAACTCCTCCGACGAACTGATCGCGCTGGCGCGCAGCCGAAAGGACAAGCCACTTTCCTACGGCAGCGTCGGCGTCGGCTCGCTGTACCACATTCTGGTCGAGCATATGCAGCAGCTCACCGGGACCAGCATG
This sequence comes from Cupriavidus sp. NPDC089707, assembly GCF_044748965.1. Lineage (NCBI taxonomy): Bacteria > Pseudomonadati > Pseudomonadota > Betaproteobacteria > Burkholderiales > Burkholderiaceae > Cupriavidus > Cupriavidus sp. NPDC089707. Next base: position 18,996 of record NZ_JBIVHB010000038.1, read on the forward strand.
ACCCACGTTCCCTACAAGGGCGCAGCGCCGCTGGTGCAGGACATCGGCGGCGGCCAGCTCGACTTCGCCATCGTGCCGTTCAACGCCGCGCTCGGCGCCATGGCGCAGCAGGGGCGGCTGAAGCTGCTGGCCACTGCCGGCGCCACCCGCCCCGCGCTGCTGCCGAATGTGCCTACCATCAGCGAAGGCAAGTTGCTGAAGAACTTCGCCTTCACCATCTGGACCGGCTTCATGGTCAGGAAGGGAACGCCGCCGGACGTGGTCCAGCGCTTGAGCCAAGCGCTCGGCGATGTGATCAAGGACCCTGCCGTGCGCGCCGGACTGGAAGCCCAGATGCAGATCGTGGCCGCGCCGATGACGCTGCAGGAGGCCGCCCGCTTCTATGAGGGCGAAACCGCGCGCTACCGCAGCCTGGCCAAGTCCATCGGACTGCAGCCGCAATAAAGCGGCGCCACGAGACAACGTCATCGCACAAGGAAGGAAAAGCCCCCCATGCAACATGTCATTCTGGACTCGCTGCGCCGTCGCGCGAGCAAGTTCGTCGCGCTGCGGCGCGACATCCATCAGCACCCGGAACTCGGCTTCCAGGAGCATCGCACCAGCGACGTCGTCGCCGAACACCTCTCGCAATGGGGTTATGAAGTCGAGCGCGGCCTGGGCAGCACTGGCGTGGTCGGCCGCCTGCGGCGCGGCAATGGCAAGCGCCGGCTCGGCCTGCGGGCCGACATGGACGCTCTGCCGATCGACGAAGCGACCGGGGTCGCCTACGCCAGCAGCCACGCCGGCGTGATGCATGCCTGCGGACATGACGGCCACACCGCCATGCTGCTGTGCGCCGCCGAATACCTGGCGCAGGAGGCGGACTTCTCCGGCACGCTTAACCTGATCTTCCAGCCGGCCGAGGAAGGCCTGGGCGGTGCCTTGCGCATGATCGAGGAAGGGCTGTTCCAGAAATACCCCTGCGACGCCGTCTTCGCCATGCACAATATGCCGGGTATGGCGCAGGGACGGCTGGTGCTGCGCGACGGCGCCACCATGGCATCGTCGGACTACGTCACCGTGACCCTCAAGGGTGTGGGCGGCCACGGCGCCATGCCCCACCGCGCGGCCGATCCGCTGGTGGCGGCGGCCGGCATCGTGCTGGCGTTGCAGACCGTGGTCTCGCGCAACGTCGATCCGCTGCAGATGGCAGTGGTGACCGTGGGCGCCATGCATGCGGGCCGCGCCAACAACGTGATTCCGCAGGAGGCCACGCTGGAGATCAGCGTGCGGGCGCTGGACCGGGACGTGCGTACTACCCTCGAGCGGCGCATCAAGGCCCTCGTGCAGGCCCAGGCGGAAAGCTATGGCGTACGGGCCGAGATCGACTACCGGCAAGGGTATGCAGTGCTGGTCAACACCCGGGACGAGACCGAATTCGCGCGTCAGACGGCGCTCGAGCTGCTGGGGCCGGAAGAGGTCGTGCTGCAAGGGCCGGCGCTGCCCGGCAGCGAGGACTTCGCCTTCATGCTCGAACAGGTGCCAGGAAGCTACCTGCTGATCGGCAACGGCGACGGTTCGGACGACGAGGCCAATGGCGGCCACGGCGCCTGCATGGTGCACAACCCCAACTATGACTTCAACGACCGGAATCTTCCGATCGGGGCGGCATACTGGGTGTTACTCGCCCAGCGTTTCCTCCTGTAATTGGGCTTGCGCATCGGCGTGGGTCCGCTGTCACACCTTCGCGCTCGCCGCTCTCGACTTGCTCTTGTTCGACCCACCCCAACAGTGTCTGGCTCGGCCCGAGGGGCCGAGGTCGCGCCCCATCGTCAGTCCCACGAAGCCGATATTGATGCGGTCCAGGAATGAGAACACGAAGAGGACGAACAGGAAGCCGATCAACCGGCGGTAGATCTTTCCAAGGTCTCCTTGCTCGCGTGCGAATCAATCCAGCTTGATTCCGGCATCGCGGATCACGCGTCCCCACCGCTCACGCTCGCTGCGCGCATACGTGGCGAGTTCGGCCGGCGTGCTCGGCGTGGGCTCGATGCCGAGTGCCTGCATGCGCGCTTTGATGGCCGTCGTGCCGAGCGCCTCGACCAACGCCTTGTTGAGGGCGGTGACTGCCTCCCGCGGCGTGGCCGTCGGCACCACCAGCGCCTGCCACGCATAGGCCTCGAAGCCGGCCATGCCCTGCTCGCTCAAGGTCGGAATCTCGCCCATCGTCTTGAGCCGTGAGGCACTGGCCACGCCGATCGGCTTGACCTTGCCCGACGTGATGTAGGCGCCTCCACTCGAGGTGTCGACGAACATGAACGGCACCCGGCCGCCGATCAGGTCCAGCAGCGCCGGCGCCGCGCCGCGGTACGGCACATGCGTAAGCTTCAGTCCTGTTTGCTGGCGAAACAGTTCGGTCACCAAATGGTGCGGGCTGCCTGCTCCCGGCGAGGCGTAGGTCACGCCCTCCGAGTTGCGTTTGGCCCAGGCGAGAAACTCCTTCAGGTTCGTCGCCGGCACGTTCGGCGCCACCACTAGAACCAGCGGAAAGCGAGCGATCGATCCGACCGGCGCGAAGTCTTTCTCCGCGCTGTAGGTGAGCTTGCTGTAGAGCGATGGGTTGGCGGCCAACATCGCCGAATCGGCGGTCATCACGACGTTGCCGATGTCCTTGCTCTTGGCCACGTAGTCGGCTGCGATGTTGGAGCCGGCCCCCGGCTTGTTGACGACGACGATGGTGCGGTCGAGCGCCTTGCCCATCGCTTCGGCCAGCATGCGGGCGACAACGTCGGAGCCTCCGCCAGCGGCGTAGCCGACAACCCATTCCATGGGTCGTCCATCAGCGGCGAGGCCCGCGAGCGGCATCAGCAGCGGAACGATGAGGGCGAGCAGCCGGCGGTAGATCTTGCCGACCACGCGTTCGCCGGCCATGGCGTCCGCTTCGCGGAATCTTTCCTCCGGCAGCGGCGCGGCATGGGCGGGCATGGCATCGATCGTGAGATCGCTATCTGGTCGCATGACTTGTCTCCTTTGTGGATAGTGGCCGCGACAACCGTGGTGGGCGTGCGCCTTTGTCACGCCGCCTGCGATATGCAGACGGCCCGGTGTCGCGTTTCTTGCTTGATTGACTGGCGGCCTACCGGCCGAGCGTCTTCGCGGTCTGGCCGCCGATGGCGTAGTCGGTCTTCGGCACGTCGAGGAACATCACCCTGACCGAGGAGCGGTCCACGCCAAGCGAACTGACTGCGGCATCCGTGACATCGGTGATGAACGCCTCCTTCTGCTCCTGCGATCGGCCTTCGATTAGGTAAATCTGCACAACCGGCATTGCCTCTCTCCTTTGGTGAAATTCCCAGCGCAGCGTATGACGTACCGCGGGTGCGCGATATTGGGTCGCATTTGCGCCCGCATAGAGGGTTCTGGCAGGGCGCATAGGTAAATCCCTTAGGCCCGCGCCAAAGTGATGCCGCCCAACGTGGCGACGATGGAACGGCATTGCAAGAACGTGCCCCGGCGGTGCGCTTCGGCACAAGCGGCAGGCGCTATCTCGCGCGCTGTACGCAGTGAAAATCGCGGTTGAAGTAAACCAGGCTCCCACCTTGCTGGCTGACGGTGACACGATCGAGCGTGACGAAGATGACCGAGTGGGAACCCACCTCCTTGCAATCGCTGATGCTGCCTTGCAGCTTGACAATGGCATCGCGCAGGGCCGGCTGGTCGGCATCGCCTTCGTCCCAGATGTCCCAGGCAAAACGATCTTCCATCGGCACCTGCGTCATGCCGGCAAAATGCCGGGCAAGCTCTTCCTGTTCGCTATTCAACACATTGACGCAAAGGCGGCCATTGCGCTGGAAGACAGCGTGCGAGGCACTGGCCCGGTTCACGCAGACGAGGATGGTCGGCGGCGAGTCGGTCACCGAGCACACGGCGCTGGCAGTAATGCCGCATCGACCTGCCGAGCCCTGTGTCGTGATGATGTTGACCCCGGCGGGCAGGTGCGCCATGGCCTGGCGGAATTCTGTTTGATTGACGGCATTCATCGGGTGGCCTCGCTACGTTATCGGCTTTGCTGAAAGCGTAGGGCAATGACCGCCGCGGCCGCTATTCATGCGAACCACCCGGATTGGCAGGCTAGTGAGAGGCCATCTACGTGTTTTCTTTATCCTGGTAATCAGCGGGCTTGGTGTACCCTTGACACTTCAAGCACCCGGCCGGGCAGCCCACTCAGATGTGCACCCGCCGCCCCGTTGGTGCGGTACGTCATACACGAAAGCGCCCCCGAAATGACTGCTTCCTCGGCTATCGTCTACATCGTCGACGATGACAAAGAACTCCGCACTTCCCTGGCATGGCTCCTCGAAACGGTGTCGGTCCAGGCCGAGTGCTTTGCCGGTGCGCGGGACTTCCTGGCCGCCTACGATCCCAAGCGTCCTGCGTGCCTGGTGCTGGACGTCCGCATGCCCGAGACCGGCGGATTCCAGCTACAGGAAATCCTCAACGCGCAAGGTGCAACGCTGCCGATCATCTTCGTCTCGGCGCACGGGGACATTCCGATGTCGGTGAAGGCGCTGCAGCACGGCGCGATCGACTTCGTCGAAAAGCCCTACAACCCGCAGCAGATGCTCGAGAAGATCCAGGGCGCCCTGAAGCGGGCGATCCAGTTGCACGACTGCGCCGAGCAACGCAAGAAGATCCGCGCGAAACTGGACAAACTCACCGCGCGCGAACAGGAAATCCTGCGCCGCGTGCTGGACGGGAAGGCGAGCAAGGTCATTGCGGACGAACTGCACATCAGCGTGAAGACCGTCGACGTCCATCGCACCAAGATCCGCGAGAAACTCGGCGTGGTGAGCACGGCCACGCTGGTGCGTGAGGTGATGGAGGTCTGGGCGTCGGGTTCGGGCGGCACGCCGGGCTAGCTGGCGCGGCGGTCTGCGGCACGGCGTCTGCGGTAGGCAGGGCTCGCGCACAACGGCACGGAAAAGGCAAACGACGTGCCGTAGGGCACGCGATTCTGCGCCCAGATGTCGCCGCGATGCCGCGATACGATGCTCTTGCAGAGCGCGAGCCCGATTCCGTTGCCGCCCGGCTTGCCGGAGAAGAATCCGTCAAAGATCCGCTGGCTGTTGGCATGCGGCAGCCCGCGCCCCTGGTCGTGCACCGAGAGGATCGCCTTGTCTGCGGCGGCGCAGGTTTCGATGCGCAGCGTGCGGCGATCGCTGGGGAGCGTCGCCATCTCCTCGATGGCGTTGAACGCGATATTGAGGATCACCTGACCGATCAGGACCTTCTCGCAACTGATCGGCAACGGGTCCGCGGATAGCGCCAGTTCGAGCCGCACATCCGCTTCCTCGCACTTGAGGGAGATGAAATACGCGCTGTCGTTGACGATGTCGTTCAGGTTGGCCAGCACTTCGGCCTGTTCGAGCTTGACGACATACTCGCGGATGCTCTTGATGATCAGCGACGCATGCTCCACCTGGCGGGCCGCCGCCTCGAGCCCGAAGCGGATCGGATGCGGATCGGCATGGTTCTTTGCGAGGCGCATCGACGCGCCCTCGATGAAATTGCGCGTTGCCGCGAGGGGCTGGCTCAGCTCGTGCGCGATCGTCATCGCCATTTCCCCCATCGCGTTGTAGCGGGCGAGGTATTCGATCTCCCGCTCCCGCTCCCGCTCCAGGGATTCGGCCTCGACCTGCGCCGTGACGTCGCGAAACAGCAGCAGGTAGCCGCTGACATCGTCCTCGATCTCTACGTAGCGCATGGCCGCCTGATGCCACTGCAGCTCTCCCGCCGCGGTCCGCACGCGGTACCGCGTGGAAAAGGAGCCCCGGGTGGTCGCATCCGGCGGCACGTTGTCGCGCAGTAAAGGCATCAGGGGAACTTCGCAGAAGGTGTCAAACGTCGCCCCGAGCACGTCTTCCTCGGCACGCCCGAGGATCCGGCACCCGGATTCGCTGACGTACACCACGCACCCGCCGCGATCCACCACCACGACGCCTTCGGCCAGGTCATGCATGAACTCCCTGAGCCGGCTTTTCGAGCGCCGCAGCTCGCGCTTGAGGGCCTCCTCCGCCGAGATGTCCCGGAACTGCACGATCAGCACGTCACGGGACTCCAGCGACACACGCGTGGCGATGGCCTCCGACAGGATCTCGTTGCCGTTCTTTGCCCGGTAACACCATTCGATCACGCTCTGGCCCGTCCGGGCCGCGTCATCCAGCCATTTGAGCCCCACCTCGCGCCTGTACTTCGCCGCGCTGCTGGTCATGTCGGGTGCCTTAAGCGCCGGAAACTCTTCCAGCGTAAAGCCTAGTGTCTCGCGCGCCGCGCGGTTCGCCCAGAGTATGGATTTCGTCTCCACGTCATGGAGGATCACGCGCAGGGTCAGCGCCTCGACCATGCGATAGAAGTCGTCTTTGCCGAATGAGTACATGTTGGTGGTTCCTGCGCGCGGAAGCTCGCCCGGAGGCCACGGCCGCGCTCGTGAATAGATCCATCCCGAAGCGTACCGCCGGGACAGCCCGGACCCGTATAGGTATTTCCTTTATCCGGCCCCGGGAAACCGTGCGGCAATGCACGCCCCGCTCCAATTGTTTGGCCCCCTGGGCCGTCGCTAGACTGGTTTCAACGGTCCACACCGTCAGAGCCGGTTCCCGAGCCGGCCCACACCATCCACAGGAGACAACCATGTTGCATTCCGCCGTGTCGGAAAGCCTCCTCAACCAACACCTCGGCATCGCTGCGCCCCAGGCCACCGATGCCGGGCCGCGCCCGGACCTGCTCGCCCGCGTACTGGACGAGGTCCGCGCCCGCCGGGATGAATTCGACGCGAAGCGGCACGTGCCGCGGGATATGGTATCCCGCCTGAAGCAGCTCGGTGTCTATCGTGCCGCCACGCCGCGGTGCTTCGGCGGCGATGCAAGGTCGCCGTCTGAATTCCTCAGGCTGATCGAGACGATCTCCGAGGCCGACGGCTCCGCCGGATGGGTCGCGAGCTTCGGCTCGGCCGCGGTCTACCTTGCAGCGCTGCCCCGCGACACCCTCGCCCGCCTCTACGCAAATGGGCCGGACATCGCGTTCGCCGGTGGCCTGTTTCCCATCCAGCCAGCCGAGAAGGTCGATGGCGGCTGGCGCGTCAACGGGCTGTGGAAGTTCGCGAGCGGCTGCAAGGGCGCCGACATTCTCGGCGTGGGCATCGGCGTCGGCGACGGCGGCAAGCCGCGCACGGCCGTGCTGATGCCCGAGGATGTGGAGATCGTCGAGAACTGGGAAGTGATCGGGCTGCGCGGCACCGGCAGTCATGATCTTCGCGTCAGGGACGTATTCGTCTCCGACGCGTGGACCTTCGTGCGCGGCGGCACGCCTTCCGTCGACGAACCGCTCTACCGCTACCCCTCCCTCGCCTACGCGGCGCAGGTACTGGCGGTGGTCAATCTTGGCGTCGCCCGCGCGGCGCTGGATGAGGTGTCGCGGATGGCCGGCGGCCGCACCGGCATTACCGGCGCGCCGAAGATGGCCGACCGCCCATACCTGCGCATCTCCGTGGCCAAGGCGGAAGCCGAGCTGCGGTCAGCGCGCGGCTTCTTCTACGAGACCACCGAGGCGGCCTGGGATTCGATCCTGAAGGGCGACGCCGTCTCTGCCGAACAAACCAGCCTGGTGCGCCTTGCGGCAGTGCAGGCCACGCGCGCGGGCGCATCCGCTGTGCAGGCAGCCTACCTGCTCGCGGGCACGGCCGCGATCTACGACGGGCACCCGCTGCAGCGCTACCTGCGCGACGCGATGGTCGTGACCCAGCACGCGTTCCTTGGCGAAGGACTGTACGACGCCGCCGGCGCCGTATGCCTGGGCGTGCCCCCCATGCCGGGGTACATCTGACCCGCGACATCGTCCCTCCTTCCACCCCAGAACCACCCGGAGTCCCCATGTCGCAACCTGCCCAAACTCCCCTGCGCGTCCTCTTCTGCATCGGCATCACCCAGAACTTCTTCGACTTGCCAACGGGCCAGGGCATCGAAGTGTGGAAGGGATTCAGCGCCATGATGAAATCCATGGCGGCACTGCCCGGCGTCACGATCCTCGGCGCCATCGACGATGACCGCCTGATGGTCGGCCCCTCCACGACGTCGCCATGGACCGTCTACATCATGGCCGACGTCGTGGACTATGCAACCGTCGTCGCCGCCTGCAACCTGTTCCGCACCACGCCGGTCGGCGAGCATAGCCTGTGGCGCTACGCCAAGATCGAGGCGCGCGTGGGTCGCGCGCTCGAAATCCCCGCCGAGGCGGCCTGAGCCATGACGCAAGCGCAGTGCATCGCGCAGTCCGGCGAGACCGGCGCCGCCGCGAGTCTCCTGGCAACCCGGCTTGCCGCGCTCGAAGCCCAGAACGCGGCGCGGCGCACGCTGTCCCGCTATATGTCGTTGTGCGACGTGCCGGCGCCGAGCGATGCACGTGACGTAGAACTGGAAGCCCTGTTCACCGGCGACGCCATATGGGAAGGCGTCGGCGCCGAATACGCCACGGGGTTCGGCCGGCACGTCGGACCGGCCGCCATCGGCGACTTCCTGCGCGGCTACCTTCCGCCCTCGCCGCATTTCCTGCGCAACGTGCACTTCCTCACCAGCGAAGCGATGGCCGCGGAAGCGGGCGTTGTGCGCGGCCACTGGATCATGCAGCAGCTATCGGTCCATGCCGGCGGGAAGACCGCACTGATTTCGGCACGCCTGGCCGTCGAATTCGCGGTCGACACTGACGGAACCGCCCGCATCAGGCATTTCCAGACGGAGCGGTTGTCGTGCCTGGAGATCGCGCTAGCGCGCAAGGAGACGTCGCAATGACCGCCTTCGTCTCACGCATCCGCCTGGGGGGCTCCGGTCCCGCCATCGCCATCAAGGATTCCATCGACATCGCGGGCTACCCCACGGCCGCGGGCAGCCGGGCGCTGCGCGATGCGCCGCCCGCTGCCGAGCACGCGGAAGTGGTGTCCCGGCTTCTCGATGCCGGCTGGTCCATCGTCGGCAAGACCACGATGCACGAACTCGCCTTCGGTATCTCGGGCATCAACGACTTCGCCGGCACACCGGTCAACCCCCAGGCTCCCGATCGCATTCCGGGTGGTTCTTCCAGCGGCTCCGCCGCCGCGGTAGCCGCCGGCGAAGTGCGCATCGCGCTGGGCACCGATACCGGCGGATCCATCCGCATGCCCGCAGCCTGTTGCGGGGTCGTTGGCCTGAAGCCGACCTTTGGCCGCGTCAGCCGCCGGGGCGCGCATCCGGCCGAGTCCTCGCTCGATTGCGTTGGCCCCTTCGCGGATGACGTCGGGGGCATCGTCGCCGCGATGGCGGTGATTGCGCCGGGCTTCGACGCATTGCAGGCGCACGGTTCCGGGCGGTGCTTCCGCATCGGCCTGCTGGACGATGTGCAGGCGGACCCCGCGATTCTCGAAGCCGTCGCCAGTGCGCTACGCAAGTCAGGCATCTCCGCGCAACGTGTCCGACTCGACGGCATGGGGGCCGCCTATGAGGCCGGCATGCAGATCATCAGTGCCGAGACCTGGGCGGCCTTCGGCCACCTGACCGGCTCGGGTGCATTGCAGCCCGATGTCGAGCAACGCCTGCTGGCCGCCTGCCACGTCGGGCGCGACGATCTGCTGCAGGCCGAAGTCGTGCGCCATGCATTCATGGCGCAGGTCGACACCGTGCTCGACGAAGTCGACGCCATCGTGCTGCCCACGCTTCCCGGATTGCCCCCGACCCTTGCCGCAGTCCGCGAAGGGGCGCCGATCCTCGGCCTGACCTCGCTGGTGCGGCCCTTCAACCTGAGTGGCCATCCCGCACTCACCCTGCCCGTGCCGCTGCCCGGCGTCCCCGGCGTCACCATCAGGGCGGGGCTCCAGATCGTCGGACGCAAGCGTGACGACGAGACGGTCTGCGCCATCGCAACCCGGATCGAGCGCGCCGTCGCTGCCGATGGTGCCTCCCACTGAACCCACGGAGAACTAGCATGTGTTCCCACGATACCCACGATAGCTACCAGCCGCTGACCTTCGCGGCAAAGCCTGAGCAACTGGTGCAGGCGGACCGCGTGGACGGTTCGATGTACTACGATCCCGGCCTGTTCGAGCTCGAGCAAGAGCGCATTTTCTACAAGACCTGGATCTGGGTCGCGCACGAGAGCGAGATCCGCAACCCCGGCGACTTCAAGACCACGAAGATTGGGCGCCAGCCCGTCATTGTCGTGCGCGACAAGACCGGCGCCATCCGCGTGCTCGAGAATCGCTGCCGCCATCGCGGCGCCACGGTGTGCGAGAAGTCGAAAGGCAACGCCACCGGTTTCACCTGCCCGTACCATAGCTGGTCCTACGGCCTGGACGGCAAGCTGCGCGCCCTGCCCTACCCCGACGGCTACGAGGACATCCTCGACAAGACAGAACTGCCGCTGCGCTCGCTGCGCGTGGACAGCTACGCCGGCATGATATTCGCCAGCTTCAACCAGGATGTGGAACCGCTCGGCGACTTCCTCGGCGAGGCAAAGCGCTGGATCGACCTGTTCATGAAGCAAGGCGCGGGCTATCCCATCAAGACGCAGGGCGAACACAAATTCCGCTTCCGGGGCAACTGGAAGATCCAGCTCGAGAACACCACCGACGGCTACCACTTCCCGATCGTCCACAAGTCGTGGATGTCGTCGGTGGATGAAGAGACGTCCGAGATGCTGTCCTTCATGACCGACGAAAAGGCGGTCACCCACGCGCTGGGCAACGGCCACAGCGTGATGGTGATGGTGCCCGGGCACGTCGACCTCGACCAGGACGACGGCACGGAGCCGTTGCAGGAACGCTTCGCGCACGTGACCGAGGCGCTCTCAAAAGAGATGCCGCCCGAGCAGGTGCGCCGCATCGTCCGTGCGCTGCATGGCGCGGGCTTCAACCTGAACTTGTTTCCCAACGTCGCGATGTCGATGGCCTTCTTCCGCGTGCTGCATCCGGTATCGGCGACGGAAACCGAGATTCGCCACATTGCCCTGGGCATGGACGGCGGCCCCGAGATCGCCAACCGCGAGCGGCTGCGCATCCACGAGCACTTCCAGGGCCCCTTCGGCTTCGGCAGCCCTGACGACGCCGAAGCCTGGGAGCGCGTGCAGCGCGGCTCGTACGCCGGCAAGGACGTGCCGATCCTGGTCAACCGCGGCCTGAACCGCGAAATCGTCGCCGACAACGGCGACAAGATCTCGCACGCCACCGACGAAGGGGGCATGCGCGAAGCCTACCGCATGTGGAAAAGGATGATGAGCGATGAATAAGCCGAACGAACTGTCCGTGGTCTCGCCCTCGCTGCAGCTTGCCGCCGAGTTCATCTGGCGCGAGGCGGAACTGCTCGACCGCAAGAACTATCAGCAGTGGGCCGGACTGTGGAGCGACACCGGCCACTACGTGGTGCCGATCGACCCGGACACCACCGACTTCGAGGCCACGCTGAACTACGCCTACGACGACGCGCGCATGCGTGCCATGCGCATCGAGCGCCTGACCTCCGGCAACTCCGTGTCGGCCGTCGATGCCGCCCGTACCGTGCGCACCGTCTCGCGCTTCACCGAGGTATCGCGTTCGGCTGACGTCGTCGAGGTCAGCTCGGCGCAGGTCCTGGTTGCGTACAAGCGCGAGATCCACACGCTTTTCGCGGCAGACCTGACACACCGCCTGCGCTTCACGCCGGAAGGCATCCGCCTGGAACAGAAGGTGGTGCGTCTGATCAACTCCGCCGACAGCCTGAACGCTCTCGGATTCCTGCTGTAGGAGGCGTCATGAAACGAGTTGCCCTGATCACCGGCGCCGCGCGCGGCCTCGGCGAAGTCATCGCGCGCCGCATGCACGCCGCCGGTTACCGGGTGGCGCTTGGCGACCTCGACCTCCGTGCGGCATGCGCCGTCGCCGATTCGCTGGACCGCTCCGGCGAATCGGCCATCGGCCTTGCCCTCGACGTGACCGACAAGAGCGCGTTCGAGTCAGCCCTGGCGACATTGCAGGAGCGCTGGGCTGGCACCGACGTGCTGGTCAACAACGCTGGCAGGTCCAAGGTTTCGGCGCTGATGGATATCAGCCCCGAAGAGTTCGACCAGGTGGTGGCCATCAACCTGCGCGGCACCTTCGTCGGCTCGCAGGTGTTCGGCGCGCATTTTGCGCAGCGGGGCTTCGGCCGCATCGTCAATATCGGCTCGCTTGCCGGCCAGAGCGGCGGCACCGCCACTGGCGCGCACTACGCCGCGGCAAAGGGCGGTGTCGCGGTCCTGACCAAAGTCTTCGCGCGCGAACTCGCTGCGCATGGGGTGACCGTGAACTGCGTCTCGCCCGGTCCGCTGGACCTGCCGGTCGTGCATGAAACCGTGCCGGCCGATCGGCTCGACGCGATTCGCCGGTCGATCCCCGTCCAGCGGCTTGGGTCGCCCGAATATGTGGCGGATGTCGTGCTGCTGCTGGCCGCCGACTCCGCGGGCGCGGTCACGGGAGCCAACTGGGACGCGAACGGCGGCCTCCTGATGCGCTGATCTTGCGCGCGAAAACTGGTTCAAGGTAGTTAGTCTGGAAGGGTAGTCATGTACAAAGTCAGAGTCGAAAAGGTTGTGGAAGAGGCAGTCGGAATCCGCTCATTCCGCCTGGTGCCCTGCGATGGCGCAGCGCTTGAGCCCTATGAGCCGGGGGCTCACGTCGACGTGCTCGGGCCGACCGGCGTCACACGCCAGTATTCCCTGTGCAGCCCGCCCGACGATACGTCAGGCTACCTGATCGCGGTGAAGCGCGAGGACGCCTCGCGCGGAGGCTCCGCCGCGCTGCACGAGAGCGTGCAGGAAGGCGCGGAATTGTCTATCAGTGCCCCGCGCAACCTGTTCAGCCTCGAAGCGGGGGCCAGCGAGTACCTGCTGTTCGCCGCCGGCATCGGCATCACGCCGCTGCTGAGCATGGCGTACCGTCTGAACCGGCTCGGCCAGCCGTACCACCTGCACTACTTTGTGCGCTCGCGGGGGCATGCCGCCTTTGTCCATCTCCTGGAGTCCGAAGCGTTCGAGGGCAAGGTGACGTTCCACATGGCCAAGGAGCGCGATGATGTAGGGCAAGTGCTTGCCGGCTGCATGGCGAATGCAGCGCCGGGCGCGCTCGCCTATACCTGCGGACCTGCTGCCTTCATGCGCCGCGTCGTCGAGGAGGGCGAGCGGAGCATTGGGCCAGATGCGGTTCACCTGGAGCACTTCCAGGCCGATCCCGAGGCGGCGAGTCTGCCGGCCGGAGCCTTCGAGGCCGAACTGGCGCAGAGTGGAAAGGTCATTGTCGTCCCGGAAGGCATTTCGCTCGTCGATGCCCTGCAGGCCGCTGGTTGCGATATCGACACCGAATGCCGCGAAGGCATTTGCGGCACGTGCGTGGTGCCCGTGCTCGCGGGCGAGCCGGATCACCGCGACAACTGCCTCTCCAAAAAGGAGAAGGCGTCCAACAAGCAGATCTGTGCCTGCGTGTCGCGCTCGCGCACGGCCCGGATCGTTCTGGATCTGTAGCACGGCGGCCTTGCGGCCGCTTCCAACCATCAATACCCCAAACAAAAGGAGACTCCATCATGGCTGAAATGAATGCCGCACAGCTTCTTGAACTGGTGAACAGCCGCCGCATCGGCAAGGACGGCAACGAGCGCGTGCGCGCCATCACCGCACGCATCGTCGGCGACCTGTTCCGCACCATCGACGAATTCGACGTCAATCCGGATGAATTCTGGGCCGCCGTCAAATGGCTGACCCGTCTGGGCCAGGCCGACATGATCGGCCTCATCACCGCCGGTCTCGGCTTCGACCGCCTGCTCGATATCCGTGAGGATGAGGCCGATCTGGCTGCCGCACGCGCCTCCGGCACGTCGCGCGCCATCGAAGGCCCGCTCTATGTGCCCGGCGCCCCGCTGTCGCGCAACGAGGTTCGTCTCGACGCCGGCAACGAGAACAAGGGCACACCGTTCGTCATGGAAGGCCAGGTGCTTGGCATCGACGGCCGGCCGGTGCCGCACGCCGTGATCGACGTCTGGCACTGCAATGAATTCGGTCGCTACTCGCACTTCGACCCGTCCCAGTCGGATTACAACCTGCGCCGCCGCATCGAGACCGACGAACTCGGCCGCTACCGGTTTCGCAGCTTCCTGCCGCCCGGTTATGCGATTCCGCCCAACAGCCCGGTATCCGAGCTCTTCGATCTGCTGGGCCGTCACGGCAACCGCCCCGCGCATATCCACTTCCTCGTTTCCGGTGAGGGCAAGCGTGCGCTGACCACACAGGTCAACATTCCGGGTGACACCTACCTGGACGACGATTTCGCCTTTGCCACGCGTGACGGGCTCATTGTGGAGCTTGAGCAGGTTAAAAGCGCGGCAGGGTACGAATCGCTCGAAATCACCGCCCCATTCACCCGGATCCGGTTCGACTTCCGCTTGCAGGATGCGGCGAACGAACGCGAGGCGCTTCCCGCCAGTCGGTATGAGACCGAACGTGGCTAAGGCCCTGCAGCGGCGAAGCTTATTGCGGTAGCCGCTTTGCTCTCGTAGTCGCTCGCTGTGCCGCACCGCGAGCGACAGACCTTATCAGCTCGCGAGTCCGGCGCCTATAACGGTACTGAACTGCATTTAGGTGCCTGTGCTCTGCAGCGCACGCGTTGGCAGGTTGAGAGGTGAAGCATGACTATCACCAAGCGTCGAGTGTCCGCCAACTCTGAAGGGCTTCGCGTGCGTGATGTAACGCTTTCTGCGAGTGATGACTTCGGCGCCAAGCAGGAGAAGCTGGCGCGCATCATGCTGGACGCGATGTACCAGTTCGTCGGCCTGCTGGATGTGCACGGCAACATGCTTGAAATAAACCGGGCAGCTCTGGAGGCAGTGGGCATATGCATGGACGACATTCGCGGAAAGCCGTTCTGGGAAGCTCGATGGTGGGACATATCGGGCGGGACACGGAAAATGCTGCGCGAATTGATCCTCCGTGCAAGCCAGGGGGAGTTCGTCCGGTGCGACTTTGAGGTCTACGGTCAGTCAATGGGCGAGGAAACCATCATCGTTGATTTCTCACTATTACCCATCAAGGATTCGGACGGCAACGTGGTATTCCTGCTTCCGGAAGGCCGCAATATCACTGAAAAGAAGCGCGCCGAGGAAGCGATAGCCAGCAAGAATGAAGAACTGCGTGCAAGCGGGGAGCTGATCCGTCGTCAGCGCGACGAACTCCAGGAGCTTTACGACAGAATCGTCTCCGAGCAGAAACTGTCCGAACGGTTGCTGCTCAATCTTCTGCCTTATCCCATCGCGGAGCGGCTGAAGACACGTGCAGACTTGATCGCCAACACCATTCCGGAAATTATCGCGGACAGCTTTCCTGCAGTCACGGTCTTGTTTGCGGACATTGTCGCATTTAGCCGGTTCTCGGCTGGCATGAGTCCTGAGCAGTTGGTGACAATCCTCAACGAAGTCTTCGCCGAATTCGATACGATTGCGGACGACCGGGGTCTCGAAAAGATCAAGACAATCGGGGACGCATATATGGCTGCCGCCGGGCTGCCGAAGCCAGCAGAGGATCACGCGATTCGAGCTGCGCATATGGCCCTGGATATGATCGAGGCGCTCGAGTTATTCAATCAGCGCAGGGGCTTCGAATTGCAGATGCGGATCGGACTGAATAGCGGCCCAGTGGTCGCTGGCGTTATTGGCAAACGGAAGTTCATCTACGATTTATGGGGTGATGCGGTTAACACTGCCAGCCGGATGGAATCTCATGGTGTCGCCGGGCGCGTGCAATTGACGGATGCCACGCGGCGCTTGCTTGGAAGACAGTTCCTTGTGGAAGAGCGGGGAGCCATTGAGGCGAAAGGCTTAGGCACACTTCATACGTGGTTCCTGACTGGCCGAAGTGGTTCCACCATCCCAATAGCACAAGTCTTTTAGTCGGCGCGTATACCGCGCTGGCGGATCAGCGCGCCCCACTTCTCGGTCTCCTTGACCAAGTGGTCGCGCAGCACAGCAGGCGTGCTCCCAATCGGTTCCGCCCCAATCTGAGCCAGGCGCTGCTGAACCGCCGGCTTGCGCAATGCCTCCAGCATCGCGCGATTCAGCGTGTCGATAACGGACTGTGGTGCCTTTGCTGGTACAAAGGCGGCAAACCATGGCGACAGCTCATAGCCCGGCAGTCCGGCTTCGGCCACGGTTGGCACATTGGGCAACGCGCTGGATCGCCTGGCGGTGGTGACTGCGATGGGAGTCAGCTTGCCCGACTCGATCTGCGGTTTGGCCGAGGTGATGCTGTCGAACATATAGTCCACCTGGCCGCCCAGCAGGTCGGTCATGGCCGGACCACTGCCCTTGTATGGGATGTGCAGCATGTCGACACCAGCCATTGAGGTAAAAAGCTCGGCTGCCAGGTGAATCGAGGTGCCATTGCCGGCTGAGGCATAAGTGTACTTGCCAGGGGACGCCTTGGCATGGGCGATCACGTCCTTGACGGTAGTTTCCTGCCGGCGCGACTTGTTGGCGACCAGCACATTGGGCACCACGGCCAGCAGCGACACCGGGGCGAAATCCTTGACCGGGTCGTACGAGAGCTTTCCGTATAGCGTCGGGTTCACCGCCATGCCGTTGGCGACGATGATCAGCGTGTAGCCGTCGGCCGGCGCGCGCGCCACCAGTTCGGCGCCGATATTGCCGCCGGCGCCGGGCCGGTTCTCGACCACCACCGGCTGGCCCAGTGTGCGGGACATCTCTTCGCCCAGCGTGCGCGCGATGTTGTCCATCGCACCGCCAGCGGGAAACGGCACGATCCAGCGGATCGGGTGGTCGGGATAGGCCGCCTGCGCCACCGGCGCTGCGAACAAAAGGCTCGCTGCCAGGG
This sequence comes from Cupriavidus sp. NPDC089707, assembly GCF_044748965.1. Taxonomy (NCBI): domain Bacteria; kingdom Pseudomonadati; phylum Pseudomonadota; class Betaproteobacteria; order Burkholderiales; family Burkholderiaceae; genus Cupriavidus; species Cupriavidus sp. NPDC089707. Next base: position 35,880 of record NZ_JBIVHB010000038.1, read on the forward strand.
CAAGCGCGCCTGCGCGGCCGGTGCAGGCCAGCCGCCGGAACAACGTCTTCATGGTCTCCCCTATGGGTTCCCGCATCTTGCGGTTATTTGTGGCAGGTCGCCCGTTCAGCGGATCGACGACGGATGCTTAGCCAGCGGAGTCGCATGAGTCTTCATGTACGGGAACCGGATTCGATCGAATCAATCGTCACTGTCATACCTTTTGTTTCAGTGGAGGATCGTTGAGGGAGTATGAATCTTGACGTCCATGGTGTCCAAGACCGATGATGTCTCAATAGATACCCCCTAGGTATGGCATGGAACTTAGACACCTCCGTTATTTCCACGTTGTGGCCGAGGAACTCAACGTCACGCGCGCGGCCGAGCGGCTGCATATGGCCCAACCGCCCCTTTCCCGACAGATCCGGCAGCTCGAGGATGAGGTAGGCGTTCCGCTGTTCGACCGGGTCGGCCGCGGCCTGCGGCTCACTGAAGCGGGCCGGTTTCTACTTGAGCAGACAACGCAATTGACCCAGCGCCTGGAAGAAACCATCGAAAGCGCGCGGCGCATTGGGCGCCAGGAAAAGCGATGGTTCGGTATTGGTTTCGTGCCCTCGGTCCTCTACGGGGTGTTGCCAAATCTGATCCGGGAATTGCGCGAGTCCGAGCAGCAGGTAGAGGTTGGGCTGGCCGAAATGATTACCGTCGAGCAGGTCGAGGCGCTCAAATCCGGCCGCATCGACCTAGGTTTCGGCCGCATCGCACTGAAGGATCCGGCCATCCGCCAGCAAGTGGTGATGGTCGAACCGCTGGTGGCCGTGATGCCTGCCAGCGTGCCGTCCGGGCACGAGGCGCTGACGCCGAAACTGCTGGCGTCGCATCCTTTCATCATCTATCCGGCCCGCCCCCGGCCCAGCTATGCCGACCACCTCCTGTCGCTGTTCCGCACACAAGGCTTGGAGTTGTGCGTGGCACAGGAAGCCAATGAATTGCAGACCGCTCTAGGATTGGTGGCAGCGGGCGTTGGCATAACGTTGGTGCCTGCGTCAATTCAGCGGCTGCATCGCGACGATGTGCAGTATCTTGGCATCGATGCTCCGGGCTTCGTCTCACCAGTCATCATGAGCTACCGCGAGGGCGACACATCGCCATTCTTGGCACGCACCTTGGACTGGGTCGCAACGCATGGGTGTTAGCGCCGATGTAAAAATGACCCCACCCCGCCGAAGTTGTGTTGAATTTGCCCGATCAGGATCAGCGTGTTGCGCATCAGGATGCCCGAAAGCGCAATCAGGCCGACCAGCGCGTTGATGCCGAACGGCTGCCCAAGCAGAATCAGCGTTGGAACCACACCAATCAGGCCGAGCGGACTGGTCAGGAACACCATCACCATCGCCGGAATCGATCGCACCTGAAACATGAGGATGAGCAGGGTCACCGCTAGCATGATCGGGAACAACGGCAGCATAGCTTTCGTCGCCTTGCCCGATTCTTCGATGGACCCTGCTTGCTCGATGCGGTATCCGCTGGGTAGTTTCTCGATGATTGGTTGAAGCTGCTTGCTGATGGCTGTCGACACGTCGGGCGGGTGCAGCCCATCGGCAATATCGCCGCGCACCGTGATGGTCGGCATGCGGTCGCGCCGGCGGATGATGGGCTCTTCCATGCGCACATCGATATTGCCCACCTGTGAGAGCGGAATGCGTTGTCCGTTGGTGCCTGCCAGCGTGAAGTCCGCGATATTGGCGGGGTCGAGTCGAACCTCGCCGGCCGAGCGCGCGGTCACCTGCACGGTGCGGATGTCCTCGCGCACGGCTGTCACCGGAATGCCGTTGAGCAGGAATTGCAGTTGTTGTGCGACCGCGCTGGAGGTCAGTCCCACGGCCTGCAGGCGGTCCTGCTGCAAGGTGAAGTGCAGCGTCGGTACGCGCATCCCCCAGTCGCTGTTGACCGTGCGCATCATCGGGCTCGCGTCCATGACTTGCTGGACATCGGCCGCGATGCGGCGCAACGTTTCCGCATCCGGGCCGGTCACGCGGTAGGCAACAGGGAACGGCGAATACGGACCGAACACGAGCTGGGTGACCCGCACGCGCGCCTCGGGGGCAAGGCCGTCGGCGATGGCCTTGCGCAGGCGCTGCTTCAACGCGTCACGCTCTTCCTGGCTATCGGTGCGGATCACGATCTTCGAACGACGGATCGGGCAATTCCGGCCCCATCGCCAGATAAAAGCGCGGCGCACCCTGGCCAACGTAAGCCGTTACGATCCTGGCTTCCTTCTGTTTGGCCAGCCCGCGCGGCCCAGCTTAAAGAAGGAAAGGAGTCCCGCCAGTGAGATCAGGCAGATCAGGAACAAGGTAACAGCACGCTCCAGTGCAGCGAGTGCCGATAGATTGAAGCGACCTTGGCTCACAGGCGTGCTCCCGCGATATCAGTGCTGCCGACTTGGCCCGCCACACGGACTTGCTGTCCTTCACGCAGAAGTTGCGCGCCAAGCGAAACAATCCGGTCCCCTTGTTTGACTTGACCCGCAACGCGGGCGGCTTCGTCGCCGAGATGCACGATGGTGACGGAACGCCACGACACCTTGGCCGGATCCCCCTGGATGACCCACACGCCCGTGCCCTTACCGGCATCGAACACTGCGCCCAGCGGCACCTGCAGATCGCCTTGCGCGGTGACAAGCCGATCTGCGATCTGGATTGTCACGGTGGCGCCCAGCGGCGCGTTGGCCAGTTCGCCCTCTAGCACATAGCGTGCTTCGAAGGTGCGGGTCAGCCGATCCGCAGCATCCGACAGTTGTCGCAGCTTGGCAGGCACGCCCGTGGTGTCCCCGCCGAAAAGCGTGGCCATCGCGACAGATCCGATCGTCGGCCGCAGCGTTTCCGGAAGTTGGACAACTGCTTCGCGGCGGCCAGAATGGGCCAGCCTTACGACGGCCTGCCCCGCGTTGACGACCTGCCCCGGCTCGGCCAGCGTTTCCATTACAACCCCGTCGCCGTCGGCAACCAGCTCGGCGTAGCGGCTGGCGTTTCGTGCAACGTCCGCCTGCGCTTCTGCCGCGCTGAGTTGGGCGCGTGCCGCGTCGGCCGCAGCCTTTGCCTGGTCGTAAGCGGAGGCGGAAATTGCTCCCGTTCCGCGCAGATCGCGGTAGCGGGCTTCGTCTTCCGCCGCTTGTTTCGCGCGTGCCCGCGCAGCCGTCACGGCTTCCTGCTGCGCATGCGCGGTGAGCTTCAAATCGACGGGATCGATGCGCATGAGCGGCTGCCCGCGCTTGACGGTTTGTCCCGCGTCCACGAGCCGTTCCAGCACTTGCCGGGCACGCGGAAGCCGATGTCGCTCTGGACCCTGGCAGCGACGACCCCGGTGAATGCACGCGATACGGAGCCGACCGGCTGCACGAGCGCGGCGCGGACCAAGGGTGCCTCGGTGCGCGGATCGGCAGGGGCCTTTTCGCCGCAAGCGCTCAATGCGAGCGACAACGCACAAATAACGGTAGAGGTAACAAAGCGGCGCGAAAGCATGAAGGCCCCACACCACTGCCGAACAGGCTTCCGGCGCCCACCGATGTAGCGCTGCCGATCAGGCCGCTGAGCGAGAACTTCGGGTAGTACTCGGCAATGGCGGCACCGATGCGCGCGTTGGAAGCCGCCAGGCGGCGCTCTGCGACGATGAGGTCGGGTCGGCGCCTCAGCAATTCACCTGGCGATCCGCTGGTCGCAATCTGCGGAGCGGCCGGGATGTCGCGGTCTTGCGCAAGCGCTCGGCCGCCAGCCCCTTGCCGTAAAGCAGGTTGATGGTGGAGAGCAATTCTCCTTGCGTCTGCACCTGGTGACGGGCCACCTTCAGGCGCGCCTGCAGACCACGGATGGTGATGTAGATATCGGCGGTCTGTGCAGCTACAGCCAGCCGCGTAGCGATCGCACCGGCCTTGGACGCCTGGTATTCGGCAAGCGCTGCCTGGGCGAGCGAACCTTCGGTCTGCCGGACCTGAAGCGCTCCGCCCGGTACGTGCCCGGCAGCGCGCCGAGCATCACGTCGAGCGCGTTCATTGCCGCATCGAGGCCGACTTCGAGCGGGGGAATCGACGCGCGAACCAATTTGCCGGCGTGCTCGGCCTTCGCTGGCGCCTGTTCGACTTCGGCCGCATCAACGCCCAGATCGATCAGGCCAAGGGAGAAGAGGCTGAAATGCTGGCTGCGTACCGGCTCGCCGTGCTACGCGCCGCGGAAGACGTGGAAAACGCCTTCTCCGCACTGGTCAAACGCGAGGAGCAGGCGGCCGTTCTCACACAAGGCGTGGATTCCCTCGGCGGCGCGCGCGACGCTTCATTTTCTGCCTACCAGAAAGGCGTCGTCAGTCTGATCGAAGTCCTGCAGGCCGATGAAAACCTGCTGCGTGCGTCAGACGCGCACGCCCAGGCGCAAACGGAATCGGCACGCGCTGCCGTCGCGGCATTCAAGGCGCTGGGCGGTGGCTGGCAGCCTGACGAATCGATCGCCGTTGCAGGCAAATAGTCTCTCCGCGAATGTGGCTGCGCTTTCAGTGCGGTGCGCCACGTCGAGGTACCCGATTTTCCGTTTATCCATTCAGAAAGAAGCTGCCATGTCCAATTCCCAAGTCGTCGTGATTACCGGTGTGTCTTCGGGCATCGGCCGCGCCACCGCTGCGAAGTTTGCGTCCCGGGGCTTCCGCGTATTCGGCACGATACGCAACCTCGCTAAAGTGCGGCCGCTGCCCGGTGTTGAGTTGGTCGAGATGGATGTTCGCGATGAAGCGCGCGCGCTCGGCCGATCAGCGGTTCGGATATGTCCACGCCCAGCACTTGGCCCCCTGCGCCGACGCGGGCTGCGAGAGCCAGACTCGACGCGCCCGCGCCGCAGCCGATGTCCAGCACGCGCTCACCCGTCGCGGGCGCGGCGGCTTCTATCGCGGCCTGGCCGAACACCGCCACCATAGCGTCGAGCCGGGCCTGGTTGGCGACCCAGCGCTCCCCGCTTTGACCATTCCAGTCACCGACCTGATCGGCACTTTGCTCTGCCATGTCATCTCCTTGACTCGACGATCCGTCCTTCACCGCGCCAATCTACGCCGACCTTTTCGAAGGCGACGACGCAACGGGAGAAAGGAATCTGTGCTCTCAAACAACCATCGACTGCTGGGCGAAGATACCCGCCATCGCGCCCTGCGATGATGCCTGGGTGACCGAGGGCAAGAAGGGCGTGGCGAGGTCGCCAGCGGCGTAGATGCCGGGGATGCTGGTTTGGCGGCGCTCGTCGACTTTGAGGACGATGCCAGTGGGCGTATCGACCGTGGCGAGGCCCAGTGATTCATGCAGGCTTGCGGACGGCTTGTTGCGCGGATGGGCGAACAGGACGTCGACCGCGACATTGCGGCGGGTATCGAGATTGACGGTGGTGATATGGCCCTTGTGATGGGCGATCTCGACGATGCGGCCATCGAC
>NZ_JBIVHB010000039.1:0-41039 GCF_044748965.1 Cupriavidus sp. NPDC089707
TAGGCATTGACCCATTGCTGCGCGGCCAGCGTGCCGCTGTTGGTCAGCGTGCCGTCGGTGTTGATCGAGGCGGCGCCTTTGGCGTAGGTGGTGCCGCTGTTGTCGATGCCATCGCGCGCATAGGCGACGAAGCTGCCGCTCGCGTTCGTCTGGCCGGTTAGGATCAACTGGCCCTGCGCCGTCAGGGTCAGGTCGCCGGCCTGGGCCGCCTGGACGCCGCGCAAGGACACGCCGACACCGTTCTCGTTAGAGGCGAGAATGATCTTGTTCGCATACATCCCGCCCAGCTGGCTTACGTCGATGCCCACCGCTGGCACCGCGCCCGTTCCCGCAATCGGCGTGGCCTGCAGGGTGTTGTAGTCAACCTGATTGGCGCCAGCAATCACGCTGAGGCGGTTGCCGTAAATGGCGGCATTGGCCTGCACGGCGCGCGCGATCAGGTCCACCTGATCCACATTCACCGCGTTCAGGCCATCGCCCTGCACGGTGATCTGGCCACCGGTCACGCGGTAGGCGTCGAGGCTGCCGCTGCCGCCGAAGACCGGTGATCCCGTGGTGAGGGTCGCGCGGGTGGTATTGATGAAGCCAAGCCCATCCACCAGCAACCCATTTGGATTGGCCACCACGACCTGGGCACCGGGGCCTGCCACCTCGATGTAGCCGCGCAACTGGCTCGGGCTCGCGGTTGGACTGTTGACCTGGTTGACGATGATCCGCGCCGAGCCGCCAGGCAGCAGGTTCGGGTTGCCGTTCACATACCCCGCCTGCTGGGTGTTCGTGACGACCGGCGAGTTGTTCAGGATCACGCCCGCCTTCGGTACATCGAATTGCGTGTAGCCGTTGGTGGACACCCCGGCGGCGGATGGCCTGGTGATGTTCACTTGCTGGATGCCGTTGGCCGTCTGCACCACGGTCGGCCGGTTGGCGCCGGCATTGGGATCGGCCACCACCTGCGCGAGGCTCACCACTGGCAGGCCGGTCAGCAGCAACACCGCCAGCGTGATCGCCGGCAGGGCAAAGCGGGCCACCGATACCGCGTCCAGTACAGTAGCGCGCACCGCACGCGTGGCTCCTTGGCGGCCCTTGCCATACCCTGCTGCACATTCCTGCACCGCGACCAGCATGTTCCTGGCACGGCTGAAGACGAGACGATAGAAATTGCTGTTCATAGCTTGGACTTCTGATTCTGTTGCTGATCTGAACTGCGAATGCGGTACGCCGGCCCCTGCTGATGGCCAATGTGATGCGGCTTCCCCTGGCGCAAGCGGAAAAAAACCCAGGCCGCACTGGACGAACGCCCTGGGGGAGCAGAGAAATGGACGAGCCTGCGGGGAAAGCCAGCTCATCCGCAGCAGCGTCAACCCACTGACACTGCTACGGATGGCATTAACTCACTCCGCCGTGACTGCGGTCTATAGGATTAATCCGAAAATGGATGTGCTTTTTCGGAATCGAAATTCGAGACCGTCAGTGCGAACGGCACTCGTACAGGTACGCCAGCACGTCCCAGTATTCCAGGCTGACCTCGCCGAATTGCAGCGTGATCTGGAGGTAGGCCGACAGGGCCGCGTGGAACCCTGCACCGTAGGATGCGGATCGATCGTGCTTAACACGGTTGCACAGCCATGCACAGTAAATTCAATTAAATCAATAACTTACCGTACTTGTAACCCCGATGATAGGCCGAACTGCTAGTAGTGACTTTTTGTCGCTCGGACAAAAGGTTACCCGCCCTATAGGGCGGAACCGGGCGCATCAAATCTCCACCAGATGCCCAGCCGCAAGGCACAACAAAACAAAAAAAGCCCCCTACCGAAATCCAACCACCACCTCAGCACTCCGCCCCTGCAAAACCGGCACCAGACTCCCCTGCCCCGGCACCCGGAACGCAAACACAAACCCCTTGGTAGCATCATCCCCGGAGAACGCTGAAGTCTGCCCCTCGGCCTGAGGCAACATCACACACCGCTGCGCATTGCAGAGATATGCCTGCAGCTCTAAAGGCGGCGTCTGCGCGAAGCGATAACGCCACCGCACCGTAGTAATCACCCCTTCGGACTGAGGTAACACCCCTGCTGGCTGAATAGGCGCCGATACGGCCCGCTGCCCCCGCCCATGCAACGCCGGCCCATTGACCGACCCGGTCCACGCATGCCGCGTCCCACCTTCATTCGCCGCCCAGGCACACGCAGACACCGCCACAAGCGCGAGACAGGCGCCGCGCGCCAAGCCAGCCATCACAACAACCCACGCAACTGATTCCGCAACCGCGTAATCGCCTGCCCCCGGATCTGGCACACTCGCGACTCGGTCACATTCAGCACCGCCCCGATCTCCCGCAGGTTCAGCTCCTGGTCATAGCACAGCGACAGCACCAGCTTCTCGCGCTCGGGCAGCCGGTCGATGGCGCGGATCAGCGCCTGGCGCATGCCACTCTCCATCAGCACCGCCAGCGGATTGCCGTCGTCGCTGCCGCCAAGATGGCGGTCGAGGAAATCCTCTTCGCCGGAGCGCTCGAAATCTTCGTAATGGAGCAGCTGGCAGCCATAGACCTCGTTGAGCAGGACCTGGTATTCGTCCAGCGGCATTTCCATTGCCTCGGCCACCTCGGAATCGAGCGGCGTGCGTCCGAGCTTCTGCTCGAGCGAGCGCTGGGTGCGTTCGATGCGCCGCGTGAACTGGCGCAGGCTGCGCGACTGCCAGTCGTTGGCGCGCACCTCGTCGAGCATGGCGCCGCGGATGCGCTGGCTGGCGTAGGTCTCGAAGCGCGCGCCGTGGGTGTCTTCATAGCGCTTGGCGGCATCGAGCAGGCCGATCATGCCGGCCTGGATCAGGTCGTCGATCTGCACGCTGGCAGGCAGCTTGGCGGCCAGCTGCAGGGCGATGCGACGCACCAGCTGTGCGTGCGCCTTGACCACATCGGCCTGGTCGAGCTTTCCCTGGATCGTGTACATGGTGCAATTCTCGTGAATGCTGGATTGCTGGACGGGCGCGCCACGCGGCGCGCCGGCTGGCTCAGGGTCTGGTTCGTTGGTAAGGCATGGCTCGGGCGGGGCTCATGCCGGCACGGGCGTTGCGGCGGGGGCTGGCGCCTCGGCGCGCAGCGGCCACCCGCCGATGCTGCCGGCGGTGCGGCGCAGCGCGCTGGTCGCGGGGGCGGCCGGGAAGGCCTCCACCACGCAGCGGCCGAGCTGCACGCCGCGCGCCACCAGCGGATCGGCCGGCAGCCAGCCGGCGCACAGCACTTCCACGCCCAGGTACTGGCTGGCGGTACGCGCCAGGTTGCGCAGGATCGCGTGCACGGCGGCCTCGGTGGTGGCCATGTTGACCACCAGGTGGAAGCGGCGCCAGGCGTACAGGTGGTGCAGGCGCTTGATGCAGGCGTACGCGGCGGTGATCGACGCCAGTTCCGGGCGCATCACGATCACCACGTTGTGCGCGCCGCCGGCAAAGGGCGACAGCGCGCCGTCGGCATCGGCGGTGGCATCGATCAGCACGCTGCGGAAGGCCGACAGCGCCGCAGCCGGCACCTCAAGCCCCGCGCGTTGGCGGCCAGCCGGCAGCACCGATACCGCGCCGCCGGTGCCGGCGCCCGCCGCGGCTTCCAGTGGCAGGCGTCCTTCCTGCACGTCGGCGAGCGTGCCGGCCGGGGTCGCGCCGGCAAGCCGGGTTGCGCGCGCCGTGGCCGGGTCCTCGTCGAGCAGCAGCACGCGCTCGCCCTGCATCGCCAGGGCGTGCGACAGGCCTAGCGCCACGGTGGTGGCGCCGGCACCGCGTTCGCTGGCGACCACGGCGATACGGCGCGTGGTACGCGGCGCCAGCATGCGCCGCAGGCTCTCTGCCTGGTCCATGGCAAGGGTGCTCACTGCAGGGCTCCCATGGTATCGACTCCCATCGCATCGGCCCGCATCGCATCGACCACCTCCACGGCAGCGGCAGGTGCCGCCGCCGTGCGGCCGGGATAGTTCTCCAATACGTCGAGCAGCGCCAGCATGCGGCCCATGCCTTCATTGAGCACGGTGCCCGGCACCGCCGTGCCACCCCGCACGGTGCGGCCAGCCAGCCGTGCCAGGAAGGCCGGGGCGGTCGCGGTCGGCGCGTGTTCGAGGCGCAGCACGGACAGGCCAAGCTGCAGCGCCGCGAGTGCGGCACTGGCGGCGTGCCCGGCTTCGGCATCCTGCGCGAAATGGTCGGCGGCATGGCGCAGCGTGCGCAGGCGCGTTTCGGCGGTATCCGACCACGGCGCCCAGTGCGCCACCTGTGCCGCGTCCGGCGCCAGCGCGGGGTCGCACAGCAGGTAGCGGGTATCGAGCAGTTCGCCGCTAGCGCGGTCGACCAGGCGCACCACCACCAGGCAGGCATCGATGCCGCCTTCGGGGGCGCCCCTGCCGCGGGCGGGGCTGTCGGGCACGCGCACTTCGGCAGTGGCGAGCCAGCGCACAGCCTCGCGATCGCGCACCTCTGCGTCGCCGACGGCGTGGAAGGTCAGCGTATCGGCGAGCGCGTCGAGCTTCCAGGCGGCGCCTGCGCTGACCACGCGCACGGTCTTGCGCGCGCCCGCGATCCAGCGTTCGCCCGCCTGCTGCCAGCGCGCCAGCGTGGCGGCGGACGGCATCGCGTCGACCAGGTTGACCACCTTGCGCGCAGCGCTCATGGCGGCACGCAGGTTAGCGGCCTCAGCGTCGGCCTCGCCCAGCGGCTGGCCGGCGCGGCCGGCGGCGGTGACGGTGGCGGCCAGCGGCGTGCCATCGCGATCGCCCAGCCACAGCGTGTGCTGCAGCGGCTGCGGCGTGCGGCGGCCGGGCACGCTGACCGGCAGCGTGGCTGCCAGCGCCAGCACGTACTGGTCGCAGGCGCGGTTGACATCGCGGCAGACGGCTTCGCGTACCTGCTGTGCCATCGCGCGCAGCACGGTATCGCCCGCGGTGCGCTGCTGCCACAGCGAGCGCGCCAGGTCGAAGCCAAGGCCCGCGCCATTGAGTTCCGCGACGCACTGGCCCAGCGCATCGGCGCTGTCGGTCAGCGAGCGCAGGACGTCGTCGGCGCCGCCCTTACCGCCATTCCCACCGTTCCCGGCCTGCTCGTCCGCGACGGTCTGGCGGCGGCGCGCGGCGTCGGCATCGGCGAAGACCGAGCCGCGGCGCGGCGTCAGGAAAGCGCGTTCGACCAGCGCGGTGCCGCTGGCCAGTTCCAGGTGCTCAGGCACGCGCTGGCCGGTGGAGGCGTAGAACACCGGCAGGCGGTGGCGGATCACCACATCGAGCACGGAGCCCAGGTGCGTGGCCTCATCCAGCTTGCTGATGATGCAGCCGTCGATGCCGCCGTCATCGGGCGCGGCATCGTGGCGGTAGGCATGCACGACTTCATTGAGCGTGTCGCCGTGGCTGGCGCCGTTGAGCAGCAGCACGCGCTGCACCGGCGCGGGCACGCCGGCCAGCATGGCGATCTGCTCCGACAGGCTGCGGTCGCGCTGGCTCATGCCGACGGTGTCGATGATGACCAGATGCTTGTCCTTCATCGCCGCCAGCGCAAAGCGCAGGTCGGCGGCGTCTTTCACCGCATGCACCGGCACGCCGAGGATGTCGCCGTAGATGCGCAGCTGCTCATGCGCGCCGATGCGGAAGCTGTCGGTGGTCAGCAGCGCCATCTTGTCGGCACCGTGGCGCAGCACGAAGCGCGCCGCCAGTTTGGCGGTGGTGGTGGTCTTGCCCACGCCGGTGGGCCCGATCAGCGCCAGCACGCCGCCCTGCGCGAACAGGTGGTCTTCGTCGCCAAGCACCGGCACCTTGCTGGCCAGCTCCTTGCGAATCCACGTCATCGCGGCGGGACGGTCGTAACCCAGCGGCAGGCGCGCCAGCAGCGTGCGCGCCAGCTGGCCGGAGAAACCCGCGCCCACCATCCATTCAAACAGCGATTCGCGCAGCGGGTCGCTGGCGGCAACGCCGTGGCCCGCCGCGGCGGGCGCATTGCCGATGCCGGCAAGCTGGCGCTCCAGCATCGCGCGCATCGACTGCAGCTCGCCGCGCAGGTCGCCGATGGCAGGCGCCTCCGGCACGGCCGTCGGCGGCGCGGGCGGCACGTAGGTTTGCGCGCCGGCCGACACGCTGCCCAGATCGGCATCGCGCATGGCGACGATCTCTACGCCGCCTTCGACGGTGCGGTTGGACAGCACCACGGCATCGGGGCCCATGGCTTCACGCACCTGGCGCATGGCTTCACGGCCGTTGGCGGCGACAAATTTGGCTACGCTCATCGTTATCTCTGTCGTGGGCTCTGTTGCTTGCACCTCACGCGCCGATCATGGCCGTGATGCGGATATTGCGGTTGTCAGGCACTTCGGCGTGCGACAGCACCCTCAGCTGCGGCAGCGTGCGGCGCAGGAAGCGCGCCATCAGCGGGCGCAGCTGCGACGGCACCAGCAGCACCGGGTCCAGCCCCATCTGCTCCTGGCGCGTGACCGCGCCCTGGGTCTGCTGCAGCAGCGCATCGGCCAGCCCCGGCTCGATGCCGCCGCCGTTGGTCAGCGCGTGCGACAGCACCCGCTCCAGCCCGGCGTCGAGGCCGATTACCTGCAGGTCGGCGTTGTTCGGGAACAGCTGCTGCGTGATGGCGCGGCCCATCGCCACGCGCACCATCGCGGTCAGTTCGTTGGGGTCGCTGATCTTGGGCGCGTGCTCGGCCACCACGTCGAGGATGGTGCGCATGTCGCGGATCGCCACGCCTTCGTCGAGCAGGTTCTGCAGGATCTTCTGCAGCGCCGTCAGCGAGATGGTCTTGGGCACCAGGTCTTCGGTCAGCTTGGGCGCATCCCTGGCGATGCGGTCCAGCAGCGCCTGCACTTCCTGGCGGCCGAGCAGTTCGGCCGCGTGCATGTGGATCAGGTGGTTCAGGTGCGTGGCGACCACGGTGCTGGCATCGACCACGGTATAGCCGTAGGACTGCGCCTGCTCCTTGATGCCCGCATCGATCCACACCGCCGGCAGCCCGAAGGCGGGGTCGCGCGTGGCCGCCCCCGGCAGCGTGCCGCTGACCTGCCCGGGGTTGATCGCCATCCACTGCCCCGGCATGGCTTCGCCGCGGCCGATCTCGACGCCCTTGAGCGTGATGCGGTAGGCGTTGGGCTTCAGCTCCAGGTTGTCGCGGATATGCACGACCGGCACCAGGAAGCCGATTTCCTGCGCCACCTTCTTGCGGATGCTCTTGATGCGGCCGAGCAGTTCGCCGTCCTGCGCGCGGTCGACCAGCGTGATCAGGCGATAGCCCACTTCCATGCCCAGCGGGTCGACCAGCGCGACGTCGTCCCAGCTGGCTTCGGTCGATTCCTGCGCCACTGCAGGCGTCCGTTCCTCGCGCTGCTTCACCTGCTGCTGCGTCGCCGCCTTGCGCGACAGGTAGCGGCCCATCCAGACCAGCACGCCGGACAGCAGCAGGAAGGCGAAATGCGGCATGCCCGGGATAATGCCCATCAGGCCCATGATGCCGGCGGTCAGGTACAGCACGCGCGGGTTGGAAAACAGCTGCCCGGTAAGCTGTTCGCCAACGTCCTGCTCATTGGCCACGCGCGACACGATCACGCCGGCCGCGGTGGAGATCACCAGCGCCGGGATCTGCGCGACCAGGCCGTCGCCAATGGTCAGCAGCGTGTAGTTGTGCACGGCGGTGCCGAAGTCCAGGTCGTGCTGCACCATGCCCACCACCATGCCGGCGGCGAGGTTGATGAACATGATGATCAGGCCCGCCACGGCGTCGCCGCGCACGAACTTGCTGGCACCGTCCATGGCGCCGTAGAAGTCGGATTCCTGCGCCACCTCGGCACGGCGCTTCTTGGCGGCGGCTTCGTCGATCAGGCCTGCATTGAGGTCGGCATCGATCGACATCTGCTTGCCAGGCATCGAGTCCAGCATGAAGCGCGCGCCCACCTCGGCGATCCGGCCCGCGCCCTTGGTGATGACCATGAAGTTGATCACCACCAGGATCGCGAACACCACGATGCCGACGGCGAAGTTGCCGCCCACCAGGAAGTGGCCGAACGCTTCCACCACCTTGCCGGCGGCGTCGGGGCCGGTATGGCCTTCGAGCAGCACCACGCGGGTGGAAGCGACGTTCAGCGACAGGCGCAGCAGCGTGGTAAACAGCAGCACCGCGGGGAACGCGGCAAAGTCCAGCGGCTTCTGCGTGTACATGCTGACCAGCAGCACCATGATCGCCAGCGCGATATTGAAGGTGAACAGCAGGTCCAGCACAAAGGCCGGCAGCGGCAGGATCATCATCCCGAGGATCATGATGATCAGCAGCGGCCCCGTGAAGGCCTTCATCTGGCCGGCCGAGCGCAGGCCAGGCAGGTTCAACAGCGAGCTCAGAGCGTTCATGCGCGGCTTTCCGGTACAGCGAGTTCATCAGGCACCAGCAGGTCCGACGGCGCCTGCGGCTGCGGGCCCTGCGAGTAGTGCCAGTGCTTCAGTTGGTAGACCCAGGCCAGCACTTCGGCCACGGCGGTATAGAGTCCTGCGGGAATCTCGTGGCCCAGCTCCACGTGGCGGTGCAGCGCGCGCGCCAGCGGCGGCGCCGACATCAGCGGCACGCGGTGCTCGGCGGCCAGCGCGCGGATGCGCGCGGCGACTTCGCCGGTGCCCTTGGCCACCACGCGCGGCGCGCCCATGCGGCCTTCTTCATAGCGCAGCGCCACGGCGAAGTGGGTGGGGTTGGTCACCACCACGTCAGCCTTGGGCACTTCGGTCATCATGCGACGGCGCGCCATGGCGCGCTGCTGCTGGCGGATGCGGTTCTTGATATGCGGGTCGCCCTCGCTCTCCTTGAATTCCTGCTTGACCTCTTCCTTGGTCATGCGCAGCTTCTTGAAGAACTCCCAGTACTGCCACGGCACGTCGATGGCCGCCACCACCAGCAGCGACAGCGAGACCACCAGGCAGCAGTACAGCACCAGGTCGACCATGTGCAGCAGCGCTTCCTGCACCGGCGCGTTCATCAGCGCGATGGCTTCCGGCAGGCGCTGCCACAGCACCCAGGCCCCGACCGCGCCAACCAGCAGCGACTTGGCCACGGCCTTGAGGAGCTCGACCAGCGAGTGGGCGGAAAACATGCGGCCCAGCCCGGCGATCGGCGACATGCGCGAGAACTGCGGCGCGAACGCCTTGGCCGAGAACACCCAGCCACCCAGCATCAGCGGCGCGGCCAGCGCGGCAACGCCGAACAGCAGCAGCAGCGGCAGGAAGGCAAGCAGGCTGTCCCACACCATCAGGGCAAAGCGCGACAGCATGCGCGAGGTATCGAAGGCGGTTTCCCGCTCGAAGCGCAGCGCGCCCTGCATGACCTGGTTAAGGCTGCGGCCCATGTGGCCGCCCAGCGTCCACAGCCCGACGACGCCGGCGATCAGCATGATGAACGTGGCCAGCTCGCGCGAACGCACCACCTGCCCCTCCTCGCGCGCCTTTTCCAGGCGCCGGGGTGAGGCGGGTTCGGTTTTCTCGAGATCGCTTTCTTCGGACATCCACGCTCCGTGCGAAGCGGCAAGCCGCTATTCGTCAGGACGGATTATCGAAGCGTGGGGGGGTTCCCATTCAGGGGAAAAGGCGGGGGATTTGGGTGTTGTTTGGGAAATGGGGGTGATTGGGGGTTAACGGCGGGGTGGGTGGGGGACTTTAGGGGAAAGTGGAGAAGGCGGCGACTAGCGGGTGGCTTGAAGCAAGCCCGTGCCATGGACGAACTCCCTCTGGCCAGCGCTGTGCTTGCTGCTGTGGGCTGGCGGTGGACAGTTGGCCGAGTTCGGCCAGTCTCCGCCATTGCCATTTGGGCGGCGAGCGACCGCTTTGCGGTAGTGAACTGACGCCGCCTCGGTTCCGCGAACTCGCACGGCGACATATCCGTGTTTGGAGTGGGGCAGATACGTTAGATGCCATGTGTGTGTCCGAAGACCCGTTCGAACCGAAACTGCCGATCGATCGTAAGCCAGGATCCCTGTACAACGTCCCCTGACTGCCTGCATACATACGTACCCGCCCCGGGCGCTACTATGCCACAGCGTACACAGGACGCAACTCCTTGCGACGAAGAATGTGATCGACATTGAGGCCGTCCCAATCAACGAAGCCAACCCGTTTCGCCACACGCTCCATCGTCGCAAGACTGATAGTCCCGCCGAAGACGTGTTTATAGACGCTGAGTTTATCTTTCCCCTGGACAGCCGGGGAGCTCAGAAAATCGCATAGCATTAGGAACAACTGGGACTCTTGTTTGGGGTCTCCAGCCAACAGCATCAGTTTCGCTCGGTCACAGAGGTCCAACAGTTCTTTCTTGAAATGCTCGGCATCTGAGAGATAGCAAAACTTTAGCGTAATGTATTTGAAATATGTCAAATCCTCAGCAGCAAGGCTCTTTAGCGCAATTTCAACCGTGTTGCTCGTCGTAAACTCTTGACGTAGAAAATGGGCGCCACAAATCAACACGTTAAAGTACTCTACTGCATCACCCACTTCGCCGTTCTTACCGAAAGTCGCGACTAGGAGGGACAGCTCATCAGCGACTAGATGCCTAATCTGATCAAGGTGATCGTCTGGCAATTTTTCGCTTATTGAAAATATCGCTTTTATGAGCTGACATGCGCTATAGGTGGTACGAACTCGAAGATCTAAAGCGCATAGGTGAAACGTTAGATCAAGGATTACTTGCGTTATCTTCAACCATTTATCAGCAGCATCCGCGGTGGCGTTCGACGTGAACTGTGCATTATTCCTAAATGCCGCTCTTCTCAACGCAGAAATCACCCAACCACTGACGCTTCCAATATCGATTCCGTGTTTTGCCGCGACTGAACGAACCTCCTTGAGAATCCCCCGAAGTTTGTTTAGCCGCATGGGGGACAGTTCCTCCTCGACTGCAAGAAAGTCCTCCAACGATTTCAGCCTCTCGCCCAACTCGGATCGCGCAAGCGTTAATGGCGTCACAAACGGTCGTTCATGGGTCTGAATCTTTTTCTCATTAAGATACAGTTTGACGGCACCAAGCTTCTCAGCAACAACCTTCTGAATATAATCCAGCAAATCATTACCCGACGCGAAGATTGCATAGTCATCCACATATCGTCTAATGGAATAATCACGTCCCTCGACGAGCATTTTTTGGGTCAGTTCTCGTTGAATTGATAAATCAACTTCCTGCAATATAATCTCGGCGAATATCCTCGAAAGCTCTGGGCCAACGACAATACCGTTAGTCTCGTTATAGTTCACCGTCTGCATCAGACGATCAAATCGTCCTTCAAACGAATACGAGTTGCTATGCAACTTAGCGAACCTCTTATCCTTGATTGCCCAACTAACGGAATGGGTGTATATATGATAGAAGCATTTTGAAATATCAAGCGTCCTCATAAACCTAAAGCGCTTCTCCAATCGAAGAAACTCTCTAGATTCGTAAAATTTGCTCAATAAATTATATTTTGAGTATGTAAAGTACGAAACGAAATGCGATGGACTTATTTCATCATCAGGATCCTCTTTTTCAACGATACCCTGCTTGGGGGAGACAGCATTATTCAGTATTTCTGCACCCGAATACATGGAGGCAATTGCATTTGGACGTCGCAGTGAATACTCGCTTTTTGCACAAAACGAAAGCAGCGACCCCTCATGGGCGGCGTAAAAATTGCAAATCTCCAACTGCCAGAGAGGATGAATAATACTCAACTCAGTTGTACGGGTGCTGTCTTTCCGAATTTGGTACTGATACGGAATTGAATAATGTTTAGGCGACTGCAAAATCTTGCTTATCGCCTTCCGGGTATCCTCATCCTCGTCTTCCCTCGTCACCAAGTAGAAAAACCTGTCATTCGTGAAAATGACAGGCACCTCATACGGAAGTGTTTCGGTAACTAATGCACGTTTATGCCAAGCTACAGAGTGTCGCTCTTTATGCATTGCGCCACACAGCCTTAATAGCTTGCACTCGATCCGGATGAAAGCGAACAGTCATTTTCATTGAAAAACCTTTATAAAATGAAATGTCGCGAAGTCGCTTTAGGCCAGGCGCCCCCAAAGGAGTACCAAACGCAGCACTGAACGTGCTTTTTTTACTAATCAAAAGAGAATGATAAAATGCATCCAGGGATTTCAATTCGGCGCACTTATGCGCCAACTTTTTACCTCCCTTATATTCGCCACAAAGATGATAATTGTAGTAAATTCCAGAACGAACATAGCGAGACGTTTTTAATGCAGGCGCACCATTTCGGAACGCATAGTAGTTGCTAGCCAAGAACCTAATTCTATCCTGAAGCAGCGCCAGATCCGGATGCTTTTGGTTATTCTTGAGCGCGCAAATAATGCGCGTCTTTATTTTCGAAATCTTTCTATCCGAAATGCCCACGGACACCACGCGTGGATTCTTCCCCGTCCCACTATTCAAAAAACCGAACTTATACCCCAGATATTCAAAGCTCTGAGCAACAGATTTCTTCGCATCTGCACAATCGAGCTCCCGACTGTAGGATTTTGAGCGATTGAATCGCAGGCCCGTTGGCTTAACAATTTCCTCTAACCTCGGAATAATGGAGTCTGGCTTGATGTACGAAAATATGAGAATATCATCAGAATAGCGAAAATATTTATATATACCCTCGATTTCCCGAATTTTTTGGTCAGTAGAGTGCATGACAAGTTCTGCAATAACCGAACTCATGCCAATCCCGCGCGGAATTCCGCGACCATTGCCAGGGCAAAACATCGAAAAATAGGATTTTATATATCGTCTAACACGACTTGGAATCTGCGAACTGTAGACGAGCCTTCTTTTAACATCGTCGGTAGGCAATGTCTCGTAAAATGACTGTATATCCCGCCGGATAATGTATATAGGAGTTGAGTCACCAAGCGTTTCAATGACTTCTTTGACAAGACTATCCCGGCTTCTTGGCACAATGCGGAATCTATGACCAAGATATCTCGCGATGGATCTGAGAATCAAGCTGTGCGAATAATTCTTAATTGAATGACACTGCCGTTGCTTGATTAGAGTCTTGAATGCTTTAGAGAATTCAGCGTTTCCCGTGCTGGCAGTAGCAACAGCTTCGGCCACAATTGCCGCACGATTAG
The DNA here is from genome assembly GCF_044748965.1 of Cupriavidus sp. NPDC089707. NCBI lineage: Bacteria > Pseudomonadati > Pseudomonadota > Betaproteobacteria > Burkholderiales > Burkholderiaceae > Cupriavidus > Cupriavidus sp. NPDC089707. The sequence continues at coordinate 13,107 of NZ_JBIVHB010000039.1, forward strand.
TTTTCAGATCGATATTGAACCGACGCGAGTCTCCGACTCGCATGACTCTCGCAAATGCGCCGTCCGTAAACAGTTTGTGCACGCGACACCTTTAGTTGGTCGTTATTCTTCTCCTGCGATCTGTTCACACAGAGCAGAGCGCCCCCCATTGTTTCAGAGTCGCAGCCCATTTTCCACCCACTCCCTTGAAGTCGGGTACCCCCAAGGAACTGAGTCGCTTTTTTGCTTCCGTCAGGTCGGCCGCAACCCGCTGAATGCTGTGCCGTCAGTCAGCGTTCACACTTTCATCTGCACAAGACGGCGCCCATACTGACATCTCAAAGGGGAGTTCATCCTACGAGATTGATTCAAGCTGACCATGGAATGCATCTGAACGGCTGCATGCGTCAGATTGCTGCCACAGATTGCGGGGCGCCTAACGGCCTAGGTGGGTCGAGAGCGGAAGTTCGAAGTGGCGGCGGTGTTGGTGGGCCGATGAGCCTCCAAGCTCACCCCTTCGACCCGCAATAACCGCAAGCCTGATCCCGCCCTTCTGTTACAGAACCGTGTCGCTAAGAATTCTTTTGCTTCCACTGCCGCAGGAGGTCGCCAAGGATCTGACCGTCCGCGCCAACCCAACCGTCTGCGTTACTGCTAACCCCGCGCACGACCGTGGCAGCACCGGAAGCCGAAGAGAAAAACTGGTCCTGTTTCACAACCAATTTCCCGTTCTCAGGAACGATGACCCCAGAGTCGATCAGTTGTCGGCGCATTTGCGCATACTTTGGCATCCAGACATCGAAGCTCGGAGCGGATTCCCTTGCCACAGTGCTGCCAGCTTTCAGAACCACGCCACCCTCAACTGTTTCGATCGTGGCCCGGGCATCTTTCGACGTGCTATGGAACAACAAGCCCCGAGGCATCGCGGAATATACGGCGCGCCGTTTTCCCGTAGTGGACACATTGGGAGCGTCTACCTCTTCATCGACACTTTCCCCTCCCGCATGCGACGCTTCAAATTGCGAGAATCCCAATAGCGGCAGCATCAATAACAGATCGGCGAGCACATTCTCGACGAACGCATATTCCTCTTCACCCAACGCAGGAGTCTGCGGATTGTTCCCATTATCGAGCGTCATAACGCCCGCTTCCTGAGCGAGCTTAACCAGCTTTGACTCCAGATGCTGGATATGTGCCTTGTTCAGTCGCGTATCTGCGGTGAAGTACAACGCTCTCTCCCAAAAAGCCTTCTTCGCAGCATGGTCCTCAAGACGCTTGCCTACCGGGTCGCCTTCACCGATGTAGACTTTGGAAGAGCCTACAAGCAAGTAGATCCCAGGCAAGTTCCACTCTTTCCGACCCTTAACCTCGCCAAGGAGCGGTCGAGAAAAAATCGTTGCCTTGCCAATACCGTCGTCTCTGGTCGCAATCAATACACCCGTGGGATCACCCGACGGCACGAAAACTCGCAGTGAAAATGGCCTCACGCGGATATCTCCCCGGTCATCTGTTCCTCCGAATACGGTTTGTCACCTAGGCGGATGTTGGTCATGGTAATGCGTCTTTATATCCTACGTAATGGGTGAGCTCAGTTTAGCCTCTCTGTACGCTTACCGATGGTTGGCTACGTTCGGCCGGGCTGAGCCGGATGACAACAACGCATAGATGCTTCCGTATCGGGCGGAACTTGCAACCGGCGGTACAGCGTTAAACCGGGTTCCGCTGCTGAATACACTTGCCATCTATGGCCGCTTTGGATCGTTCTGCAACCCTCAGTCCCCACAGATCGGCAATGAGCTTCTTTCTTCGGGGAAGTAGCCAGGACGCGTGGAAATAGCCGGCGCCTCGGCCCCCCACCTCGCCAGCAAGCCGCCCGCCGGCGCCTGCCCAAAGATCAAATCGCCCAGGATGGGGCGGCAGCCGATTGCTCGGCTACGCACCCCGTCCAACGGTCAGTCAGCCTGCAATCCCTGGCCATGTAATGCGACCAGTTCACTCAACACCTGCGTCTCGTGCGCCAACCGGGCCGCGAGGGAGAGCAAGCCCTCCCAGGTTCCTTGGTCGAGATCCACCGGATCAAGGCTCGCAGCACCATGATCACTCGCCATGAGCAAGAGCCCATGAAGCTGCGCCGCACGCTGTACTGCAAGGCTCAGCGGATTCTCGCCCGGGCTGTAGGCGGTCACGAGCATGTCGGCACCATTGTGTTCCGCTGTGATGCCGTGATGGCTATGGCTATACATGGCGCACCTCCGCATGCACGGCTAGCGCGTGCTGCTGCATTGTGCAGGTACTGGAGATTGCCAATCGCCCAGAATGGGCAAGTAAGGACTGAAGCATGGGAATGCCCCCTAACCATACAGGTTCAGTCCCGCTCCCCGGGTGCTGATAGGGGTGGGCGGGCACAAGGCAGGGTTAGCAGACCGGGGATTAGGAGCCGGCGAGCCCGGAGGCTCCCCTGCCAGGGCCCGCCCATTGAAGGGGCATGCTCAGGCACGGCGAACGTAAGGATACCGCCTGACGGCGGTCGTTCGGCCCTAATCCATTCGGGCTGCTAAACCCGGTCGCCACGACGCAGCGACGGACCCAGTATGAAGAGAGGCAGCAAGCGCGAGTATGGGCAAACTCTTAAAAGAGCGTTCATCGCCGAATTGCCGGGGATGATGCGGGTGCGCAGGTGTTGATGCGGTTGACTTCGTGGATGCGCCGGCCCTCTCCCCCGCCCCTCTCCCGCACGCGGGAGAGGGGAGAAAACATGCGGGAGGAAACAAGCTGTTGGGCTCGCATGCGACAACGCTGTGCCAGAGCAGCGACGCACTCCGTGCCCGAGCCTAAGAGCTGAGATTGGGCGTGCGCGCAGCGCAGCCGAAGGCTTCCCACCACCTGCCCAACCAAAACCTCAGAACCCCAAACTCGCCAGCAAATCATCCACCTGCGCCTGGTCCGACACCACATCCGGCTTCCCTTCCGGATTCACCTGCGGACCATTCATCAGCGTCGACGGCGCCTGCGCTTCCACACGCCGTTCGGACGGGACATTGTCGATCAGCACCTGCAGCAACTCCTGCTCCAGCGTGCGGATCATGTCCATCATCTTCTTGATCACCTGCCCGGTCAGGTCCTGGAAGTCCTGCGCCATCATGATGTCGAGCAGGTGGCTGTTGGTGGCGCGGGCTTGCCCCGGCACCTCGGACAGGAAAGCGCGCGTGTCGAGCACCAGCGAGCGGGCGTCGGCCAGCTCCACCGGCTGCTCGAACCAGCCCGCCCAGCGCTTGTCCAGCGTCTCGGCCTGCTGCTCGATGTCGGACTGGATCGGCTGCGCCAGTTCGACCGCGTTCAGCGTGCGCTCGGCCGCCTGCTCGGTCATCGCCGCGATGTAGTTGAGCCGGTCGCGCGCATCGGGAATGGCCTGCGCGGCGCGCTCGATCTCCTTGTCCAGGCCGAGCTCGCGCATATTGTCGCGCAGCATCCGCGTCAGGTTGCCGATGCGGAGGATCAGTTGCTCGGCCGAATCGTTGCTCAGCGTCGGAGTCATGGCAAGGGCTCCTTTGGATCAACCGCCAAGCTTCTCGAAGATCTTGGCGATCTTCTCGTCCAGCGTGGCTGCCGTGAACGGCTTGACCACGTAGCCGTTGGCGCCGGCCTGGGCCGCGGCGATGATGTTTTCCTTCTTGGCCTCGGCCGTCACCATCAGCACGGGGATCTTGCCGATATTCGCGTCGGCGCGGATCGCCTGCAACATCGACAGGCCGTCCATGTTGGGCATGTTCCAGTCCGAGATCACGAACTGGAAGCTGCCGTCCTTGGCCTTCTCCAGGCCGGCGGCGCCGTCCTCGGCTTCTTCGACGTTGACGAATCCCAGCTCCTTGAGCAGGTTGCGGATGATCCGGCGCATGGTCGGGAAATCGTCCACGACCAGGATCTTGATGCTCTTGTCCACTTTGAGGGCTCCAGGTAAATGCAGTGTTGGCTAGTCGGTCCAGCTTGTTGTTTCAGCTTGTTGTCTGGGCTTGTTCAGGTTTCCGGATCCGTTCAGACCCGTTGCGCGCGCGTGCCGTACGTGGCCAGGCGCGCCATCACGCGCTGGGTCATCGCCGGCAAGGGCACGATTTCATGCACGCCGCCGGCGGCGATCGCCTCCTTCGGCATGCCAAACACGATGCAGGTGTGCTCGTCCTGCGCCAGGTTATAGGCGCCGGCGTCGCGCATGCGCAGCATGCCGCGCGCGCCGTCCTTGCCCATGCCGGTCAGGATCACGCCGATCACGTTCTTGCCGCCATGCTCGGCGGCCGAATCGAACAGCACGTCGACCGAGGGCCGGTGCCGGTTGACCGGCGCTTCCTGCGACAGGTGCGCGACATAGTTGGCGCCGCTGCGCGCCAGCCGCAGGTGCGAGTCGCCCGGCGCGATGTACGCATGGCCAGGCAGCACGCGTTCGCCGTGCTCGGCTTCCTTCACGGTGATGCGGCACAGCCCGTCCAGGCGCTGCGCGAACGAGCGCGTGAAGCCGGCCGGCATATGCTGCACGATCATGACCGCTGGGCTGTCGGGCGGCAACGGCATCAGGAATTCCTTGATCGCCTCGGTGCCGCCGGTGGAGGCGCCCAGGATGATCAGCTTCTCGGTCGACAGCAGCGGGCTGCGCAGCATCGGCGCGGGGGCACTGGCGCCCGGCGCCGGCTGTGCCGCGGCACGCACGCGCGCGCGCGCTGCGGCGCGCAGCTTGTCGGCGATGGTGTCGGTGTATTCAATCAGCCCGTCGCGGATGCCGAGCTTGGGCTTGGTGACGAAATCCACCGCGCCCAGTTCCAGCGCGCGCATGGTGATTTCCGAGCCGCGCTCGGTCAGCGACGACACCATCAGCACCGGCATCGGCCGCAGCCGCATCAGGCGCTCCAGGAAATCCAGGCCGTCCATGCGCGGCATTTCGACGTCCAGCGTCAGCACGTCCGGATTCAGGCGCTTGATCAGGTCGCGCGCCACCAGCGGGTCGGGCGCGGTGCCAACCACTTCCATGTCAGGCTGGCTGTTGATGATCTCCGTCATCAGGCTGCGGATCAGCGCGGAATCGTCCACGCAGAGCACCTTGATCTTGGCGGCAGTCATAGGAATTCGTGTTCGATTGGCTCAGGGAAGCTGGCGCGTGGAAGACTGCCGCGCAAACAGTTCGGGGGTGCGCTCCGGCGCGCGCGCCGGGGTCCTGGCCGAGGTGGCGATGGCCCGTGCCAGCGCGCGTTCGTCGCGCGCCACCGAGACCGCGTCGTCCTGCCGCGTCAGGCGGCGCACCAGCGCCAGCCCGCCGACCGGGAAATAGCTGACGCGGCGCGCATGCGGGCCGCGCAGATCCTGCGCCGCAACGCGGATCTCTTCGGCCTTGAGGTAGCGCAGCACGAAATCCGCGTTGCGGTCGCCGATGTTCAGCGTGGTCATGTTGGCCAGCACCGCACCGCCGCCGAAGACCTTGGCTTCCAGCCGCTCGCGCCGCGCGCCCATCTTGAGCAGCTCGTTGATCAGCACTTCCAGCGCGTAGCTGCCGTAGCGCATCGACGGCGACAGCATGCGGTCGGCGCTGCCGCTGCCGCCCTCATCGTCGGGCAGCATGAAGTGGTTCATGCCGCCGACGCCGGCGACCTCGTCGCGGATGCACGCGGCGACGCACGAACCCAGCACCGTGGTCAGCACCACGTCCTCGCGCGTCACGTAGTACTCGTTGGGCAGCAGCTTGACCGCCTGCTTGCCGAATTCGCGGTCGAAGTAGGTGCGCGTGGCCAGCGCCTCGGGCAGATAGGGCGTGCGCATCAGGGCCTTCCCGCCCTGGCGGCATCGGGCGCCAGTTCGTAGACAGTCTGCCCGCGCAGCTGGAACGCGCGCGTGACGTAGGAGAAGTTCTCCGAGTGCCCGGCAAAGAGCAGGCCGTGCGGCTTGAGCAGCGGCACGAAGCGCTCCAGGATGCGGCCCTGCGTCGGCTTGTCGAAATAGATCATCACGTTGCGGCAGAAGATCGCATCGAACTGCTCGCGGATGCCCCAGTCGGGCGCGAGCAGGTTGAGCGGATCGAACGTGATGGTGGCGGCCAGCTCGGGCTTGACCTTGACCGAGCCCACGCGCGGGCCGGTGCCTTTCAGGAAAAAGCGCTTGAGTCGTTCGGGCGACAGCCGCGCGACCTGGTCGGCCGAATACACGCCGCTGCGGGCCTTGGCCAGCACCTGCGTGTCGATATCGGTGGCCAGCACGGTGGCGGCGCGCTCGCCCAGCGCCTCGGCCAGCGTGATGGCGATCGAGTACGGTTCCTCGCCGGTGGACGCCGCGGAGCACCACACGCTGTACGGGCGGCCGGTCTTCTTCGCATGCTCGGCCAGCAGCGGGAAATGGTGCGATTCGCGGAAGAATGAAGTCAGGTTGGTCGTCAGCGAGTTGGTGAAAAACTCCCACTCGGGCGAGCGGTCGTCCGTCTCCAGGATCGCCAGGTACGCGGCAAAGTCAGCCAGCTGCAGCGTGCGCAGGCGGCGCGCCAGCCGGCTGTAGACCATTTCGCGCTTGTGGCTGCCCAGCGAAATGCCCGCGCGCTTGTGGATCAGCGCGCGGATCTTCTCGAAGTCGCGCTCGGTCAGCAGGAAGTCGCGCATCTCGTCGCGCCGCGGCGTGGCGGCCGGCGCGGAGACTGCGCCCGCCAGGCCCTGGAGGCTGGCGGGAGCGCTGGCGGCAGTGCGGAACGGCGTCATGGCTTGCGTGGTGTTTCAGGTTGGGGCGGCGGCGTCAGGCCAGCTCGGCCTCGACCAGCGCCATCTCGGGGCTTTTCATCAGCTTCTCGATATCGATCAGCACCAGCATGCGCCCGTCAACGGTACCCAGGCCGGTCAGGTGCTCGGTCGAGATCGACACGCCGAACTCCGGCGCCGGCTTGATTGCCTCGCCGGTCAGCGTCAGCACGTCCGACACGCCATCGACCACGATGCCGACCACGCGGCCGGCCACGTTGAGGATGATGACCACCGTCTGGTGGTCATAGCGCACGTTGCCCAGACGGAACTTCAGGCGCAGGTCGACGATCGGCACGATCACGCCGCGCAGGTTGGTGACGCCCTTGATGAAATCGGGCGCGCTGGAGATGCGCGTGACGGTCTCGTAGCTGCGGATCTCCTGCACCTTGAGGATGTCGATGCCGTATTCCTCCGACCCCAGCGTGAAGACCAGGAACTCCTGGCCCGAAGCGTCGCTTCCGGGGGTATCGATGTGTCCGATGCCGGCCATGATGTTTTCTCTCTTCCTGTAGTGGGTCGGTTGATCAAGCCAACGACGAGGCCAGCGACGGCGCCAGCGACGGCTCCTGCCGGCGCACGCCGGTGCGCTGCAGCGCACCGACATCGACGATCAGCGCCACGCTGCCGTCGCCGAGGATGGTCGCCGCCGAGATGCACGGCACCTTGCGGTAGTTGGTTTCCAGGTTCTTCAGCACCACCTGGTGCTGGCCGATCAGCTGGTCCACCAGCAGCGCGAAGCGCTTGCCTTCGGCCTGCAGGATCACGGCGATGCCCTGCGTGGGTTCCTGCAGCGCATCGGCGACGTTGAAGACACGGTGCATTTCCAGCAGCGGCAGGTATTCGCCACGCACGTGCATGACGCGGTCGGAGTTGGCTGCCGTGTGCACGTCCTCGGCCTTGGGCTGCAGCGATTCCATCACGCAGTTCAGCGGCAGGATGAACGTCTCTTCGCCGACCTTGACCGACATGCCATCCAGGATCGCCAGCGTCAGCGGCAGCACGATGCGGATGGTGGTGCCCAGGCCCGGGCGCGAGCTGATCTGCACATGGCCGCCCATCTCCTGGATGTTGCGCTTGACCACGTCCATGCCTACGCCGCGGCCGGAGACGTCGGTGACGACTTCGGCCGTGGAGAAGCCCGGCGCGAAGATCAGCTGCCAGACTTCCTCGTCGCTGATGTTCTCGGACACCGGCAGGCCGTTCTGGATCGCCTTGGCCAGGATGCGCTCGCGGTTCAGGCCGCCGCCATCGTCACTGACCTCGATCACGATATTGCCGCCGTGGTGCTGCGCGGACAGGATCAGCTGGCCGGTCGGCTCCTTGCCGGCGGCGACGCGCTTCTCGGGCGTCTCGATGCCATGGTCCAGGCTGTTGCGCACCAGGTGCGTGAGCGGGTCGATGATGCGTTCGATCAGGCTCTTGTCGAGCTCGGTGGCCTTGCCGAAGGTGACCAGGTCGATCTGCTTGCCGAGCTTGCTGGCCAGGTCGCGCACCAGGCGCGGGAAGCGCGAGAACACGTAGTCCATCGGCATCATGCGGATCGACATCACCGCTTCCTGCAGGTCGCGCGCATTGCGCTCGAGCTGGCCCATGCCGGAGAACAGGCGGTCGAACAGCACCGGGTCGAGCGACGACGCGGTCTGCGCCAGCATCGACTGGGTGATCACCAGTTCGCCAACCAGGTTGATGATCTGGTCGACCTTTTCGGTCGGGACGCGGATCGAGCCTTCGCCATGCGCGGCGGCCGGGGCCGGGGCCGGCTTGGCCTTTTCTTTTTCCTTCTCTTTCTCGCGTGCGGCAGGCGCGGGGGCGGCCGCGACCGGTGCCGGCACTGCGGCCGGTGCCGGTGCCGCGGCCGGCGCTTCGCTTGCGGCTTCGATCGCGATCTGGTCCATGTCGATCACGAAGCAGCACACCGCGATGATGTCGTCGGCGCTGCACTGGGTGTTGAGCCACACCACCAGTTCGCCGTTGACCTCCTGCTGCCCGGTGATCTCGCCGAGGTTGGCGAGTTCCTCGCGCAGCAGCGCCTGGTCGTTGGCGGAGACCTTGATCAGCCGGATCTTCAGCGCGCCGCCTGCCACCGCAGCCGGTGCCGCGACGGGAGCCGCAACCGGTGCCGCCGTGGGCACGGGGGCGGGTGTGCCCGTCTGGCCGGCGGCTTCCTGCGCGAGCTGCTGCAGCACGGCGCAGATGCGCGCCAGCGTTTCCGGATCGGGTTCGGTGCCGTTGCGGTAGGCGTTGAGCTGGTCTTGCAACACGTCCTTGGTTTCCAGAAAGGTGTCGATGATGGTCCTGGTCAACGCCAGTTCCTGCCGGCGCGTGCGGTCGAGCAGGTTCTCGAAGATGTGGGTGGTCTCGGTCAGCGCCGCGAACCCGAAGGTGGCGGCTCCGCCCTTGATCGAATGCGCCGCCCGGAAGATCGCGTTGAGATGTTCGGGATCGGGAGACTCGATGTCCAGGCCGAGCAGCAGTTGCTCCATTTCCACGAGCAGTTCTTCCGCTTCTTCGAAGAAGGTCTGGTAAAACTGTGTGATATCGATATCGACAGACATGGCGTCCTGACTCACTAAGTTACTGCGCTAGGCGCGGGCGCCGCCGGTGCGGCCGCGCTTGGTGGTTTGCTGTGTCATGGCTTGTTGCCCTGCGGTGCCGCTGCAGGCGCCGCCGGCGCCGCGGAGGCTGCCGCCAGACCGGCCTGCATTTCCTGCGCCACCTTGCCGGCCTGCGCCGCCACCGAGACCTCGGCGGCGCTGGCGTTCTCGGCCTCGAAGCGCGCCTGCGCCTTCTGGTTGAGCACCACGATGCTGATGCGGCGGTTCACCGGCGCCAGCAGGTCGCCCTTGTCCAGCGGCATGGTCGCGGCCAGGCCCAGCACGCGCAGCACCTTGCCCTCCTGCATGCCGCCCGCGATCAGTTCGCGGCGCGAGGCATTGGCGCGGTCGCTGGACAGCTCCCAGTTGCTGTAGGTGCGCTCGCCGTTGGAATAGTTGGCCGCGTCGGTATGGCCGGACAGGCTGACCTTGTTCGGCAGCTCGTTCAGCACCGGGCCGATCTCGCGCAGGATGGTGCGCATATAACTTTCGACGGCGGCGCTGCCGGTGCGGAACATCGGCCGGTTCTGCGTATCGAGGATCTGGATGCGCAGGCCTTCGCTGGTGATGTCGAGCAGCAGCTGCGGGCGGAACTGGCGCAGCATCGGGTTGTTCTCGATGATCTGCTCCAGCCGCTGCTTGAGCGCGCGCAGGCGCTGCCCTTCCTGCAGTTCGTTGCGGCGCTGTTCCTCGCTCGGGTCGTTGTCGCGCGCGCGCATGATCTCGCCGTCCTTGCGCATGACGTCCATGCCGCCGCCCGGGATCACGCTGGGCGACTGGCTGCTTTTCTCGCCGCCGACGATGGCCACCTTGAGCGGCATGCGGAAATATTCCGCGATGCCTTCCAGCGTCTTCTTGTTGGCGCTGGACAGCAGCCACAGCACCAGGAACAACGCCATCATCGCCGTCATGAAGTCGGCGTAGGCGATCTTCCAGCTGTGGTTGCCGTGCGGCCTGGCGTGCGATTTCGCCCGGCGGACGATGATCGGACGCATGTCATGTGCGCTGCTCATGGGGGTGCCTCCTGCCTTGCCGTGCTCAGTTCAGGCTCTTGACTTCGCGCACGTGGTCGTCGAGCTCGAGGAACGACGGCCGCACCGTGGAGTACAGCACCTTGCGGCCGAATTCCACCGCGACCAGCGGGGCGTAGCCGTTCAGGGAGGCGAGCAGCACCACCTTGATGCACTCGTAGACCTTGACGTTCTCGGACACCTGCAGCTCGATGCGCGCGGCCAGCGGCGAAATGAAACCGTAGGCCAGCAGAATGCCCAGGAAGGTGCCGACCATGGCGTGCGCGATCAGCGCGCCGAGTTCCGCCGGCGGCAGGTCGGCCGAAGCCAGCGCATGCACCACGCCCATCACCGCGGCGACGATGCCGAAGGCGGGCAGCGCATCGCCGACGCGCGACAGTGCATGGGCAGGGATCTCGGCCTCGTGGCGGAAGGTCTCGATCTCGTGGTCCATCAGGGCCTCGATCTCGAAGGCGTTCATGTTGCCGTTGACCATCATGCGCAGGTAGTCGGTGAGGAATTCCATCACCACCGGATCCGACAGGATGCGCGGGTACTGGCTGAAGACGCTGCTGGCGGCGGGATCCGCGATTTCCTTTTCCAGGAACAGGATGCCCTCGCGGCGTGCCTTGGACAGCAGCACGTACAGCAGCGACATGACGTCCAGGTAAAGCTCCTTCTTGTACTTGGAGCTCTTGAACAGGCCCGGCAGGGCACGGGCGGTGGCCTTGATGGCCTTGGTGGTGTTGGTGGCGATGAAGGCACCGAAGGCGGCGCCCCCGATGATCACGAATTCCGCCGGTTGATATAGCGCGCCCATATGGCCGCCGGTCATGGCATAACCGCCAAGCACCGCAACAACCACGACGACATAGCCAAGAACTACTAGCACGATGGGATCCCCGTCAAAAAACGCGCGTCAATCACGCACAATGGCCCGCGCACGGGCGAACGGGGAGTGGTCCGTCCGCCAGCGCTGCAAGCTTGCCAGCCGACGGACCTCAACCAGGATCAGGCGTTGGTCTGCACGGCGGCGGCGTCTTTCGAGAGCTTTTTCACTTTCCCTGCGCGCGAGGGCGGACGGCACAGGCTGCACACGAAGTTCGCGTGCGGCTCATAGGCATGCGTGACGAACTGTCCGCCGCAACACGTGCAGCTGGACAGCTGCAGCATCTTGCTCTCGAAGAACCGTACTAACGTCCAGGCACGCGTGAAACTTAAGACAATTTCACCGCCGAGCAGCGAAACGTGCTCAAGGTACAGGCGATAGGCCGCCACCACGGCGCGGATGCCCACGGTCTCGCCTTCCTGCACCATGAACTGGTAGGCAGAGAAGAACAGCGACGAGTGGATATTCGGCAGCCAGGTGGTGAACCAGTCCGTCGAGAAGGGCAGCATGCCCTTGGGAGGCGAGACGCCGCGCAGTTCCTTGTACAGGCGGATGAGCCGGTCGCGCGACAGCGTGGTCTCGGCTTCAAGCACCTGCAGGCGCGCACCCAGGCCGATCAGCTCGATGGCGAGCTGGGTCTGGTTGGCATCCTGGAGAACGCTCTTGCGGGCGGCTGTGGAGGTGGCCGTGAAACTCCGGTTCGGCTCGGCCTTCAGCAGCGCGGTCAATTGAGGGACTCCACCGGCTGACGGGCAAGCAGGATCGCGGCGTGGATCTGCTGCATGTCATGGCTCTTGGCCGTGTGGGTGAGCGTGGACAGAAGCGCATGGTCGTCAAAGCGGAACCTGCACAGCACCATGTTGGATGCCGCGAGCTTGACGAGTTGCGCCGAAGTCAGCTTGCCAAGGATGTCCGCGATTTCCTTGCTGACCCCGAGCCGAAACATGGCTTCGACCTGGTTTTCGCGCACCAGTCGTTGCGCGAGCAGCAGATAGGCGAGGTTAACCTCCCTGATCTCCTGGAGAACGTCACTGCTTTCCAATTTTTCCCCGCTACCAAAAACCCACCGTTGCCGCTTGTCCGGCGCTTACCGGGCCCGAGGGCTCCGGCGACCAGATCGTTGGTTTGCGGCTGGGCGGGTACAACGTACAACTTGAAGGAACTGCGCCCGTGTCACACTGTTATCAGCCCCGTTACAAGTGTTACAGAGTGTAAGTGAGACTGGTACGTTTATATCGGCAATCCGCCCGCAATGCCAATCCCTACTTACGCGGGGGGTTGCAAATGTCGTACGAAACATACATGGATCTGCGGAGTTTGTAACATTTCACAGTCCGGTAGCTTGATTTTGATCAATGCTGTAACGCAATCGTCATAGCAGCCAAACGCGCGAAACCGCTGTCCGGATGCCTGCTGGATTCCTCTATTGACGAAGTGCGTTCGGGGTGTTCTGCGCGCACGTGGCTTACCCTGCCCTGTCCGAAAACGGCATGTCCAGAATCCGCGCCCCTGGCACGCGCGCGCTCAACCGCCAAACATGCGCCGCAGCCACGCCGCCAGGCGCGCAAAGGCATCGTCGGGGGCATCGCGGAACAACGCGGGACGCGAGCGTTCCACCTGCTCGAGCACGCGCGCGGCTTCCTCCGGCCGCACCGAGCCATACTCGAGCGCCAGTCCCAGCATGCCGCGCAACTCGCCGACGCGGGCACGGCCTGTGGCTTCGTTGTCTTCGGTCTGCAGCGCGTACATCAGGTCATAGGCGCGCTGGCGCAGGCTTTCGGCCAGCCGCCATGCCGGGGTGCGCATGCGCTCCTCGAGCGCGCGCACGTCTTCGGCCGAGGCCGCGACCTGGGTCGCAAGCGCTTCGGTGAAGGCGGCATCGGCCCCGCATTCGGTCAGCACCTTCGCGGCCCATTCGCGCGCATGCGCAAGGCGCTGCGCCGCCGTCCAGTCCGGCTGCACCGCGAGGCCAAAGCCGAAGCGCTGCGCGTCGCGCATCAGTGCCGCCAGCGCGTTGGGCAGTTGCTTGTCGAACACGCGCCGGGCCCAGCCGTACTCGCCGCCGGACAACAGCCGGTTCACGGCGCGCTCGGTCAGCGGGCCATCGTGCTGCAGCAGCCTGGCGCGCAGGAAGTCGTTGAACTCGGGCGGCAGGAATTCGCGGTCGAGGCCGGTCGAGACACCGATGAACTGGTCGAATTCCTTGCGCAGCCTGGCCGCGTCATCAGGCGGCAGGGCCAGGGTGATCTCGCTCGTCATAGCATTGCCATCCCGGGCCGCGCCGCGGCCCGCCAGATTGCTGACAAAGAGGCTATGCTGCCGGTTTGCTCCCCTCTCCCGCTTGCGGGAGAGGGGCCGGGGGAGAGGGCCGGCTCTTGGCAAGTACGATGCCGCCTCACTTCGTGGCAGCGCCTGCCCTCTCCCCCGCCCCTCTCCCAGAGGGAGAGGGGAGAAAACAGTCGCACCATCAATTTGTCAGCAGCCTCCGGGGCCGCCGCCCGGCGCGTTTCCGCGATGGGGGCAAATGGCGGGGTCAGAATGCGCTCCAGTCGCCATTGTCGGCACCAGCCAGCGCAGGGCGCGCCGTGCGTGCGGTGGCGACCGCCGGCGCCGGCTGCGCAGGCTCGGCGGCGTGCGGCGCGTCGGCTTCGGCCGATGCCGCTGCGCTTGCAGCAGCCGGAACGGCTGCGCCCGCGCGCTTGTGTGAGGCCAGCGTGCGCGCCTTCCCTGCCGCCTTGCCGGGCACCGCAGCGGAAACTGGCTTCGCGGCGGGCAGCGAGAACGATGCCCGCGCATCCTCCGCCGCCAGGCGGAACATCGACACCGCGCCCTGCAGGCGGCCGGCCTGCTCTTCCAGCGCGCCGGCAGCGGCCGCGGCCTGCTCGACCAGTGCCGCGTTCTGCTGTGTCACCTCGTCCATCTGCGCCACGGCCTGGTTGACCTGCTCGATACCCGAGCTTTGCTCGGCCGAGGCCGCGCTGATCTCGCCCATGATGTCGGTCACGCGCTTCACCGCCTGCACGATCTCGTCCATGGTCTTGCCGGCCTGGCCAACCAGCGCCGAGCCGTTGTCGACACGCTCGACGGTATCGCCGATCAGGCCCTTGATCTCCTTGGCCGCATTGGCGCTGCGCTGCGCCAGGCTGCGCACCTCGCCCGCGACCACGGCAAAGCCGCGGCCCTGCTCGCCGGCGCGCGCGGCTTCCACCGCCGCGTTCAGCGCCAGGATGTTGGTCTGGAAAGCAATGCCCTCGATCACGCCGATGATGTCGACGATCTTCTTGGACGCATCGTTGATCTCGTCCATGGTCTGCACCACGCGGCCAACGACCTCGCCGCCGCGCAGCGCGGTCTCGGACGCATTGGCCGCCAGCCCGCTGGCCTGGCGCGCGTTGTCGGCGTTCTGGCGCACGGTGCTGGTCAGTTCTTCCATGCTGGAAGCGGTCTGCTCCAGCGACGCGGCCTGCTGCTCGGTGCGTTGCGACAGGTCGTTGTTGCCGGCTGCAATTTCGCGCGAGGCGGTGCCGATCGATTCGGCCGACTCCTTGAAATCGCGGACCATGTGCGACAGCTGCTGCTGCATCTGCTGCATGGCATGCACCAGGCTGCTCTTGTCGCCGGCGCGCGTGACCACCGGCACGGAGAAGTCGCCATCGGCGATGCGCTTTGCGATCTCGGCCGCATAGCCCGGCTCGCCGCCCAGCTGGCGCGACAGCCCGCGCGCCAGGAACACACCCAGCAGCACCGACAACGCGACCCCGCCCAGCACCAGCGCCAGCATCCACACCCGCGTAGCGTCATAGACGCTGCGCGCCTCTTCGTTGTTGCTGCGGGCACGGTCGTCGCGGCGCTTGACCATCTTCGCCATCACGTCTTCCAGCGCATGGCTGTCCTTGAGCAGGTCGGCGCTCTCGGTGAACACCTGGCTCTCGAACTGCGAGGTATCGAGCGGCTGCTTGCTGACCAGCTCGACATACTTTTCCATGCGCGCGCGGAATGCGGGCGACAGTTCGTGGTACTGCTTGACCAGCGCCTTGCCTTCCGCCTGCTCGAAGGCCTTGGATACCTGGCGGATGCGCTCGTCCATCACGCCCAGCGACTTGGCGATCTGCTCCTTCTCGGTAGCGCGCTCGCCCATGGTCGACGCCGACAGCAGGCCGATCTGCGAGCGGCTGGCGTAGACCAGGTTGATGTTGGCATCCTGCACGGCCTTGAGCGCCTGCAGGTCGCCGTGATAGATCTTGTCGGTCCAGTCGGCCATGCGTCCCATGTTGACGACGCCCAACAGGCCCATGACGGCACCGATCACCGCGACGACCAGGAATCCGGCAACCAGCCTGGTCGTGACGCGCAATTGATTGAACCACTGCATAGCAACTCCCCCTTGTGACCCTTGTTACTGAACTTCGCACTAAGCCTGTGCCATGGACCGGACCGCCGCTTCGCGCTGCGCGGCCGGCAGGCGTTGCGGACGCCGCTGTGGACGAATCTCGGCCTGCATGCTGACGCGGAAGGTAGCGATGGCATCGCGCAGCCGCAGTGCCTGCTCTTCGAGCGAACCTGCCGCCGCTGCCGCCTGTTCCACCAGCGCGGCGTTCTGCTGCGTACCTTCGTCCATCTGCGCCACGGCCTGGTTGACTTGCTCGATGCCGGCACTCTGCTCGGCCGATGCCGCGGTGATCTCGCCCATGATGTCGGTCACGGACTTCACCGCCCGCACGATCTCGTCCATGGTCTTGCCGGCCTGGCCCACCAGCGCCGAGCCGTTGTCGACACGCTCGACGGTATCGCCGATCAGGCCCTTGATCTCCTTGGCCGCATTGGCGCTGCGCTGCGCCAGGCTGCGCACTTCGCCCGCGACCACAGCAAAGCCGCGGCCCTGCTCGCCGGCGCGCGCGGCTTCCACCGCGGCGTTCAGCGCCAGGATGTTGGTCTGGAAGGCAATGCCCTCGATCACGCCGATGATGTCGACGATCTTCTTGGACGCATCGTTGATCTCGTCCATGGTCTGCACCACGCGGCCCACCACTTCACCGCCACGCAGCGCGGTCTCCGACGCATTGGCCGCCAGCCCGCTGGCCTGGCGCGCGTTGTCGGCGTTCTGGCGCACGGTGCTGGTCAGCTCTTCCATGCTGGAAGCGGTCTGCTCCAGCGACGCGGCCTGCTGCTCGGTGCGTTGCGAGAGGTCGTTGTTGCCGGCCGCGACCTGGTGCGTCGCGGTGGAAATGCTGGCCATGCCTTCCTGGATTTCATGCACCACCGACAGCAGGCTGCGCTGCATGGTCTGCATCGCCTGCGCCAGCGCGCCGATCTCGTCGCTGCTGCGATGCTCGAAGCGCGTGGTCAGGTCGCCGGCGCCCATGCGCAGCGCAAAGTCGAGCATGTCCCGCACCGGCCGGTGCACGCGCGCCAGCAGCATGGTGCCGGCGGCGAACGAGGTCGCCAGCGCCAGCGCGAAGCCGCCCCACAGCCACGGGCGCAGCTTCGCGGCGCCCGCCGGGTCCAGGATCTCGACCGCCCCCAGCGCCGCCAGGAACCACACCAGCCCGCCCGCCTGCGCCCACAGGATGCGGCGCTTCAGGTTCATGCGCAGCGCACGTCGGGCGAAACCAGCGATGCCGGTGCGCACCACGGCGCCATCGCGGATCGCCAGCCCCGCGGCGCGTCCCGCGCGGAAGCGCGCATACAGCGCGCCGGCGGCTTCGACCTGCTCGCGCGAGGGCATCGAACGCACCGAGGTATAGCCGACCACGCGCCCGTCGACGCGCGTGGGCGTCACCGTGGCATTGACCCAGTAGAAGTCGCCGTTCTTGCGGCGGTTCTTGACCAGGCCCATCCAGGTGCGGCCCGCTTCCAGGTTTTGCCACAGGTCGGCAAACGCCTCGGTCGGCATGTCGGGGTGGCGCACCAGGTTGTGCGGCGCGCCCAGCAGTTCATCCGCCGCATAGCCACTGGCCTCGATAAAGGTGCGGTTGGCGAAGGTAATACGGCCTTTGAGATCCGTGCGCGAGATCAGGTAGTCCGATGGTGAGAGCTGATATTCGCGCTGCGTAACGGGTTGGTTGTTTCGCATGAATGACATCGATACTGCTTGCCCGGGAAACCATGGCTGCCATGGCATGGCATGAATTCGGGCGGATACGATCCGGCAGGCGCAGTACGCCGGCCGGACGGCGGGGGCGGAAAAGTCAGGGGTCAGGCCACGGCGTCGAGCGCGGCCAGTTCTTCGGTATTGAGCAGCTTCTCGATATCGACCAGGATCAGCATGCGCTGTTCGACCGAGCCGAGGCCGCGGATGTAGTCGGTAGCCAGTTCGCCGGAAAAATGCGGCGTGGGCTTGATCTGCGCGGGCGTCAGCGTCAGCACGTCGGAGACGCCGTCGACGACAATGCCGGTGGTGCGCTCGTTGAGATCGACGATGATGACCACGGTGTACTGGTCATAGCTGACGTTGGCCTGGCGAAACTTGATGCGCAGGTCGATGATCGGCACGATGATGCCGCGCAGGTTGATCACGCCCTTGATGTAGTCGGGCGCATTGGCAAGCTGGGTGACCGACTCGTAGCCGCGGATTTCCTGGACCTTCAGGATATCGATGCCGTACTCTTCGCGGCCCAGCGTGAAGGCCAGGAATTCCTCGCCCGCGCCTTCATTCGCGCCCGCGGCGCCGTTTGCCTTGTCGATATGCTGCATCGTCAGCCCCCATGTCTGGTCATGCCGGTTTCCTGGCGCAGTGCGAGTGCGCCGGGGCGTGATTTCGCCCACCAGTGTTTACGGCAGCAATCGGGGTGACTGAAGGCCGACGCGGCGCCTTCCTTACCCTTCCGACGAGGGGTGCGGGGGCGCCAGCAGCGCCGCCACGGCCTGCATCAGCGCATCGGGATCGAAGGGCTTGGGCAGGAAGCCCGAGGCGCCCGCGGCGCGGGCCTGCTCGCGGATGCTGCCGTCATGCTCGGTGGTCAGCATCAGGATGGGGACGGCGGCGTAGCGCGCGCTGGCGCGCAGGCGGCGGATCAGGGTCAGGCCGTCCATGCCGGGCATGACCTGGTCGGTGACCAGCATGCCGAATGCGACAAGATCCGCGGCATCATCCGCAGCAGCGGCCTCGGCCAGCGCCTGTGCCTGTTGGCCGTCGGCGGCCTCGGTAACGTCGAACCCGCCGGCACGCAGGCATGCGCCGATCATGCGGCGTAGCGAGGGGGAATCGTCGACGACGAGGATGCTGGGCAATGACATTGGCGCCTCCGTTGGCAGGGCTCGGTTGATCCGCCGAATGCTGAAGCAGGGCTTGGCGCCGGTGGCGCGGCCGGCGACGGACAGGCCGGCGCAGGGTCGCGCTGCAATCGCGCGGGGCCCTGCCAGCGTGGATATCGGCATGCCATGCGCAACGCTTTAGCGTTTTTGGCGTTTTTTCGCCTTGGTGTTTCTGCGTGCGGCGCTCAGGCTGGCCGATGGCCACGCAACGCTTCGGCAAACCCTGCCGCATCGAGCGGCAGCGACAGCAGGTAGCCCTGCACCTCGTCGCAACCCATCTCGTTGAGGATTTCCAGCTGCGAGGCCGACTCGACGCCTTCGGCCACCACCTTCATGCGCAGCTCGTGCGCCAGTGCCACCATCGAGCCGACGATGGCGCGGCCCTGCGCATCGGTGTCGAGCCCGCCGATCAGCGTGCGATCGATCTTGAGCGTGCCCACCCGCAGGCGCTTGAGGTAGCCCAGGCTTGAATAGCCGCTGCCAAAGTCGTCCAGCGCCACCTGGATACCGAGCGACTGCAGCTCGGCCAGGGTTTCCAGCGACTTGCCGATGTCCTTCATGGCGGCGGTCTCGGTGATCTCCAGCGTGATCGCCGACGGCGGGATGTCGTGCTGGTGGATCTGTTCGAGCAGGTACTGCGGGAAATTGCGGCTGGCAAAGCGCAGCCCCGACACGTTGATCGCCACCGGCACGGTCGGCAGGCCGGTGTCCTGCCACTGGCGCACCTGGCGGCAGACGCTGGTCAGCACCCAGTCGTCGAGCTTGTCGATCTGGCCGGACTGCTCGGCCACGGCGATGAACTCGGCCGGGCTGACCTGGCCCAGCGCGGGATGGCGCCAGCGGCACAGCGCCTCGGCGCCCACCAGCGTGCCGCGGCGGGCGTCGTACTTGGGCTGGAACTGCAGCGACAGCGCATCGTCCTGGATCGCCAGCCACAGGTCGCGGCGGATCACGCGGGTGCGGCGGGCACGCTCGCCGGCGGCGCTGTTGAACAGGCGCACCTGGTTCGAGCCGCTTTCGCGGGCCTCGGCCAGGCTCACGCGCGCGGCCTGCATCAGCGCCTCGGACGTCTGGGCGTCGCGCGGGTAGATGGCGATGCCGATGTTGACGCCGATCTGCATCTGCAGACCGCGCGCGGCGATGAACTCGGCCAGCGAGCCCAGCACGCGCGAGCCCAGTTCCTGCGCGCGGCCGTGGTGCACCAGCTCGGGCACGCCCACGGCGAACTCGTCGCGCGCCAGCCGGGCGAGGAAGTCGTGCGGCTCCAGCACGGCCTGCGCGAGCGCGCCGGCGTCCTGCGCCAGGATATCGTCGGCGCGGATCTCGAAGACTTCATCGACCTCGCGGTAGTCGGCAATATGGATCAGCAGCACGGCGCAGCCGGTATCGGCCAGCCGCGCCTGGGCCATGGCCTGGTCCACCCAGCGGGCGAATGCCACGCGGTCGGGCATCACGGTGGCGACGCTGTACTCGCCCACCGTGCCCTGCCCGCGCGCGGTGGCGCGCACCGTAAGCCGGCCCGGGATGCGGGAGCCGCGCCGCACCAGCCGCGGCTCGGCGCCGCGCACCGGGGCGGTGGCAGTATCGTCGGCAAGGTCTTCGGCGGGGCTGGTCTCGGTGCGCGATACCGGCAGCCAGCCGCTCGACTGCGCCCGGTGCAGCGCGAACATCAGCGCGCACAGCGCGGTCAGCCCGCCCGCCAGCCAGGCAGGATGCGGCAGGCCGGCCGCGTCGATGCAGGCGCGCGCCGAGGGCGCGTCGGCGCCGCAGGCCCTGCCGAGGTGGGTGCCGGCCGCGGCCACCATGCCGGCGCCGGCGACCACCGCCAGCACCGCCGCGCCACGCCACAGGCGCGCGCCCTGGCGCAGCCACTGCAGCAGCAGCTTGGCGGCGGTGGTGGCGGCAGCGGCGGCAGCGAAGCTGGCGGCCATCTGGGCGGTGTCGTTGGCCGCCGGCACGCTGCCCGACAGCAGCACCACCACCACGGGCAGGCTGACGGTCAGCTGCGACACCAGCGCCGCCGTCCAGGTCAGCGTGCGCAGCGACCGGCTTCCGGCGCCCTGGTCCGCACGCCCGGCGCGGGCGCCGAGGACGGCGGCCACGCCCAGCAGGGCGGCAAGCAGCAACAGGACGGTACTCAGGGCAATCATTGGGCTGCGCGGTGATAAAGAAAATGCGCGAAGACAAACCCGACGCGGGGCAAACCTCGCATCATGGCATCTTGCGGTCGCCGTGTGAACAACACAATACGGGGGTCCCCTGCCGGGGACACGTCGGATTGCTGAAAAAGGGAAAATAACAGGCTGTTTGCTCCCCTCTCCCGCTTGCGGGAGAGGGGCTGGGGGAGAGGGCCGGCGCATGGCAAGCACCGTGGCGTCTCACTTCGTGGCAACTCCTGCCCTCTCCCCCGCCCCTCTCCCATAAATGGGAGAGGGGAGACAACATTCGCAGCCATTGACTTTGTCAGCAGGCAACGGTGTCCCCCTTCCGGGGACACCTGTTTAGAACGCACTCCAGTCATCGTCGCTGCCGGCAGCAACCGCCGCAGGGCGCAGCGCGGGGCGCGCTGCAGGGCTCGCGCCGGCTGCGGCACGCAACACGGCCGCGCGCGGCGCGGCCGGTGCAGCGGCCGCTGCGGGGACAGGCGCGGAGCGCGCCACCGCAACGCCAGCATGCGCCGGCGCGGTGCGCGGGGCCGGGGCCGGGGCCACGGCACCACCCGCGAGGGTAAAGACCGACACCACGTTCTTCAGCTTCTGCGCCTGCTCTTCCAGCGCACCGGCCGCGGCGGCGGCCTCTTCCACCAGCGCGGCGTTCTGCTGCGTGACCTCATCCATCTGCGTCACGGCCTGGTTGACCTGCTCGATGCCGGTGGTCTGCTCCAGCGAGGCCGCGCCGATCTCATTCATGATGTCCGTCACGCGGCGCACCGCCTGCACGATCTCGCCCATGGTCTGGCCGGCCTCCGCCACCAGCCGGGTGCCGCTCTCCACGCGCTCGCCGGACTCGCCGATCAGCGCCTCGATCTCCTTGGCCGCCGAGGCCGAGCGCTGCGCCAGGCTGCGCACCTCGCCCGCGACCACGGCAAAGCCGCGGCCCTGCTCGCCGGCACGCGCGGCTTCCACCGCGGCGTTCAGCGCCAGGATGTTGGTCTGGAAGGCAATGCCCTCGATCACGCTGATGATCTCGACCACCTTGCGCGAGGCGCCGTTGATCTCGTTCATGGTGTCGACCACGCGGCCGACCACGTCCCCGCCCTTGAGCGCGATCTGCGAGGCTTCGTTGGCCAGCACGCCGGCCTGGCGGGCATTGTCCGCGTTCTGGCGCACCACCGTGGTCAGCTCTTCCATGCTGGCGGCGGTCTGCTCCAGCGACGAGGCCTGTTCCTCGGTGCGCTGCGACAGGTCCTGGTTGCCGGTGGAAATCTGCTGCGTGGCCGACGCCATCGAGTCGGCGCCCGTACGCACTTCGGCCACGATGCCCGACAGGCTGGCCTGCATCGCGGCCAGCGCCTGCATCATGCGGCCGATCTCGTTCCTGGAGATGCTGGTGATGCGCGAGGTCAGGTCGCCGCGCGCGATGCGCTCGAACACGGCCAGCGCTTCCTGCACCGGCGCGACGATGGCGCGGTTCAGCGTCACCGTGCACAGGACCGCGACCACCAGGCCCAGCACGATCAGCGCGATCGACAGCATGCGGATGCTGGCAAAGCTGGCCTGCGCGGCGTCGAAGTTGGACTTGCCGGCGCCCAGCTGGAATTTCTGCAGCGCTTCATGCGCGGTGGACATGCTGCGTTGGAGATCGGGCAGTACCTTCCGGGCCAGGCGCACCGCCTCGTCCTGGTTGCCGGCCAGCGTCGCCTGCTGCAGCGGCAGCACGCCCTGCTCGAAAAAGGCCTGGCGCTGGCGGCCAAGTTCAGCGGCGAGCGCCTTTTCCTGGTCGTTCTGCGGCAGGCTGGTGTAGCGCTGCCAGGCTGCCTCGGAAGCCTCCACGAACACCTTGGACCGGTCCACGTTGACCTTGGGATCGTCGGGCTCGCCCTGCATCACGTTGCGGTCCAGTGCCAGGCGCATGCGGGTGGTGGCCAGCATGGCGTCGCTCAGCGCGATGGCCGATGCCAGCTGATTGGAATACGTGTCCTTGAGCGAGTCGTTGCTGGAGGAAATACCGTGCAGCCCGGCGCCGCCGACCAGCAACAGCAGCACGGACAGCATTCCCATGGCGCCCCGCAACAGGGTCTTGATCTGGATATTGTTATGGAAAGACATTGTTGAAAGGAAAACGTAAGCAATCCGCGAGGCACACCCCTGGCCTCGTTACGGCAAGACCAGACACCCGCTTGATCCGCCCTGCCCGGATAACGGCGCGGCCCATCGGGTACTTGAGCAGCCGCGCCCGATCAAGCGGTCAAATGGGCGGCAATTAACCCGGATGTCGGATATACGGCACGCCGCGTGTCGCGGCATGTAAGCAGACGCTTTATTCACCGGGGCGGCGCCGATTATGGCAATTTGATTTCCACCTGTACCGGCGCGGCCGGGCAGGCGCTGGTTTGATCAGATCGGGCCAGTCTGGACAATTTATGTGCCGGGCCGACGGACAGCGGACATTGTGCGCCGTCGCGGTCCGGTTCAAATCCGGCGAGAGACCCGAATGGTTCACGAAGGTTCACTGCAATATCGGCAGCAAGACTTTTCGTAAAAACCATGCCGGAATAGCGCGCCGGCATTTGCAGCGGCCCGCTACCCCGTTATAATTGTTTTCAGCATTTCAGCACACCGGCAGCGCAACACTGCACAGCATTGCGTGACACCCCGCTGCACCGACACCCACGCATATCACCCCACCGGAAACCGAGGACGCAATGTCGACTTATCAGGAAATCGTTCAGAAAATCAATGAACTGCAGAAGCAAGCCGAGGAAATCAAGGCGCGCGAACAGGCGTCGGTGATCTCGGATATTCGCGAGAAAATCGAGCAATATGGCCTGACCGCTGAAGACCTGGGTTTTGGCGTGAAAGCGCCGGCCGGCAAGAAGGCGGCCAACCGCAAGGTGCCGGTGCGCTATCGCGACAGTGCCGGCAATACCTGGACCGGCCGCGGCAAGCGCCCGGGCTGGCTGACCCAGGCCCTGGCCCAGGGCAAGGCTGTCGAGGACTTCCTGATCCGTTGAAGCGCGACGCCGGCGCATGGCAAAACGCCACGGCTTGCAGCCGTGGCGTTTTTGTTTGGTGTGTTTTGCCGGAGTTGCCGCTCAGGCGTCGAACCCGCGCGGGTTCATCGACTGCCAGCGCCACGAGTCCTGGCACATGCGCTCGATGCCGTGCTGCGCGCGCCATCCCAGCAGTTGGCTGGCCAGCGCGGGATCGGCATAGCAAGAGGCGATATCGCCCGGGCGCCGCGCCACGATCTCATACGGCACCGGCCGGCCACTGGCTCGCTGGTAGGCCTCGACCACTTCCAGCACGCTGTAGCCGCGGCCGGTGCCCAGGTTCACGGTCATGCCGCGCCCCTGGTCGCGCAGGTAGACCAGTGCCGCCAGGTGGCCGTCGGCAAGGTCGCACACGTGGATATAGTCGCGCACGCCGGTACCGTCAGGCGTGCGGTAGTCGCCGCCGAATACCATCAGTTTCTCGCGGCGCCCGCCGGCCACCTGCGCCACGTATGGCATCAGGTTATTCGGAATTCCGCGCGGATCCTCTCCGATCAGCCCGCTTTCATGCGCGCCGACCGGATTGAAATAGCGCAGGTAGGCAATTCGCCATGCCGGGTCCGATTTTTCCAGATCGCGCAGGATTTGCTCTCCCATCAGCTTGGTCTGGCCATACGGATTGGTCGCCGACAGCGGGAAATCCTCCAGGATCGGCACCGTTTGAGGATTGCCATA
Source organism: Cupriavidus sp. NPDC089707 (assembly GCF_044748965.1). Classification (NCBI taxonomy): domain Bacteria; kingdom Pseudomonadati; phylum Pseudomonadota; class Betaproteobacteria; order Burkholderiales; family Burkholderiaceae; genus Cupriavidus; species Cupriavidus sp. NPDC089707. Next base: position 37,481 of record NZ_JBIVHB010000039.1, read on the forward strand.
AACCGTGGCCGAGGAGCTGAACACCAGTTGTTTCACCCCGGCCGCCCCCATGGCGGCGCAGACCGTCAGCAGGCCGTCAATGTTGTTGCTGTAATACTGCAGCGGCTGGCTCACCGATTCGCCCACGGCCTTGAGCGCGGCAAAATGAATCACCCCGCTGATGCGATGTTCGGCGAAAAGCCGGTCCAGCAAGGCGCGGTCGCGCACGTCGCCCTGGACAAAATGCGGGGTCTTGCCGGTAATGGCGGCCAGCCGCTCGATCACCACCGGGCTGCTGTTGCACAGATTATCCAGTCCGATCACGTGGTAGCCGGCATTGAGCAGCGCGACCCAGGTATGCGAGGCGATATAGCCGGTGGCGCCGGTAAGGAGCAGGGTTTCGGGCATGGGAAATAAGCGTCGGATTTCGATTCAGGGCGGCGGGGTCTCAAGCGCAATCGTGCAATGCCTGATGCCGCACATTGAGCCCGCGCTAGCGGTAGTGTCGCCTATTATCCACGATGCGTCAGCCGCGCCCGGCAAGCTGGCACACACAGTTACAAGGAAGGCGGCGCCGAACTCAGGACTCCCTGTCGCTCGCCTGGACCACCAACCCCGCCCGTGCCTGCCAGGCCTCATACGCGCCGCGCAGCCGCCAGCCCGATTCCAGGTCGCGCATGCCCAGGCATTGCGCCACCTCGGCCGGCGTCGTGCCGGCCTCGAAATGCATGGCCGCGCAGGTATTGCGCAAGGTCTGCGGCGAGGCCCGCTCGTGGCGGCCTGCTAGCACGCCGGCTTCGTCGAGCAGGATTTCCACGCGCCGGTAGACCGAAGCCGCGTGCATCGGCCGGCCCGCCGGCATGGCCGGGAACAGCAGGCTGCCGAGCGTACCCGACGCCTCGCGCAGCGCCAGCCACGCCCGCAACGGGGCATGCGCCAGCGCGAACAGCGGCACGGTATAGGCGCGGCCATTGTCGGGACGCACCATGCGCAACGCCATTCGGCCCGGGGCGCCATCGTCGATGGCCTCCAGGCGCAGGGCGCGCGCTTCGCCCACCTTCAGCCCGCCGCCCAGCAACACCGCCAGCAAGGCGGCATCGCGCGCCCGCTTCCAATGCGTCGGCGATGCCGCACGGCATTCCTCCACCGTCGGCGGCACGCCGGCCGGGCCGAGGATGCGGGCTACCAGCAGGTCGCGCTCGCCCGGCAGCAGGAAGGCAGTGGGGTCGTTCTCGCCCTCGGCGAGGTGCGCCCGCACCGCCTGGCTTCCCGGGTTGTGCATGCCCTCGCGCAACCGGGAGAGATGGTGGAACACCCGTTCGATCAGCCGCGCATAGCGGTAGCGGTGCGACTTGTGCAGCTGCTGGGCGTCGAGGAATTCGCCGATCTGCTCCGCCGACCAACTCAGTGGCGGCAGCCCGCGCTCAGCCGACCAGCGCAGCAGCTTGCCCCACATGGCGCGGTACACCACGCTGGTGCCGTGGCGGAAACCGTGCCGCGCCAGCCAGCCGTCGAAGGCGCGCTCGGGATGGGCGCGCCAGGCAGCGAGGTCGGCATCGAACAGCGCCGCCTGGCCGGGTTGGTGCGCGGTCGACTTAGTGGTCACTGACTCTCCTGCCGGTGGCTTGCGGGCGCGGGAATTCCCGCCGGGCGATGCCGCCTATTGTAGTCAACCCGTCACTGCCGGGCGCCCCCGGCGCAACGCGGGGCCAAAACCGGCTTGCGCAAGGCAGTAGCGCGTGCTACCTTTCGAATTCACTATGCAACTGGTTGCATAAAACAAGAACGCAAACCGGGCACACAACGTAGCCGGCGCATGCCGCGACCGCTCAAGGAGACCGCAGTGACCACCACCCAGCTGATTCCCGCAGCGCAGGCCTCGCTCGACACCTGGCACCAGTTGATTGCCACCAATTCGATGACCGGGCTCGACGCCATCGTCGCCGACGAGGTCGTGTTCCGCTCGCCGGTCGCGCATACGGCCTACCCCGGCCGGGCCGCGATCGCGCTGGTGCTGACCACGGTGAACCAGGTGTTCCGCGACTTCCGCTACCACCGCAGCTTTGTCAGCGAGGACGGCCACAGCGTGGTGCTCGAATTCAGCGCCACGGTCGATGGCAAGGCGCTCAAGGGCATCGACATGATCCGCTTCAACGACGCCGGCCAGATTGCCGAATTCGAAGTGATGGTGCGCCCGCGCTCGGGACTGGAGGCGCTGGCCGCCGCCATGGGCGCGCGCCTCGCCAGCCAGAAGGACGTGCTGACCGGCGCCGCGTAAGCGGCCAGGCTGCCGCGCGCGCCCGCCGGATTCTTTTTGCCTCACCGTACTACCCAGGAGACTTCACCCATGGCCCTCCCCGCCCTGCTGCAGAACCGGCTGTCGCTGCCGGTGGTCTGCTCGCCGCTGTTCATCATCTCCAACCCCGACCTGGTGATTGCCCAATGCAAGGCCGGCGTGGTGGGCTCGTTCCCGGCGCTGAACGCACGCCCGGCGCCCAAGCTCGAAGAATGGCTGGACCGCATCACCACCGAACTGGCCGAGCACAACGCCAGGCATCCGGATCGTCCGGCAGCGCCGTTCGCGGTCAACCAGATCGTGCACAAGTCCAACGACCGGCTCGAGCATGACCTGGAGCTGTGCGTGCGCTACAAGGTGCCGATCGTCATCACCTCGCTAGGCGCGCGCAAGGAAGTCAACGACGCGGTGCATTCGTACGGCGGCATCGTGCTGCACGACGTGATCAACAACGCCTTCGCGCGCAAGGCCATCGAGAAAGGCGCAGACGGGCTGGTGGCGGTGGCTGCCGGCGCCGGCGGCCATGCCGGCACGCTGTCGCCGTTCGCGCTGCTGCACGAGATCCGCGAATGGTTCGATGGCCCGCTGCTGCTGTCGGGCGCGATCTCCAGCGGCGACGCCATCCTGGCCGCGCAGGCCGCGGGCGCCGACCTGGCCTACATCGGCTCGGCCTTCATCGCCACGCAGGAAGCCAATGCGCAGGACGGCTACAAGCAGATGATCGTCGACAGCAGCGCCGGCGACATCGTCTACTCCAATCTCTTTACCGGCGTGCACGGCAACTACCTGCGCGGCAGCATCGAGCGCGCGGGCCTGGACCCGGAGGCGCTGCCGCAGTCCGACCCGTCCAAGATGAACTTCGGTTCGACCAGCGTGAAAGCGTGGAAGGATATCTGGGGCGCCGGCCAGGGCGTGGGCGCGATCAAGCGCGTGGTGCCGGCGGGCGAGCTGGTGCGGCGCTTTGCCGAGGAATATGCGCTGGCGCGTCGCCGCCTGGGGCTGGGCGAAGCCAGCCAGGCGGGTGCGCGCGCGGTTAACGTGGCCTGAGCCTGTTCGCGTACCGACAGGCACAACACTGCGAGTGTTGTCTCCCCTCTCCCTTTGGGAGAGGGGCGGGGGAGAGGGCAGCGCCTCGTTGTGCCATGGCACTTCGTCGATGCTCCGGGGCGCGCCCCCCCCCCCCCCCCCCCCCCCCCGGGGGGGGGGGGGGGCGCCGGGGGGGGGGGGGGGGGGGGGCGCCCCCCCCGGCACCGAGGAAGCCCCCCCCCCCCCCCAAACAACAAC
>NZ_JBIVHB010000040.1:0-24714 GCF_044748965.1 Cupriavidus sp. NPDC089707
CCGAACAACGCGTGCTACGCAAGCTCGCGCTCAAACATGGCTTGAATCTCGTGCCAGCAAAAACAATGAGTTAGCTCAGGTTCCTGGGTAGGGGCCGGGGAGAGGGCCGGCGCATCAATTCACCACCGGCCCTTACGCAGATGCCTAACGCCCACCCCCATGAATGTAATGCTCCAGCTGCTCGATGATGAACTGCTGCTCGGAGATGATGTCCTTCACCAGGTCACCGATCGACAGCATGCCGATCAGTTCATCGTTCTCCATCACCGGCAGATGGCGCAGCCGGTGCTTGGTCATCAGCGCCATGCATTCGTCGGTGCTCTGGCCGGCGCTGACGTAGATCACCGAGGTGGTCATGATGTCGCGCACCAGCGTCTCGCGCGAGGTGCGCTGCATCAGGATCACCTTGCGTGCATAGTCGCGCTCGCTCAGGATGCCCATGATGTCACCGTGCTCGATCACCAGCAGGGCCCCGATCCCTTTCTCGGCCATCAGCTGCAGCGCGGCATAGACCGTCGCCGTCGGCGGGATGCTGTAGATGGCCTGAGTCGGCTTGGATTCCAGAACCTGGCGTGCAGTTTTCATCACCAACTCCTCTTCTGTCGAGAAATCATGCGGCTGGCGCTACCTGCCTTGCGGCCAATGAAACCAGAGTAGCAAAGGAATGCGCCGGCTTACAGGGTGACTTACGCGAATCTTTGTAAGCAATGTTGTGGCGCAACCACTACTGCCGGCGCTCCATTCACTCGGTCATCAGGCGCACCTTCACCTTCTTGCCCTTGACCTTGCCGGCATTGAGCCGCTTCACCGCCTCGCGGCCGATGCTGCGTTCCACCGCGATATAGGTCGACATCTCCAGCACGTTGATCTTGCCGATCTGCTCCTTGGTAAATCCGGCCTCGCCGGTCAGCGCGCCCAGGATATCGCCGGGGCGGATCTTTTCCTTGCGCCCGCCCAGCATCTGCAGCGTCACCATCGGCGGCAGCAGCCGCTCGTTGCTCGCGGGCGTCAGCTCCGCCAGCGCATGCCATTCGAACTCGCCGCCGTGGTGCTGTTCCAGGTTGCCTACGCGTCCCATCTCATCCATGCTGACCAGGCTGAACGCCCAGCCCTCCTGGTCGGCGCGGCCGGTGCGGCCGATGCGGTGCACGTGCACCTCGGGGTCGGGCGTGATCTCGACATTGATCACCGCTTCCAGCTGCGCGATATCCAGCCCGCGCGCGGCCACGTCGGTGGCAACCAGCACCGAGCAGCTGCGGTTGGCAAACTGCACCAGCACCTGGTCGCGATCGCGCTGCTCCAGGTCGCCATGCAAAGCCAGCGCCTGGTAGCCCTGCGCGCGCAGCAGCTCCACCAGTTCGCGGCAGCGCGCCTTGGTATTGCAGAACGCCAGCGTGCTGGCCGGGCGGAAATGGTCGAGCAGCCGCCCCACCGCGCCCAGGCGCTCGCCTTCTTCCACTTCATAGAAGCGCTGGCGGATGGTGGCGTTGTCGTGCGTGGCTTCCAGCTTCAGCGACTGCGGCTTGCGCAGGAAGCGGTGCGCGAGCTTGTCGATGCCGGCGGGATACGTCGCCGAGAACAGCAGCGTCTGGCGCTCCTTCGGGCAGCGGCTGGCGATGTAGGCGATATCGTCGAAGAAGCCCATGTCGAGCATGCGGTCGGCTTCATCCAGCACCAGCGTGCCGATCGCCGCCAGGTCCAGGCTGCCGCGATCGATATGATCAAGAATGCGGCCCGGCGTGCCCACTACGATATGCGCGCCATGAATAAGACTATCCACCTGGGGGCGCATCGGCGAGCCGCCGCACAGCGCCAGCACTTTGACGTTCTCTTCAGCGCGCGCGAGGCGGCGGATTTCCTGAGTGACCTGGTCGGCCAGTTCGCGCGTGGGGCACAGCACCATCGCCTGCACGTCGAAGCGGCGCGGATCGAGCCGGTTCAACAGCGCGAGCGCGAACGCCGCGGTTTTGCCGCTGCCGGTCTTGGCCTGCGCGACCAGGTCCTGGCCGGCCAGCGTGATCGGCAGGCTGGCCGCCTGGATCGGCGTCATCTCGTCATAGCCGAGCTGCGCCAGCGTGGCGAGCATGGCGGGCGACAGCGGGAGGGTGGAAAAAGCGGGGCCGGCTTGCGGCTGGTCGGGGGTCGAGTTCATCAGACTTTGCTACGAGAAACCCCGCCATTCATGGCGGGGAGTGAAAGGAGTGCCGCCGGCAGGCGGCATTCCAACGTTAGAATGAGCGGCATGATTCGTGTCTACCGCTACCGGGTGAAGTCGCTCAACGGCCTGCTCAACAACCAGGCCCGAGCGGTGAACTACGTCTGGAACTTCTGCAATGACACGCAGAAGCACGCGCTCAAGTGGGGCAAGAGGTGGCCGAGCGGGTTCGATCTGAACGTGCTGACCACTGGCAGCAGCAAGGAACTCGGTATCCATTCCGGCACGGTCAACGCGACGTGCGAGCAGTACGCGAAATCGCGCAGCCAGCATCGCCGTCCTTACCTGCGATACCGCGGCAGGAAGTGCCTTGGATGGGTGCCCCTGAAGGGCCGTGATCTGAAACGGGCGGGCGAGGCGTTTCGCTTTGCCGGGCATACCTTCCGCGTGTTCAACAGCCGCCCGTTGCCTGCAGGCAAGATCAAGGATGGCACTAACTTTGCCCAGGATTCGCGCGGGAACTGGTTTCTCAACATCGTGATCGAGGTTGCTGATGTGCTGGCACGCCCGATCCAAACTGGCGTCGGCATCGACCTTGGCTTGAAGGACTTCGCGACGCTCTCGACCGGCGAGAAGCTTCCCAATGACCGGTTTGGCCGGCATGCCGCCAAAAGACTGGCCAAGGCGCAGCGTGCGCGCAAGCACAAGCGGCATATCGCCAAGCTGCATGCCAAGGTGGCGAATGCCCGCGCCGACTTCCAGCACAAGCTCGCGCTCGATCTCGTCCGGCGCTTCGACTACATCGCAGTCGGCAACGTGTCGGCTGTGAAACTCGCCAAGACCAGGATGGCGAAAAGCGTCTACGACGCGTCCTGGTCGTCCTTCCGGGACAAGCTCCGCTATAAAGCGATTGCGCACGGGGCCACGTTTGAGGAAGTGAACGAAAGCGGTTCTACCCAGTCCTGTTCGGCGTGCGGTTCGAAAGACAGCACGACGCGGCCGAAAGGTATCGCGGGACTGCGAATAAGAGAGTGGACCTGTAGTCGCTGTGGTGTCGTGCATGACCGTGATACCAATGCTGCGCTGAACATTCTCCGATGCGGACGTGCATCGCCAGCGGTGGGAATCTCCTGCCTTTAGGCAGGGGAGGACGTCAAGCGGGATTATAGCGATCCGGCGTCAGGCATCCGCCTCGGCGGGCGGCGTCCAGCCCAGCCGTTCCAGCAACGCCTGCGCGGCGGCCGGCGCGCGTTCCTTGGCGCCGTTGATGAAGAAGACAAAGACCTCGCGCTTGCGTGCAGCGGGCTTGCGGTCTTCAAGCACCGGCAGGTCGGCCGGCTGCGCGCCCTGCGCCCACGACTGCGCGCGTTCGGCCCATTCGTCGAGCGCCTTGGGACCATAGCCGGTCTTCAGCGTCTCGCTGCTTTCCATCAGGCGCGCGTAGACAAAATCCGCGGTCAGGTCCGCCATCGACGGGAATTTCGGCGAATCGGTGAACACCGTGGCGGCCTTGTACTTGCGCGCGAGCTTCAGGTAGTCCGGCGACATGAAGCTGTCGTGCCGCACCTCGAGCACGTGACGCAGCTTCACGCCCTCCACGGAGGCCGGCAGCAATTGCAGGAAACCCTCGAAGTCCTCCGCATCGAATTGCTTGGTCGGCGCGAACTGCCATACCAGCGGACCCAGCTTGGGGCCCAGCTCGGCAATGCCGCTGTCGATAAAGCGTTCGATCGATTCCGCCGATTCCGCCAGCACGCGCCGGTTGGTGGCAAAGCGCGACGCCTTCACCGCGAACACGAAATCATCCGGCGTTTCATCGCGCCATTTGATGAATGACGATCGCTTTTGCGTGCCGTGGTAGGTGCTGTTGATTTCGATCGCGCTGAGGTGCCGGCTGGCGTAGGCCAGCTCGCGCGATTGCGGCAGCCTGGCTGGATAGAAGTTGTCACGCCATGGTGCGAAATTCCAGCCGCCGATGCCGACCCGGAACAGGCCGCCGGACTTGCGCCGCGCCGCTGTCGGCTCAGCGGCTGGCGTAGGTGCGGACTTGGCCGCGGTGCGTGCTGCCATGGCGCGATCTCCCTGGACGCGAGAATCCAAGTCTAACGGGAAACCGCGGCCAGCGGGGCGCCATGCCGAACCGGTCAGGGCGCCAGAAACGAAGAAGCCGGAAACAGGCTTGCGCCCGTTTCCGGCTGGTCCCCCGTTAACCGCTGTTAACCCGGTCCGCTTAGAACGAAAGGTTCTGGATCACGTCCGCGGTATTCACATCGACCTGCTGCGTCACCACCGTACCGCTGGTGCTGGTGGCCTGCACGCTGTACTTGCCGCCCGCGGCGCCGTCCGGTTGCAGCGGAATCGGCAGCGCGGCCTGGTAGGTGCCGATCACCGGCGCGGCCACCGGCAGCGCCGGCTCGGTCGCGAACAGGCTGTAGGCACCGGTATCCGTGACCGCGGCGGTCGCCGCGATCTCGAAGGTGCCGCCGTTGACCAGTTGCAGCGCGCGCAGCGTCGCTTCGGCCGAAGCCGGCGTAACCGTGCCAGACACGCGGCGATACGTGGAAGTCGGCAGCGACATCGGCGAGGCCGAATTCGAGATCGCCGTGCTGCCGCCCGCCACCACCGGCACGCTGCGCACGATGCCCGTGCCGCGGCCATTGGCGGCGCCCGGCACCACCACCACGTCGACCGCGCCGGCGGTGCTGCTCTGCTCGATCGGCGACAGCGTGAAGTTGCCGTTGGCATCGGCCACCGTGGCCTTCACCACCACGCCGTTGCGCTCGGCATGGACGCGCGCGCCCGGCGCCGAGGCCACCACGCCGGTGACCGCGCCGCTGACCACCATCGGGATCGCCGTTACCACCGGCTTCAGGCCATAGGTGCCGTTGCCGCGCGTCACCACCGACTTGCAGGCATCGAAGTCCAGCACCAGGTCGGTCAGCGTACCGGAGGCGACCGTGAACGGACGGTTGATCTTGATGCCGGACTGCACCGCGCTCGGCGTATCCAGCGACTGCTCGGTGCCGCCCGTAGGCACCACCGAGTTGGCCAGCGCACCGGAGCCGCTCCCGCGGTTCGCGTCGAGCACCAGCCGTACCTGCTGGTAGTTGCCGGCCGGCAGCACGGTCTGGCCAAGCGTGGTCAGCACGCCATTGGTCAGCGACAGCAGGTCGATCTTGCGCGCGGGCAACACGTCGATATCGACCCAGCCGCCGGCGCCGGGATCGGCGTTGGCGTTGCTGTGCACGCGCACCTTGTTGACGGTCACAAAAACATTGTCGTAGCCGCAGGCGGGCGCATCGGTCATCGAGACCTTCAGCGTCCCCTGGCCGCCACCATCATCGCCACCGCCGCCGCCGCAGGCGGCCAGCGCGAGGGCGCCGCTCAGCGCCAGGATGCGCAGCGGCGTGGATGTATGAGAAAGGTTCGGCACAGCGTCTCTCCGCTTGTTGTTGTGGGGTTGACCGGAGAATATGTTGCGAAACGCATAACCGGTGTAAGCCTTTGTAAAGCGTTGTAAAGAAGGTCTCCTTATTCGCCGCATGACGCCCTGATCACGCGCCAAGTTGGCGGGTTGCGTCGTCAACTCCTTCGAAATTCGAAACATCTCGCATTGCCGCCTCAAGTCGGCGGCGGGCGCTCCGTATACAGCGGGGTGGAAATCCCACAAACAAACGCCCCCAACGATTCCCTACGAAGGAACTCCCCCAGATGTTCACTACCCTCCGCGCCCGGATCATGGCCCTGTGCGTGGCCATTGTCGTGGCCGCGCTCGCCATCAATACGGCACTGAACCAGTTCGTCGCCAGCCGCTATAACGAAGACGCCATCGACAGCAGCCTGGCCGCCGTGCAGAGCGGCCACACCAGCGCCATCGTCGACTGGGTCGCGTCGCACAGCCAGATGATCCATTCGCTGCAGGACGCCGTGCTGCAGCCCGAACCCGACGCTGCGCTCAGGCAGATTGCCGATGCCGGCCGCTTTACCAACGTCTACGTGGGCTATGCCGACAAGACCGCGAAGTTTTCCAAGCCCGAAGGCATCCCGCCCGGCTACGACCCCACCGGCAGGCCGTGGTACAAGCAGGCCGCAGCGGCTGGCAAGCCGGTGGTCACGCCGCCTTATGTCGATGCCGGCACCGGCAAGCTGGTGGTGGCCTTCGCCGTGCCAGTGGTCCGCGACGGCGGCGTCAAGGCCGTGGTCTCGGGCGACGTCGCCATGGACACCGTGGTCGCCAACGTCAAGGCGATCCATCCCACGCCGGCAAGCTTCGGCATGCTGGTCGCCAAGTCCGGCGAAATCGTCGCGCATACCGACGACAAGCTCACGCTCAAGCCCGTGACCGACCTCATTCCCGCGCTGACCGCGGACAAGCTCGGTTCACTCGCCGGCGCGAAAACGCCGCTGCAGGTCGACGTCGGCGGCAGCGCCAAGCTGCTCGGCGCGCGCGCCATCCCCGGCACCGACTGGATGGTCATCGTTGCGCTCGACCAGGCCGAGGCCACCGCCGGCATGCGCTCGGTGCTGATCGCCTCGGTGATCGCGCTGGTGCTGATCGCGGGCGTTGCCGCCATCGTGGTGTGGGGCGTGGCGACCCTGTCGCTGCGCGGCCTCGGGACCGTGCGCGACGCCATGGACGCCATCGGCTCCGGCGACGGCGACCTGACCCAGCGCCTGCCCGCGCACGGCAACGACGAAGTCGCGCAGATCGCGCGCGCCTTCAACACCTTTGCCGACAAGCTCTGCACCACCATGCGCCAGATCCGCGACGCCAGCGAATCCGTGCGCGCCGCGTCCGATGAAATCGCCGCCGGCAACATCGACCTGTCGCGCCGCACCGAATCTGCCGCCGCCAGCCTGGAGCAGACCGCGGCGTCGATGGAAGAGATCACCGCCACCGTCAGCCAGTCGGCCAACTCGGCGCAGCACGCCAACGAATCGGTCAGCGCTGCGTCGCGCGTGGCCGCCGACGGTGGCGTGGTGATCGGCGAAGTGATCGCTACCATGGGCCGGATCGAGCACGCCTCGGTCAAGGTCTCCGACATCATCGGCGTGATCGAAGGCATCGCCTTCCAGACCAATATCCTGGCGCTGAACGCCGCGGTGGAAGCGGCGCGTGCGGGCGACCAGGGCCGGGGCTTTGCCGTGGTGGCCGGCGAAGTGCGCGCGCTGGCCCAGCGCAGTGCGCAGGCCGCCAAGGAGATCAAGACGCTGATCGAGTCCACGGTGGGCAGTGTCACCTCTGGCTCGGGCCAGGTCCGGCGCGCCGGCGAGACCATGGACGAGATCGTCAGCAACGTGTCGAAGGTGACCGGGATTATTAACGAGATCACTCACGCTGCGATGGAACAGACGCGCGGCATTCAAGAGGTGAATAAAGCGGTCAGCCAGCTCGATGAGATGGTCCAGCAGAACGCGGCGCTGGTGGAACAGTCGACGGCTGCCGCGGCGGCATTGCAGACCCAGGCGGGCAGCCTGGCGGGTGCGGTGGGGCAGTTCAGGCTGGGGTAGGAGAACACGAAAGCCACCTCACACGATCCACGCATCACATCGCGCCGGGTATCGGTGGCGTAAAATCCGCTGGCGTAAAATCCGGGCTCACCCTGCCAACCTGCCCGCGCACTGCCGAAGCGCCGGGCTTGTCCCTGTGAGCCTCGATTTCGACACCCTTGAGCGCCTGCGCCAGAGCCATCCCGCCTGGCGCCTGCTGCGCTCCGACCACGCCAGCCTGGTCGCGGCGTTCCTCCATCGTGCATTCGTCGAACCCAATCGTCGTTCGATCGGGCAATCCGACCTCGCCGAAGCGCTCGAGGACGAGTTATTTGCCCTGCGCGAACGACTTGGCCAGGATGCCTTTCCCAAAGCCGCACTCGATTACCTGAACGACTGGGCCGCCAACGAGAAGGGTTGGCTGCGCAAGTTCTACCGGCAGGGCTCGGACGAGCCGCAGTTCGACCTGACGCCGGCCACCGAAAAGGCGATCGCGTGGCTCGGCACGCTGGCCGAACGCAGCTTCGTCGGCACGGAGTCGCGCCTGCTGACGCTGTTCGACCTCCTCAAGCAGATGCAAGAAGGCACGCAGACCGACCCGCAGGCGCGCATGGCGGAACTGCACCGGCGACGCGACGAGCTCGATGCGGAAATCGCGCGCGTGGCAGGCGGCGACCTGTCACTGCTGGACGACACCGCGCTGAAGGACCGCTTCCAGCAGTTCGTCTCGCTGGCGCGCGAACTGCTGACCGACTTCCGCGAAGTGGAAGACAATTTCCGCGCGCTGGACCGCCGCGTGCGCGAGCGCATTGCGCTGTGGGAAGGCTCAAGGGGCGCACTGCTCGAAGAGATCATGGGCGAGCGCGATGCCATCGCCGATTCCGACCAGGGCCGCAGTTTCCGCGCCTTTTGGGATTTCCTGATGAGCAGCCGCCGCCAGGAAGAGCTTTCGTCCCTGCTCGAGCATGTGCTGGCACTGCCGCCGGTATCGGAACTCAAGCCCGACACGCGCCTGCGCCGCGTGCATTACGACTGGCTGGAGGCCGGCGAGCATACCCAGCGCACGGTGGCCCAGCTCTCGCAACAACTGCGGCGCTTCCTCGACGACAAGGCCTGGCTGGAGAACCGCCGCATCATGGATATCCTGCGCGGCATCGAGGCCCGCGCGCTGGCCGTGCGCGACGCGCCGCCGCCTGGCTTTGTGATGGCTGTGGACGATACCGCAGCCGATATCGAACTGCCGATGGAGCGGCCGTTGTTCGTGCCGGCCCTGAAGCCGCGCATTGCCGAGCGCGACATCGAAGCCGGCGATGCCGAGGTCGATGCCGAAGCCTTGTTCTCGCAAGTCGTGATCGACAAGGCAGAACTGGCCGGACACGTACGCCACGCGCTGCAAAGCCGCGCCCAGGTCACGCTGCAGGCGCTGTGCGACATGCGCCCGCTCCAGCATGGCCTGGCCGAACTGGTTGCCTACCTGCAACTCTCGGGCGACACCTTCCGCACCGTAGTGGATGAAGACGCGACCGACACCGTCAGCTGGACGGTGCAGAGCCCGGAGGCGGGCACCGTGGTCAGGCAGGCCAGCCTGCCCAGAGTTATTTTTGTCCGTTGAACATGACACAAGACCAGAATGAAGTTGCCGTAGCCGGCTCGTCTTCAGCGACGCCTGACCTTGCCCTGTCGGGGCTGGTGGTGCCGCTGCTGAAGGGCGTCCTTTACCGCGACGCCGATGCCGCGGCGTGGCATGCGCTGCTCAACCTGCAGCCGACGGTGCGCGACTACGTTGCAGTGCTCGGGCTGGAACTGGTGCTCGATGAGGCCGAGGGCTACGCCTTCCTGCGCTCGCAGCCGGATAGCGACGACGACAGCGCAGGGCGCCCGCCACGGCTGATCGCGCGCAGACAGCTGTCGTTCCCGGTGAGCCTGACGCTGGCCCTGTTGCGCAAGAAGCTCGCTGAGTTCGACGCCACCGGCGGCGACACGCGGCTGGTCCTGACGCTTGATGAAATCACCGAACTGCTGCGCGTTTTCCTGCCGGCCGGCACCAACGAGGCCAAGCTGATCGACCAGATCGAACTGCATGTGAACAAGATCGTTGAGCTGGGCTTCCTGCGCCGGCTGAAGACGGACTCCGGCGCGCGCGCGGGCAACCAGGCCGGCTTTGAAGTACGCCGCATCCTGAAGGCCTTTATCGATGCGCAATGGCTGTCTGAATTCGATGCCCGCCTGGCTGCCTACCAGATCCAGCTGAGCGGCCAGGCAGGCGCGCCCAATGGAGGGCCGTCCGATGCATGAGCCGCAAAACCTGAGCCTGGACTTCACCGACGACGACACGCTGTCCGGCTTCCGCCTGTCGCGGCTGGAGGTCTTCAACTGGGGCACTTTCGACAAGCGCGTCTGGATCATCCGCCCGGAAGGCAGGAATGGCCTGCTGACCGGCGACATTGGTTCAGGCAAGTCAACGCTGGTCGACGCCGTGACCACGCTGCTGGTGCCGGCCCAGCGCATCGCCTACAACAAGGCCGCCGGTGCCGAAAGCCGCGAGCGCACCCTGCGCAGCTATGTGCTCGGGCACTACAAGTCCGAGCGCAACGAAGTCACCGGTACCGCACGCCCCGTGGCGCTGCGCGACCAGAACAGCTACTCCGTCATCCTTGGCGTCTTCCACAACGCCGGATACGACCAGACCGTGACGCTGGCGCAAGTGTTCTGGATGAAGGACGCCCATGGCCAGCCGGCACGCTTCTATGTCGGCGCGGAACAGGAACTGTCCATTGCCAGCGACTTTGCCCACTTCGGTACGGATATCGCCGCGCTGCGCAAGAAGCTGCGCGGGCTGAAGGCCGAGCTGTTTGACGCATTCAATCCCTATGGTGCCTGGTTCCGCCGGCGCTTCGGCATCGAGAACGATCAGGCGCTGGAGCTGTTCCACCAGACCGTGTCGATGAAGTCCGTCGGCAACCTGACTGATTTCGTGCGCAGCCACATGCTGGAGCCGTTCGACGTCGCGCCACGCATCGAGGCCTTGCTGGGGCACTTCGACGACCTGGATCGCGCGCATGAGGCGGTCCTCAAGGCCAAGCGGCAGGAGGCGATGCTGACACCGCTGGTGGCCGATTGCGAGCGCCATGCCGAAGTGGCCGCAGCCTCCGAGCAGCTGCGTGCCTGCCGCGAGGCGCTGCGCCCCTATTTTGCAAAGCTCAAGCTGGCGCTGCTCGACAAGCGCATTGCCGGCCAGACCGAGGAATGGGAGCGCGAAGACAGCCACGTGCGCCGCCTGCAGGAGCGCCGCGACACCCAGCGCAACAACGAGGCCGAACTGCGCCGCAATATCGCCGAGAACGGCGGCGACCGCTTCGGCCGGCTCGCCGAAGACATCCGCGTGCAGGCCGACGAAAGCGCCAGGCGCCGGCACAGGGCGGAGCGCTATGGCGAGCTGGTCCGCGCGGTGGGCGAGACGCCGGCGGAAGACGAGCCGGCCTTCCTGGCCATGAAGGCGAGCTTTGCCGCGCTGGCCGACGCAGCAAAGTCCCGCCAGGCCGCGTTGGAAAACGATCTGACCGAACACAACGTCGCGTTCCACCAGGACAAACTCGATCATGACGCGCTGAGCGATGAAATCCGCAGCCTGAAAGCGCGCCGCAGCAATATCCCGGCGGCGCAGATCGCGATGCGCAGCGCCATGTGCGAGGCGCTGTCGCTGTCCGAAGACGACATGCCCTTCGCCGGCGAACTGCTGCAGGTACGTGACGATGAACGCGACTGGGAAGGCGCGGCCGAACGCCTGCTGCACAACTTCGGCTTGTCGCTGCTGGTGCCCGATGCGCGCTATCCGGAGGTATCGGCATGGGTGGACCGTACGCACCTGAAAGGCCGCCTGGTCTATTTCCGCGTGCGCGAAGGCGCCAGGACGGACATCGCGGCGCTGCACCGCGACTCGCTCGCGCGCAAGCTCGCCATCAAGCCTGACTCGCCGTTCTACGGATGGCTGGAACGGGAAGTCGCCGCGCGCTTCGACGTTGCCTGCTGCGCCACGCACGAGCAATTCCGCCGCGAAACCCGCGCCGTCACGCGCGCGGGACAGGTCAAGATGCCTGGCGAGCGCCATGAGAAGGACGACCGGCACCGCCTGGACGATCGCAGCCGCTACGTGCTGGGCTGGAGCAATGCCGCCAAGATTGCAGCGCTGGAAGCGGATGCGCGCGCGCTGGAAACCCGCCTGGCAAAGCTGGCTGCGCTGATGTCCGCGCTGATGAAGGAGCGCGACGCCCTCAGGGACCAGCTTACCGCCCTGTCCCAGCTCGACATCTTTGCCGACTTCGAAGAGCTTGACTGGCAGGCCCCGGCACGCGAAGCCGCGCGGCTGGCCGAGGAGAAGCGTCAGCTGGAATCCGCCTCCGATGTGCTGAGGCAACTGACGGACCGGCTGGCCGAGGTCCAGGCCGCGCTGCAAGACACTGAAAAGCAGCTGGACGAGCACCGCGACAAGCGCTCCAAGGCGGAGGGCCGCAAGAGCGACGCGCTGGCATTGCGCGACGAAACCCAGGCAACGCTGGACGCCTGCGCCGACCTGGCGCAAGCCGTGCCGGGCGGGACCATCGATGCGCTGCGCGCGGAGATACTGGGCGAGCACACGCTGACCGTGGAAGCGTGCGACGGCCGCGAGCGCGATATGCGCACCGCGCTCCAGGAACGCCTCGACGCCGAAGCCAAGCGGATAGCGCGCCTCAGCGAGAACATCGTGAAAGCGATGTCCGCCTACAAGGATGCATTCAAGCTGGAAACCAGCGAGGTCGATGCCAGCGTCTCGGCCGGCTTTGAATACCGCGGCATGCTCGACAAGCTGCGCGCCGACGACCTGCCCCGTTTCGAGTCCCGCTTCAAGGAACTGCTGAACGTCAACACCATCAACGAGATCGCCAACTTCAACGCGCAGCTCGGCAAGGAACAGCAGACCATCCGCGAACGCGTGGAGCGCATCAACGAATCGCTGACGCAAATCGACTACAACACCGGGCGCTACATCCGGCTGGAGGCGCAGGTTACCCCCGATGCGGAAATCCGCGACTTCCAGTCCGAGTTGCGCGCCTGCACCGAAGGCGTGCTGACCGGCTCCGAGGACAGCCAGTACTCCGAAGCCAAGTTCCTGCAGGTCAAGCGCATCATCGAACGCTTTCGCGGCCGCACCGGCCTGACCGACCAGGACCGGCGCTGGACCGCCAAGGTGACCGACGTGCGCAACTGGTTCGTCTTCGGCGCGAGCGAACGCTGGCGTGAAGACAATGCCGAGCATGAGCACTACTCCGACTCCGGCGGCAAGTCAGGCGGCCAGAAAGAAAAGCTCGCCTACACCATCCTGGCCGCCAGCCTGGCCTACCAGTTCGGGCTGGAATGGGGCGCGGTGCGCTCGCGCTCGTTCCGCTTTGTCGTCATCGACGAAGCCTTCGGGCGCGGCTCGGACGAGTCGGCACAATACGGCCTGCGGCTGTTCGCCAAGCTCAACCTGCAACTGCTGATCGTGACGCCGCTGCAGAAGATCCACATCATCGAGCCCTACGTCTCCAGCGTCGCCTTCGTGCAGAACGACGAAGGGCGCGCCTCCAAGGTGCGCAACCTGACGATCGACGAGTACCGCGCCGAGAAGGCCAGGATGACCGCATGAACTGGAGCCGCCCCGCCGACCTGCGCGCCCAGGTGCAGCGGCTCTGGGACAAGGGCGACATCCTGCGCGCGCTGCTCGGCTCGGAACCGCAGGAGGGGCTGTTTCCAAGGCGGCTGACGTTGCGCGCACCGTCCTCTGGCGAACTGACGGAGCGCTTCGAGGCGGCGCGCGCCTGGATTGGCGAGTTGCGGCAACTGCCGTATTGCAGGCTGGAGATGCGCGAATTCCGCCATCGGACGTTTGGCGCCAATGCCATGCCGTGCGCGGCATGGATCGATACGCTGGACGATGCCGTCGCGCTCCTGGGCAAGCGCCGCGAGGTCGAGCGCTTTAGCGCCATCGCCGCGGCCACGCGCGCGACGCAGCCGCTGCTGCTACCCTGGCTGATGCAGCGGCCCCTGCGCGCGCTGGAACTCCACGACGCCTGGGGCAGGCTGCTTGCCATCGTCGGCTGGCTGCGGCAGCGCCCGAGGCCTGGCGTATATCTGCGCCAGGTCGATCTGCCGGGCGTGCATACCAAATTCATCGAGGCGCATCGCGGCGTGCTGGCCGAGCTGCTGGACCTGTCGCTGCCGCCTGGCGCCATCGCTTCGGAGTACTCCGGCATCCACCAGTTCTCCGCGCGCTATGGCTTTCTCGACAAGCCACTGCGCATTCGATTCCGCATCCTCGACCGCAACAACCGCACGCTGCCTGGCAACGCGCCGACGCATGATGTCACGCTGGACGCAGACAGCTTTGCGGCGCTGGCGCCCGGCGTCTCGTGCGTGTTCATCACGGAGAACGAGACCAACTTTCTGGCCTTCCCTGAGGTGACCGACAGCCTGGTGATCTTTGGCGCGGGCTATGGCTTCAGCCTCCTCGCCGGCGCGCGCTGGCTATCGGATTGCAGGCTTTACTACTGGGGCGACATCGACACCCACGGCTTTGCCATGCTCAGCCAGTTGCGCGCCGTGTTCGGGCACGCCGAATCGCTGCTGATGGACCGCAAGACGTTGATGGCGTTCGAGGCGCAATGGGGCGTGGAGGACAGCCAGATGTTGCGGGATCTGCCAGGGCTGAATGCCGCGGAGCAGGCGCTTTATGACGACCTGCGGGATAACCGCATCCGCAAGAACCTGAGGCTGGAGCAGGAGCGTATCGGGTTCGAGTGGGTTCGCGTAGCTGTGGGGAGCGTCGCGCGGGATTGAGCACCGCGGGTTTTTCCCTCTGCCGTTTGGCGGCGTAGGGGCGGGGAGCGATCTGCTGCCCGGCCTCCGTGGACTGCCGCACCGATGCCGCCGGCCGGCGCATTAATCAAGACCTAGTCATAGCAGCGTTAAATGCGGGCGTAGTGGTTTGGGCTATCGACAGCCACAGCCTGCTGGAGTACTAGGACTGGATCAAGCGTGGGATGCCTGAGAAAGCTATCGGAGCCGGTACTCAAAACCCGCAGCATGGAAAAGACGGGAGGTGCGGCTCTCGCCGCCCGGCTACGGAGTGCTCCGCGGGACACTGGTTGGACACTGCCCCTCCGCGGGAATGACAGAGTAGGGTCCACTTTCCTGGCAATCGTTCCTAGGTAGCGCCACGCTTCCCAAGCGACGCCCCTCACTTCGAGGCAACCCTTGCCCTTTTCCTGCCCCCAATCGCCCCGGATGCCGCCGCGTCCAGAATCCGCCGGAACGTCGGGCATTCCATATGGCTCGGCGCCGGGCACACGGCCGCGTGCTGCAAGCCATCTCGCATCGCCGTCAGCTTGCGGATGGTCCGGTCCAGTTCATCCGCCTTGGCGGCGAGCAACCTCCGGTCGATCTTCGGCCCGCCCTCCGGCGCGAACATCCGGGCGATGTCATCCAGCGAGAAACCCGCCGCACGCCCCAGCGCGATCAGCGCCAGCCGTTCGAGCACGCCGGCGTCGTACACGCGGCGCATGCCGCGCCGGCCGATCGGGACGATCAGGCCCTTTTCCTCATAGAAACGCAGCGTCGACACAGGCACGCCCGCCTGCTGCGCCACTTCGGCGATATCCAGGCTTTTCACCGCTTGACCTCAAGTTGGCTTGAACTGGCACAGTGTAGCTTCGACGCCGTGATGGCGCGCAGGAGGACTCAACCATGGGTGACAAGCAAGCAACGAGCAGTGGCGGCGAGCAGGCCGCGCTGTGGAACGGCCCGTCCGGCCAGGCCTGGGTCGCGCAGCAGGCGCTGCTCGACCAGATGCTCCAGCGGCTGGAAGCGCTGCTCGTCGGCGCGGTCGATGCCGGCACGGCGCAGCGCGTGCTCGACGTCGGATGCGGAGCGGGCGCGACGACGCTGGCGCTGGCCCGGCGGATCGGTGCCGGCGGGCATTGCGTGGGCATCGACATCTCCGGCCCGCTGGTGGATGCGGCGCGGTCGCGCGCGCAACGCCAAGGCGTGCCGGCCGCCTTCGTCCAGGCGGATGCGCAAACCCATAGCTTCGCACCGGGCAGCTTCGACACCATCGTGTCGCGCCTTGGCGTGATGTTCTTCACCGACCCCGTCGCCGCATTTGCCAACCTGCGGCGTGCTGCAAAGGCGGGCGCCGCATTGCGTTGCATCGCCTGGCGCAGCGCCGCGGAAAACCCGTTCATGACCACCGCCGAGCGCGCCGCGGCGCCGCTGTTGCCGAACCTGCCGCCGCGCCAGCCGGGCGCGCCTGGTCAGTTTGCGTTCGGCGATCGTCAGTTTGTGCGGACAATGCTCGAGGACAGTGGCTGGACCGCCATCGATATCACACCGATCGACGTGCCATGCGCGCTGCCGGCGCACGCGCTGGAAGACTATTTCACGAGCCTGGGCCCCGTTGGCCTGGCGCTGCGGGACGCAGACGCAGGCACGCGTGCCCGGGTTGTCGAAGTCGTCGGCAACGCCTTCAGGCCTTATGTGCATGGCCAGACCGTGCACCTCACCGCTGCCTGCTGGATGATTACCGCGCGAGCGCCTGCCGGCTCAAAGGCAGAGGAGACAGGCTGTCATGGCTGACGCCGAGGTCTCGCCGCGCTCCACCATCAGGAATGCTTGTGTTCCGTGCGCTAACGCACGGATCATCCGTTGCACAGGCCGAGAATAGGAACCCTTCGGCGCCATCGCGCACCGCATCCCGCTACCGCGGGGTAATTGCATGGCAAGGCTCCCTGGCCGACTGGCCGCCTGCATCGCGTTCAGCCTTCTGCTCACAAGCGGTGCGCAGGCTTCGGATATCGCCTGCAATCATGCGCTGGGTCCGCAGGCCACCCGCTGCGACGACCAGTCGGCCGCAGGGAACACGTGCAGGCATGCGGACAAGCCGCCGAGTGGCGCCGCCCTGATCTGCGACTACACCATGCTCCGCGGCAAGTATGAAGGCGTCTACGCCGAGCAGTTGCGGCTCTTGCGCACCGGGGAGATTGGGCCGGACGATATCGCCGCATGGCGAAGGCTCCGGGATTCCTGCACGTCGGTGCCGTGCCTGGACAGGGTCATCGCCAACTGGCGCGAGTACCAGAGCCAGAAGCCGATTCCCACCGCGGCCGAGTCGCCCCCGGCGGTGCCCGGCAAGGCCGCGCGCGATGCCAGGAAGAGCAAGCCGGATGCTGCAAGGCAGACGGCTGAGGTACGGCCTCCGCCTGTCGTGAAAACGGTGCCGCAGGAGAAGCCGCAGGAGAAAAAGCAGCGGGACAACACGCAGCCGGCCACGACGCGGGCCGCTCCTCCAGCCACGCCGCAGCCGTCGCCTGAGGCCGTGGTGCCTGTGGAAAGCCGGGGACAACCCGTCTCCGCCGTCGCGAAGAGCCAGCCGCTCCGGGATTCCGCCCCGCCACCTCCGCCGCAGCGTTCGCCTGAGCTTGTGGCCGACAGGAAAATTATGGAGCGCCCCATCGCTCCGGCCACGATCGACCGGCCGCTCCCGGATTCGCCCCCCCCGCCCACGCCGCAGCCTCCGCACCGGGCCGTGGCCGAAAAAGAAGCCCCAGAGCGCCCCAACTCCCCGGTAGCGACCAATCAGCCGCCCCCCGGCCCCGCCACCCGATGGACCCCCATCTACCCCATTGAGGGATCCTTGCCAGGCAGATGGGAACCACTTGGCGCGCTGGCATGGTTGAGCCTGTGCGGCGTGTGCGTAGTCCGGTGGTGCCGGAGGAGGCGGGTTGAATGGCTGCCGGATGCCGCGCGCCGGCGCGAACGGGCGCGGGCGGCGACGCGGATCGTGCTGGTTTCGGCGGGACTGATCGCCGTGAACAGCATCGTACTGTTCTGGATCCTGGCGTAATCCCAGCCGTAGCCTTGCACTCAGGCCGGGACACCGTCCCACGCCGGCCTGGCCGACGTCTTCCACCAGCAGGCCAGCAGGTTCGCCACCAGCCGCAGGCCACTGTGCGGATGCATCATGCAGTGCCGCACCTGCTCGCTGCGGCTTTCGCCATAGAGGCACCACGTGCAGAAGTGCTCGCAGTTGTTGGTCAGCAGCCGGTAACGGTCTTCGCCCAGGCGCGAGCGCGCCCGCCTGACGGACTCGACGACACCGTAGCGCGCCATCGGCGTGGCCAGCACCGTAATGCCGCGCCCGGCAGCGAACGCATCCAGGCTCAGTTCCTCCACCGGGCCGCGCTGCTGACGGTGGCAATAGCCAGCGTAGTGGACTACCTTGCCATCGCCGACGTAGATACCGTGGTGGGCGTAACCGTGGCGCGGCGTCACAAGGTGCGCGCCGAGCGGCGGTTCGATGTCAGCAACGAACGGCAACGGCGGAGACAGTGAGGCTTCGGCCGGCAGGTAGCAAGCAGACCGTGCCGTCGCCATCCCTGTTGTGCTGCAGAGCCTCATTTCCGTCTCCCCTGTTGCCGGGCCGCTACCGGCGGCCATGCCCGGTAACTGCATGAGGCATGCCAGTGGCGGCACGGCAGCGAACCAGGTGCAGCCGGGAACGCGTGGAGCTTCCGGATGCGAACGCCGGGAGACAAAACCGGCTCGGCGCGGCCTGTACGCCGCCGCATCCGGAGCGGTCGGCTTCATGAAATGATCAAGCGCCGGGGATCTTTTGATCAAATGAGCAAGCGCGCGCAGGAAGCCATAGCGAGCAGCGCACTGCGGTCAACCGGCCACGCTGGCCATGAATACCCATTGGGCCTGCAGCGAGGCGCGGCCAATATGGCGCCGATGTGGTCAGATGCAGTCCGTGGTGCGCCAGTGCCTGGGACACATCGCTGCCCTACCGTGTGCGACCGCACCGAACATCCGCCACAGAGGCCCAGAATAGGAGCCCATCGACGCCCCGCTTGCGCCGCCTCCCTCGGCATGCCCCCGGGGCGACAGGATGAAAAGGCTTCCGGCCCATCTGGCCGCCTGCATCTCGATCAACCTTCTGCTCACCGCTGGTGCGCAGGCGTCGGATATCCGCTGCAAGAACGCGCTGCGTCAGCCAGCCGCCCGCTGCGACGATCTGTTCGCCTCAGGAAGTCCATGCAGGGAAAACCGGCAACCAAGCGCCGCCACCCTGATTTGCGACTACGCGATGCTCTATCGCAATCACGAACGCATTCATGCACAGCAGCGGCGACTGCTGCGCGCTGGGGTAATCGGCCAGGACGACGTCATCGCATGGCGACGGCGCCGGGATGCCTGCACGTCGGTGGCATGCCTGGACAGCGTCTTCGCCAGCTGGCGCCCGCACAGCAGCCGCAAGCCAGCGCCTCGCCCCATCGCGCCGCAACCCAACGGGCCCGAGGCGCCTGTGTACAACATTGCGAAGAACGAGCCGCAAGCGGCACCAAAGATGGCGCCCCAGCTAGCGCGGGCGAGCCAACCGCAGCCCGCTCCACCGGTCATCGCGCCGCAGCCGCCGCCTGGCACCGTAGCCGAGTCGGAAATTGATGAAGACCGCCTCACCCGTGTCGCGATCGATCGTCCGCCCCCGGCTTCCATACCGCTGCGTACATCGCCGACTCGCGCGCAGGCACCGCGGCGAACCGGATGGGAATCGCTTGGCACGCTAGCGTGGCTGGGCATGTGCGGCGCGGGTATTTGCTGCTGGTCCCGCAGGACGCGGGGAGAATGGCTGCCGGGCGCGCACTGCCTGCGCGTGCGCTTACGCGACGCGTCGGCCATGGCGCTGACGGTCTGGGGGCTGTCGATGCTGAATGCCGTGCTGTTTTTATGCATCATGGCGACAGGAGCACCCGGCTCATGAGGCCAGGCCGCCGTCGCGCAATGCCTCCCAGGCTTGAGCTTCCGCTGTCAGTTCATCCAGCCCGCCCGCTTACTCCGGCAACGGATACTTCCGGGCATTCATCTCCATCTTGGCGCGGACCGCGGCGTCAAGGTCCACGCCCAGCGCCGTCACCAGTTGCGTCAGGTAGATGGTGATGTCAGCCAGCTCCTGCTCCACGTGATCGCGCTCGTGCGTCGACATGATCTGGCGCGACTGATCCTCGGTCTGCCACTGGAAGATCTCAACCAGCTCGGCCACCTCCACGCTCAGCGCCATCGCCAGGTTCTTGGGGCTGTGGTACTTGCCCCAGTTACGGAGCTTGCCGAAGTCATGAACGGCTTGCTGCAGGTTCTGGATATCGATCAGTGGCATGGCGGGATGGCGTTGGCGTTTCATGGTGACCCCACAATGTCGGCACATCGGCGGCGGGGCGAAACCCGCAATTTAAGCACGACCACGCCCGCTCGACAGCCCCGCCATGCCTGGCTTACGCTACACAGGTGCATCGATCGTCGCAGCGGAGGTCCCCATGCGCCCGACTCCCGGCCTGGCATTCGCCACCCTCGCCGGCACCGTTGCCTACCTGGCCATCGCAATCGCAGGCTGGGGCGGCATCGGCGCCTTCTTTGCGCATCCAGCGCGCGTGGCACTTACCATCGTGCTGTTTGCACTGGCCGTGGCCGCGCTGTTCTCCGGCGGCAACGTCAGCAGCGGCATGCGCGAAGACCGCGGCAACCGCTGGGTGCTGGGCGCATTCGGCGTGCTGGGGCTGCTTGCGGCTTACCTGCCGGCCTTTACCGACCGCATCGGATTCTGGACACTGGATGGCGATACCGTGCGCTGGATCGGCGTGGCCTTGTTTGCCGCCGGCGGCGTGCTGCGCTTGTGGCCGGTGTTCGTGCTCGGGCGCCGGTTCAGCGGGCTGGTGGCAATCCAGCCCGGGCATACGCTGGTGACGACCGGCATCTACGGCGTGATCCGGCATCCGAGCTACCTTGGGTTCGTGATCAGTTCGCTGGGATGGGTACTCGGATTCCGCTCAGGTGTAGGGGTGGTGCTGACGCTGGCGATGGTGCCTGTGCTGATTGCGCGGATCCGTGCGGAAGAGGCGCTGTTGCTTGATCAGTTTGGGGATGAGTATGCGGCGTACTGTGAGCGGACCTGGCGGATGGTGCCGGGGGTGTACTAGGCAGGCCTCCTCGTCGTCATATCGACGGCCGCGCACGCTGCGGTCGTTCGGTGGTTAATCGATTGCCGGTGTTGATCAAAAACCGATTGTCATGCCGTGCAGCGACACCGGCATCTCGCGTGCCCGCGCCTTGCGTTCTTCCTGGGTGAGCACCGGATAATCGCGATTGATGCGTAGCCAATGTCATGATCCACCATGGTGTCAACATTAACGGATATACCGCCGGCGCCCACCGCCTGCAGCAGATCGTAGGCCGCCTGTCGCGCACGCGGCAGTTCGGCATCGTAAAAGTCGTCGCCGAACTGGGCTATTAGCGGCGACTGCCTCCTGGAATGCCCTCCTTGGGCTGCGAAGATGTGAGCATCTGCGTAATAACGGGAAGTGCCTGATCAAACGCCGTCCCACGCCAACCACCTCAAAGATGGATATTGCTGTCCTTGGTCACGATCTGCTGGCCGGTGTAGCGCACCAGTCCGCTGGCGTCGAGCTTCTGTACCCGGACGCCGGTGAAGTCGATGGCTTTGACAATGGCGGTGTTGCGCAGGGTCAACGAACCAATCTTGCTGGTGACAAAGCTGGCCTTCTCGCCTTCGTAGTGCTCGATCAATACATTGGTAGATTCAAGCATGAGAGAAGCATTGGGGATGATGCAATGGCGGATGACCGTGGAGTCATACCCTCCCATGATCTGACAGCCTCGGGAGATGTTTGTCAGCTTGTTGTCCACGACGTCGTTCACTCCCCAATCATCCCGCCCACATTCGATGTTCTCCAGGAAAACGGATTTCAGGTTCCTGCGATTCTCAAGTTCAACTAGACAATCAAGCGAGCGATAGCGCGTCTCGTATCCTTCCGGGCTGATGCTGATACCCCGGAACCGGCTGTTGCGGATGGTAATGGAGCGCGCATTGTCGAGCATGCCGATCATGGCGCCCGCCTGCACGCCCTCGATCAGCACGTCGCCCTGCACGTCGGACCGGCGCATCTCAAGAACATCGAACTTGCTGTTGCGGATGGTCAAGCTGGTGAGGTTGGACGCCGCCATGTCAGTATCTCCCTTGAATGTGCAGTTTTCGATCAGGATTGTGGCGCGGATGTTCTTTCCGCCCGTTCCGTTACCGCTTTGGATATCAATCGGACCGAACTTGCAATCGCGATAGATAACGACACTGTCGCCACTGACATCCATGTACTGGCCGGTGCAGCGCTCGTATGAGACATCCCCACTGAAATAGATGGCTCCGTATTGATTCACGTCTGGGTTCTTTGCGCCAAAATCGCATTCGACAAAGCGCACGTTCTTGCCGCCAGCCGCCATCAGATAGGCGCCGCCCAGCGTGTCGCTGCGCGCGAACAGCACATCCTCCATGGCACGAGCCTGGAAGTTCGAGCCCGGAAACTGGCAGTGCTCGAAGACGCAGTTGCGGATCCGGGACAGGTGGATGACGCCATAAAAGATGCAGTCATAGAAGTGGACGTTCTCCCACGCCTTGTCATAGAAATCGGTACCACCCAGGCCGAAGTCGGCGCCGCTGATCTTCAATCGCTGATCGCCCAATGCCGCGTGGCGCTTGGCAGGATCCATCAGCAAGGCGTACTCGTGAGGCATGGCCTCGATGTTCTTGGCAGTCATTCTGGTGCATCCGGAAATAGTGAGGCTGGCCATGCCAAGCATGGCGAGGAACTGGCGGCGGTTGCTCATTTGTCTACGTGAGTAGCAATTTTCGGGTCGGGATATCGTTCTCTGAATGTCGTATTCAGCCATTTCCAGTCCGGCACTTCCCCTTGCTCGCCCACCCGCCGGCACAACATTGGGATAGGCCCGATACCAGTCTTCCGCGTGGTGAAGTCGACCGGGAAGAACCACGAATCGAGCTTGAAATGATCCGCCGGAAGCCCCTTGGGTGCCTGGAGCTTGACCTCACAGAACCAGCGGGTGGTTTTCGCTAGAAGTGGATCCTGTAACGTAGCGATTTCAGCCTGCCTGTCCGCTGGCAATGCCATCTCATAGATACCGCTTTGCGGCGCCGCTGCCGGATTTTCATAGGCGGCCCCCCGAGCGAGGTGTCGGAACTTGAGCACGGTGTCGAAGGGAATCCATGTGGCCCCGCCAGGCTGTTTCGGGGTCTTGCCAAAACCCCACAACCGAACCGCTGCAATGCATGCCAGCCGTTGCGTCTTCGGGCCGACGACCATGAAGAAGCGATTCCCCTTGGCCGGCTCCCAATGCAGCACCCGCTCGATCTTGCTGATGTGCATATAATCCAGCGCCACCGCCAGCCGCGGTTGCGCGCCGCCTTTGGTATAGGCCACCTGGAGAAAGGGGGCTTTGGCCGATGGATCGTAGAGCGTGCCCGAAGGCGGAGAGAGCGTCCAGCCGCCCAGCTCGTCGTTCAGGTTCTGCACGCCAATCGGTCCGCCGCAGGAGCTGACCACGAACTTGGTCTTGCCGGTCTCAGTGACATTGGCCGCATGCCCGGGCTGCAGGCCCGGATCGAAGGCGCTCTCGATCTTCACGGCACCACCACTGCGCGCCGTGGCGTAAACCCCGGCACGATGCGAATGCCCGCTGAAATGCACGTCTACGCCGCCGTTGCGGGACTGGTTGGCACAGTTGTCGAAGAACCAGCGAACGTTGCGCTCGCAGGTGCCCATGTTGTTGAAGTTCCAGCCGCCGCTGTTCTCGCCCGGCATGGTTTTCTCTGAGCGGAAATCAGCGGGTACGATCTGGCGGTCGGGCGCGGAGAATGCCACCTTGGCGTCATAGTTGACGAAGGTAAAGTGCGAGAAGAGCAGCGTCTGCGCCTGGTACTTGCTTTTGGCCAGGCGGGTGGTCCAGTCCAGCAGGATACGCTGCGCCTCACTGATGGCCTGTTTGGCGCGCGGCAGGATGCCGGCGCCTTGCTTATCGGCCTGTAGCGGCCAGTAACCCGCCAGATTGATGTATTCCTCCTCCGCGCCCCAATCCAGGCCAAGCATGCACTGCCCGCCATAGAGATGGCGCCAGTCGGAGAGAGGGGTGAACAGTGTAAAGAACCAGTCGTAATGGTCGGCAGCAAAGTTCTTGGTGGTGAGGACCTGGGGGTAGGTCGGCCCATAAGCCAGGCAGGCCTCGTAGATGGTCAGGTTGTGATCGGCGGCAATGCCGCCGTTGGCCTTCGCCTCAGCGAACTCGCTGGCGCGATCGAAGTCGTTGTAGGCACTTACGGTGCCGGCGGCCGTAGCCAGAATCCCTGGCTCGATCTGACGCTTGCCGTGAGGGCCCTTGAGTGAGCCGGTGGTTTCCAATGCGCCCATTGCCATTACCCAGGCGTTCTGTCGCGGCGAGATCCCATAGGGCACCTGATAGGCCTCATGGTTGCCGGTGGTCAGGAACACCGGCAGGTTCAGGTCGCGACAGGCGTGGCGCAGCAGCGAATAGACGAGCATGTCGTCCATGCCGCGCTTGTAAAGCCTGCCATCGCGGATCTTGTTCAGGACGTGAAAGCCTTCCATTGTTCGCCGATGTCGTTCGATGATACGACGCCGGGGTCCAGGTTGCGGTTGAAGTCCAACAGGTCCCCGGTGATGACCAGCGCATCGGCTTTGGGCGTTTGCTTGTCCCCTGTCGCAAAGCGCTTCACAAGAGCATGCAGCGCTGCGAAACTGTTGCACAGGCGGGAAGCGGGCGGGGAGTCCGGCGTACCAGGCGCGGCAGCGCCGCCGGGCAGTTCCAGCAGATGGGCCGGCGACTTTGCCAGCGCGTTTTGGCGCACGTTGACATGGACATCGGACAGATGGCCAATCCTGAGTTGCCCGGCTTTGCCGCGGATCACCGGGTGCCAGGCCATCAGACGATGCTTGCTGTCCGAGATCTGCCGTGGTAGTGCGTTGCCTGGCAATTCTGACGACAGGTCAAACTCGTACAGGCTGGGATAATGATTGCGCTGCGAACTGGCCTTCTGCCGGTCCAGGAAATCAAGGATGACCTGGTCCTGGTACTCCCACATCTCGATGCCCGCCAGTTCCGGGCGCTGCGCATACTTATGC
>NZ_JBIVHB010000041.1:0-22422 GCF_044748965.1 Cupriavidus sp. NPDC089707
GCTGCTGTGGGGTGGGGGGGGGGGGGCGCGGGGGGGGGGGGGGGGGGGGGGGGGGGGGGGGGGGGGGGGGGGCCGCCCCCCCCCGGGGGGGGGGGCCCCCCCGCGCGGGGGGGGGGGGGGGGGGGGGGGGGCGGGCCCCGGCGCGTGGCAACCATCGTGATGTCTCATTTCGTGGCGGCGCCTGCCCTCTCCCCCGCCCCTCTCCCATGAATGGGAGAGGGGAGACAACATTCACAGTTCCTGCGGTGTAAATCTGTGGTGTAGGTCCGTAATACAGCCCAACCCCCTCAAGCCTCCAGCTTGAACTCCCCCACCACCTGCTGCAACTCCGTAGCCTGCCCTGCCAACGCACTCGAAGCACTGGCGGCCTGCTCCACCAGCGCCGCGTTCTGCTGCGTCACGCTGTCCATCTGCGCCACCGCTTCATTGACCTGCGCGATTCCCGCGCTCTGCTGTTCCGACGCCACGGTGATCTCGCCAAGCAGCGCCGTGACGCGGCTGACCGACTGCACGATCTCATGCATGGTCTCGCCGGCCTGGCCCACCAGTGCCGAGCCGCTGTCCACCTGCTGCACCGAGGCATCGATCAATTGCTTGATCTCCTTGGCCGCCGCGGCGCTGCGCTGTGCCAGTGTGCGCACTTCGCCCGCCACCACGGCGAAACCGCGGCCCTGCTCGCCGGCACGCGCCGCTTCCACCGCTGCGTTTAGCGCGAGGATGTTGGTCTGGAAGGCAATGCCTTCGATTACTTCGATGATGTCGGTGACTTTGCGCGAGCTGGCGCTGATCGCCGACATGGTCTGGACCACGTTGCCGACCACCTCGCCGCCGCGCTCGGCGATGCCGGATGCGGCTTCGGCGAGGCCATTTGCCGCGCGGGCGCGTTCGGTGTTCTGGCGCACCATCGCCGTCAGTTCACCCATGCTGGCCGCCGTTTGCTGCAGCGATGCGGCCTGTTCCTCGGTGCGCTGCGACAGGTCGGTATTGCCGGCTGCGATCTGGTGCGAAGCTGCGCCGATGGAATCGGTAGCGGTCTTGATGCGTGTCACCAGGTCGGTGAGCATGTCCTCCATCTCGCCCAGCCCGCCCAGCAGCCGGCCGAATTCGCCGCCGCGTTCGGTCTCGAAGTCCTGGCTCAGGTCGCCGGCGGCCACTGTCTCGGCGATATAGACCGCTTCGGCCAGCGGCGCCTCGATGCTGCGTGCCAGCGCCCAGGTGGCCGCCACCGCCACACCCAGTCCGGCCACGCCAAGCGCCACCAGCAGGTTGCGCGCGTTGCCGTCGCCGGCACCCTGCATGCGCGGCAGTGCGATCGCGATGCCGACCGCCGCCAGTGCCCACATGGCGCCAAACGCCGCGCCAAGCTTTATCCGTATCCCCAGCTTCTGCATGTCTCCTCCGTTCCCCGCCTTTCCACGTCGGCTGTTACGGCGCCTCGCCGGAGCCGGTTTGCCGGCCCGCACGCTTGACGCCTCAACCTACTGTTATCGACGCGGGAAGGCGGGGCTTTAGGGGAATTTTTTGCAGACTGGCGCCAACGACACGCGCGGGATGCGCAGGCAATCCGGCTCACCCCTCGCGGTAGCCAAACGTCTCGAACCATGACGCCAGTGCCTCGCGTGCCGGCGCACTCAACGATGCGCCAGGCACCGCCGCCGTGCCCGTCCGGCAGGCCTGCACGGCATAGTGGCGAACGCCTTGCGCGGCCAGCGAGCGTGCCAGCGCCAGCAGGCGCGGCTCGCTGAGGCAGGCGGGATCCCACGTTGTCCGGCATTCGAACGGAACGCCGGCGCCGAGCAGCAGCGCCAGGCTGGCCTGCACGCGCGCCAGTCCGCCAGGCCGTCCGACCAGCGCATCGTGGCCGGCCGCATCCGCTTTGATATCAAGTCCGACCCAGTCCAGCTGCGGCAACAGTGCGGCAAGACGCCGCGGGTAGATGCCGGCGGTATGCAGCCCCACTTTGAAACCGAGCGCGCGCACGGCCGCGGCCAGCTCGGCAAGGCGCGCTTCGCTGAGCGGCTCGCCGCCGGAAAACACCACGCCGTCGAGCAGCCCGGCGCGGGTCTTCAGCCAGTCCAGCACCGCTGGCCAGGCATAGGCTGCATGGCGCCGCTGCAGGTGGGCGTTATGGCAATAGCCGCAGCGCCACGGGCAGCCGGCGATAAACAGTACCGCGGCCAGCTGGCCGGGCCAGTCCACGCTGGAGAACGGCACCAGCCCGGCCAGCGCCGGCCCGCCGCGCAATGACGCCGCTGGCACCGGCGCGGGCACCGGCATGGCCGTGAGGCGGGGGCCGTCAGCGACAGTCGCCTTCGGTGAAGAAACGCCGCTCATTGAACTCCCCCTGCTTGCCGGTGTTGAAGGACGCCACGGGCCGGTGGTAGCCCATTACCCGGGTCCAGACCTCGCAGCGGGTACGCAGGGCGGGATCGAGGGCCGGCGTGGCTGGCTGGCGCGATTCGGTATTCATGAGAGTTCCTCTTCAGGTTGGGTTTGCGGCGCGCTGGCCGCGGCTGGGGTGCGTGCCAGCAGCTCGGCATCGCACCGGGGACAGAACTCGTGGCGCCCGCTCAGGTAGCCGTGCTTCGGGCAGATCGAGAACGTGGGCGTGACGGTAAGGTATGGCATGCGGAAGCGCGACAGCGCGCGCCGGACCAGTGCCTTGCAAGCCTGTGCGCTGGACAGGGCCTCGTTCATGTACAGGTGCAGCACGGTGCCGCCGGTGTACTTGCCTTGCAGCGCCTCCTGCATCGACAGCGCGGTGAACGGATCGTCGGTATAGCCGGCTGGAAGCTGGCTGGAATTGGTGTAGTAGGGTTGCTCGGCCGTGCCAGCCTGCAGGATGTCGGGCCAGCGCTTGCGGTCTTCGCGTGCGAAGCGGTAGGTGGTGCCTTCGGCCGGCGTTGCCTCCAGGTTGTAAAGGTGACCAGTCGCTTCCTGGAACTCGCCGATGCGCGCACGCACACGGTCGAGCAGCCGCAATGCCATGGCATGCCCGCCTGGCGTCGTGATGTCATCGGCGTCGCCGGAGAAATTCCGGATCATCTCGTTGATGCCGTTGACGCCGAGCGTGCTGAAGTGGTTGCGCAACGTACCGAGGTAGCGGCGCGTATAGGGATAGAGCCCCGCGTCGATGTAGTGCTGCACCACGCGGCGCTTGTCCTCGAGCACGTCGCGGCCCAGCGCCAGCAGGCGGTCCAGTGCGGCCATCAGCCCGGCCTCGTCGCCCCCGTGCAGGTAGCCCAGGCGCGCGCAGTTGACCGTGACCACGCCGACCGACCCGGTCTGCTCGGCCGAGCCGAACAGGCCGTTGCCGCGCTTGAGCAGTTCGCGCAGGTCCAGTTGCAGGCGGCAGCACATGGAGCGGACCATGTGCGGCTCCAGGTCGGAATTGATGAAGTTCTGGAAGTAGGGCAGCCCGTAGCGCGCCGTCATCTCGAACAGCGGCTCGGCGTTGGCATGGTCCCAGTCGAAGTCCGGCGTGATGTTGTAGGTAGGGATGGGGAAGGTGAAGGCGCGCCCGCGCGCATCGCCCTGCATCATCACCTCGATGTAGGCGCGGTTGATCATGTCCATCTCCGGCTGGAGGTCGCCGTAGGTGAACGGCATTTCCTCGCCGGCGATATACGGCACCTGGCCGGCCAGGTCCTGCGGGCATGTCCAGTCGAAAGTGAGGTTGGTGAAGGGCGTCTGCGTGCCCCACCGGCTCGGCACATTGAGGTTGAACACCAGCTCCTGCATCGCCTGGCGCACCGCGCGGTAGTCCATGCGGTCGTGCCGCACGAACGGCGCCATGTAGGTATCGAAGCTGGAAAACGCCTGTGCACCGGCCCACTCGTTCTGCAGCGTGCCGAGAAAGTTGACGATCTGGCCGACGGCGGCCGACATATGCCTGGGCGGGTTGGCCTCGACCTTGCCCGGCACGCCGTTGAAGCCTTCCGCCAGCAACTGGCGCAGCGACCAGCCGGCGCAGTAGCCGGACAGCATGTCCAGGTCATGGATATGCAGGTCGCCGTCGCGATGCGCTTGCCCGGCTTCCGGGCTGAAGATATGCGACAGCCAGTAGTTGGCCGTGACTTTGCCGGCGACGTTGAGTATCAGTCCCCCCAGGCTGTAGCCCTGGTTGGCGTTGGCGCGCACGCGCCAGTCGCGCTGGGCCAGGTATTCCTCCATGGCGCTGGCCACGTCGACCTGGCCGCCGGGCTGTGCCGGCGGCAGCGTGCCGGTTTGCTGTGCGTCGCGCATGCTTACCCCTTTATGTAGTGTGTGATGCGAAGATTAGCACTACATATAGTAGTCAATGGCGGTGGAAGTCGAGTGTTCTGCGTCCGGGTTGATGGCTATCAACCGGCGTGACCGGCACTTGGCTGGCGGGTGGGCGCACTTGCGCGTGCGCAAAGCCATGCCGGCGGCCGGGGCATTCCGGCCGCGGCGCGGCGCCTATCTCCCCCTATTTCCCCCAAACGCAAACCGGCCCCGAAGGGCCGGCAGGCAGTTCACGCGCAAGGCGTGGAAAAAGGTCAGGCGGCTTGCTTCAACTCTGCCAGCGCACGCCGGCCTGCCACCAGTTGCTGGGCCACCTCGGCCACGCGCGCACCGAGGTGCTCGGCGGTGCGCAGGTCCGCCAGCGGCGGCACCACGTCGGCGCTTTCATCGGCGTTGGATTGCGCGGCGGCGCCCAGGAAGAAGCCATGGCGGTTCAGCGAGTCTTCGGTCGACTTGGAGTTGTTGTGGCCCGGAGGCAGGCCCAGGTTGACCCAGTGCATGCCGTGTTGTGCCGCAAAGATGGCGATCTGCTGCAGCGTTGCCAGCTTGTCGCCAGAACGCGAAGCGGCGTTGGTGAAGCCGGCCGCGACCTTGTTGGCCCACTTGCCGCCCTTGGCGAAGACATTGCGCGAGGTGGCGTCCATGAAGCCCTTGAACTGCGCCGAGGCGCTGCCCATGTAGGTCGGCGCGCCGAAGATGATGGCGTCGACCTGCTCCAGCGTGTCCCAATGCTGGTCGATGTCCTCCACCGGAATCAGCAGGCTCTCGGCGCCCGCCACGCTGCCGGCGCCGCGGGCGACGGCCTGGGCCTGCCTGGCGGTGTGCCCGTAGCCGCTGTGGTAGACGATGGCGACGCGGGTAGGTTGGGTATGCATAGTGTCGAGTCCCTTGATTTTAAAAAATCTGAATGGCCGTTTGCTGCGTTGCGCCGGGGCGGGTTTATTACCTGTATCGGCTTGTGTCGGTCGGTGAACAGAGTTTAGGCAGACCACTCCCCCTGCGAGAGGCCATTCCTGAAACAAGTTGTTGAAATTTCATGAATATCCGTTCGCGCGTCTCTCAGACGATCGTCCAAGCAGCGGTGGCCGGGTTTTCCCCGCAGCGGCTGCCATGGAAATGCGCTCCGGGACGCGATAAAGTTGCGGCACCTCCACCTGTGCCCTACGCCCCCCGACAATCATGAAACCAGGCGGCACGCAGCCTTCGCCGGCCATGCCTCAGCGCCGTCCCCGCCTCCATGTGCCGGCGCCCAAGGCATCGGCGTTGGCAGCCTTGTTGCTCACATGCGTCGCCGTGCGCGCCGCCGATCCGCCGGACAGCGCGGTGGCTGCCGCCACCGCCGAAACCCTCCCCGACATCGTGGTCACTGCCACTCGCAGCGAGCAGCGCCGCTTTGACGAGCCCGCCGCGGTAGATAGCGTGCAGGTCGATCCGCTGCGCAGCGCCACGCCGCTGGTCAATCTGTCCGAGGTGCTGGCGGGTGTGCCGGGTGTGGCCGTGCGAGACCGGCAGAACTATTCGCAGGACTTGCAGTTGGCGGTGCGCGGCTTCGGCACGCGCTCAACGTTTGGCGTGCGCGGCGTGCGGCTCTATGTCGACGGCATCCCCGCGACCATGCCCGATGGCCAGGGCCAGGCCTCCACCGCCGACCTTGCCAATGCCGGCCGCGTGGAGGTGCTGCGCGGCCCGTTTGCACAGGTGTACGGCAATGCCTCGGGTGGCGTGGTGCAGGTGTTCACGCCCGATCCGCCGAAAGACGGCTTTACCGCGCGCGCATCGACCGGCTTCGGCTCGGACGGCCAGTGGCAGGCCGGCGTGGCGCTGGCCGGCGGCAACGAGCGCCTGGGCGGCTCGCTCGATGCCTGGACCTACCAGACCGATGGCTACCGCGAGCACTCGGCAGCGCGCCGCTACCAGCTCAATGCACGCGTGGTGGCGCAGCCGGCCAGCGGCACGCGCGTGATTGGCCAGTTCAACTACTTCAACCAGCCGCTGGCGCAGGATCCGCTCGGGCTGACGCGCGCGCAGGCCGATGCCAACCCGCGCCAAGTGGTGCCGGCGGCGACCCAGTTCGACACTGGCAAGAATGTCGAGCAGGCGCAGGCGGGCGTGGTGGTGGAGCATCAGCTGACCGACATCGACAGCCTCTCCGGACGTCTCTACGGCGGGACCCGCAACCTGTACCAGCGGCTCGGGTTCAGCGGCGCCGCGCCGACGTCATCCGGCGGCATCGTCGACCTGGATCGCATCTATGGCGGGGGCGCGTTGTCCTGGAGCCGGCGCACCACCGCCGCAAACGGCCTGCCGCTGCTGTGGACGGCCGGGATGGAGGCCAACGGTATGCGCGACGGCCGCAACGGCTACGTCAACCAGGATGGCGGCCAGGGCGCGCTGCGGCGCGACGAGACCAATACCGCGACCGACCTGGGCGCCTTCGCGCAGGTCGACTGGACCTTCCATCCCGCCTGGCGAGTGGTCGGCGGCGTGCGCGCCAGCCGCGTGCGGCTGGGCATCGACGACCAGTTCATCACCGCGGCCAGCCCCGACGACAGCGGCACCGCCACCTACAGCAACGTCAGCCCGGTGCTGGGACTGGTGTGGCATGCGCTCGATACCCTGAATGTCTACGCCAACCTCGGCCGCGGTTTCGAGACGCCGACGCTGACCGAGGTCGCCTACGGCCCCGGCGGGGTCGGCACCAACCTCGGCCTGCGCGCCTCGACCAGCCGCCAGGGCGAGATCGGCATCAAGTGGCAGGCCCACGGGCAGCGGCTGGAAGCGGCGCTGTTCGATGCCGACAGCCACGATGAAGTGGTGCCGCAATCGAACAACGCGGGCCGCACCGTCTACCAGAATGTCAACGGTGTGCGCCGGCGCGGCTTCGAACTGGGCTGGCGCGGCGGCTTCCTGGGGCAGGTCGGCACGCCGGGGCAGGGCGGCGGCAGCCGCATCGAGGCCGGGCTAGCCTATACCTGGCTCGATGCCTATTTCGGCGATGCCTTCGTCAACGCGCAGGGGCAGACAGTGGCCGCGGGCAACCGGCTGCCCGGCACCGCGCGTCATAGCGTCAACGCCGAGCTGGCCTGGCGGCCGCTGGCGCCGCTCACGCTCGGCGCCGAAATGCGTGTCGACAGCCGCGTCTATGCCGACGACCTCAACACGCAGGGCGCGCCCGGTTACGCGGTCTTCAATCTGCGCGCAGGCTATGAATTCCGCATCGGCCCGACCCGCGTCTACCTGTTCGGCCGCATCGACAACGTGACCGACCGGCGCTATATCGGCTCGGTCATCGTCAACGAGGCCAACGGGCGTTATTTCGAGCCCGCACCGGGCCGTCGCTTCTTCATCGGGCTGCGCGCGGCCTTGTAGCCTCGGCAAGCGACGGTGGTTGCGGCCAGTTTCGTTGATTGCCAGTTGCGCCATTGCCCTTTAATGTGTTGGTTTTGGCCGCGTCCGCCTGCATGCCCTGCCGGTCATTGCCGGCTGGCAGCGCGTGCCAGACCGGAGTTTGCGTAATGAGCGCGCCCCTGCCAGACGTTCCCGTCGTGCCACCGCCGGATGATCGTACCCGCCGCATCATGCTTTGGGTCGTGGCGGTCGGCTTCTTCATGCAGACGCTGGACTCGACCATCGTCAACACCGCCTTGCCGTCGATGGCACGCAGCCTGGGAGAAAGCCCGCTGCGGATGCAGTCCGTGGTGATCGCCTACTCGCTCACCATGGCGGTGATCATCCCGGCCTCGGGCTGGCTCGCCGACCGCTTTGGCACGCGCACCATCTTCCAGGCCGCGATCGGCCTGTTCGTGGTCGGCTCGCTGCTGTGCGCGTACGCGCCCACGCTCAACTTCCTGGTGGGCGCACGGGTGGTGCAAGGCGTGGGCGGTGCCATGCTGCTGCCGGTCGGACGGCTCTCGGTGCTGCGCACCTTCCCGCGCGAACAGTACCTGCAGGCGCTGAGCTTCGTCGCCATCCCGGGCATGATCGGCCCGCTGATCGGCCCCACGCTGGGCGGGTGGCTGACGCAGGCGCTGTCGTGGCACTGGATCTTCCTGATCAACGTGCCGGTCGGCCTGCTAGGCGCGCTCGCCACGATCCGCTATATGCCGAACGCGAAACTGTCCGGCATCGGCCGCTTCGACATCGCTGGCTACCTGCTGCTGGCCATCGCCATGCTGGCGCTGTCCTTCTCGCTCGACGGCCTGGCCGGGCTGGGCTTCCAGCACGCCACCGTGCTGATGCTGCTCATCGCCAGCATGGCCGCGCTGACCGCCTACGGCCTGCACGCCAACCGCCGCAAGCAGCCGCTGTTCCCGCTGCGCCTGTTCCGCATCCACAGCTTCAGCGTCGGCCTGCTGGGCAACCTGTTCGCCCGCATCGGCAATGGCTCGATGCCGTTCCTGATCCCGCTGACGCTGCAGGTCAGCCTGGGCTATTCCCCATTCGACGCCGGCCTGATGATGCTGCCCGTCACCGCCGCTGGCATGGCTTCCAAGCGGCTCGCCACCCGACTGATCCAGCGTCACGGCTATCGCCGCGTGCTGGTCTCGAATACTTTCGTCGTCGGCCTGGTGATGGCCACCTTCGCGCTGATCACGCCGCAACTGCCGCTATGGCTGCTGATCCCGTTGCTGGCCGTGTTCGGCATGGTCAATTCGATCCAGTTCACGGCGATGAATACCGTGACGCTCAAGGACCTGAGCGGCGCCGGCGCCAGCAGCGGCAACAGCATGCTGTCGATGGTGCAGATGCTGTCGATGAGCCTGGCGGTGACGTCGGCGGGGGCGCTGCTGGCGACGTTCCAGCATCGGTTTGGCGGAGACACGGCAGCGGTGTTGCCGGCATTTCATGCCACCTTTGTCTGCATGGGGCTGATCACTTGTGCGTCGGCGTGGATCTTCATGCAGTTGGGGAGGCAGGAGGCTGCGCCGGCGTTGCCGGTCAGGCATGGGGAGAAGGAGGTGTGAGGGGCGGTGCGGACCGGCACTGCCGGTCTCGGGAAGGGCGTTTGCAGATTAGCGGCTCTCAATGAATTCAATGGTTTCCAGAAGCTTTATAACCTCTTTCTCCTCACGTCTGAGATTACCCTGCAGGCGATCAACAACCGCCTTCCCAATCAGGACATTGCCGTCTGGGGAAATCAGGCAAAATGATAATCGACGTGCGCGAGTCTTTTCGTCTCCAATAGTCTCGTCTTTAGTACTCACCGCACCCTTGCCGTTAATACTTTTTATTTCACGAAGAGTAAAGTGGGCTTCCGGTGGATCACGATAGTCAGGATCCGGGTGCAGCCACTTCATCCAGTGGGCTCCTTTTTTTTCGATGCGACAAAATTCTCGGCAGATTTCACTCTCTCCCTTCGTGTCGCAAAAGAAGTCTACTGCCACGGCGGCAGGCAACTTGGTGCGCTTCAACTCTGCATGGTATGTCGCGCTGGGAATGTCTTGCTTGGGGTATTCATGAATCCAGCCCCCGAGCGAATCATCTAAATGAAATCTACAGACACCGACCGTTACAAGATGCGTCGTAGTGGTCGAGGACCGAGTAGCACGTGATGAAGTCGCCTGTTCGTTGGCATGCGAAATCGGGCTTACAAGAAAAAAAACGACACAGAGTAGTTGTCCAAGCTGGCCTTGGAACTTGCGCAAAGATCGAATCACCACGGCTTTCTCCGCGTAAAGTCATCTGGTATTTCACGAATAATACCGTCCGCACTCGGAAATTTTGGGGTGTCAGTCAAGACGACTAGTGCATTGGCGTAGACGCGATAGCGTTCTGTCATTCCGTTGATGTTGGAGTTGCTGTAGACAGCCTTAGGGATATTGACGATAGCTGCCGTTCGACGTGCTGTCTCATTGCTGTAGTAAGCTTTATTTCCAGATGAAGTTTTAACGACGATACGAACATTCGGAGTTGAATTATCAGCGAACAAGGATGCCGTTTCTGTCTGATGCTTGCCGCCTAGGTGGTACTTCGTCCAATAGAACCCGGCACTCTCAGAAGCCTCGTCAACATTGTCTTGGATGCTATTCCGCCATTCCCTTAGCTGCTGGGCTGATGCCTGTTCGGGCGAATGACCACGCCAGCGAAAGTAGTTGTAGTAATTGTTGTTGCCGCCATTGAGGTTTCCCTGGGGATTGGTGAGTTGCAGAAATCCTCTGCCGTACCAACCTCCGTGCAAGTCTGGCTGTTTACCGCGATTTTCTTGAAAGTCTGTTAGCCAGGTGGTCTCTACTATTGCATTCTGGAAAAAAGCGGCGATTCGTAGCGGTGAACTGATCCCATACTTCCGCAAGGCTCGATTTAACGCGCTTCGGCTGCGCTTAATTAGCGCGTCGGTATCGTCATTTTGCCTCACTTCCTCCCAATTATGACCATCGCCGACCTTCCGAATCGAATAGGTGGGGAGTAGTTGCTGCAATTCAGTCTTGCTGAGCCACTTGCATTTCCTGAAATGGCCGATGAACTCCTTCGGGTGAAAATGCCAATGTTCCAGGTCGATGCCGAGGTTTGCCTCATCCCAAAACGCCAGCGCCTTGTGATGGCGCTCGAAACGGTCGTACGCTTCTGTCGTGAGTGGACACGCCAACGCCTCATGAGACGACTTGAGCCAACCCCAGCGCGAAGCGATATTGTTCTTTTCCCATTCGGTGGGAAACTTGCAGATGGCCCTGCGCAGCCGCTTCTGAACGAGTTCCTTCGATAGTTGTGCGACGGCTTCCCTGTGGCTGACGACATTGTTTCCGTCTTTACCCAGCCAGCGCCGCAGGGTCACAGAGTTGCAGAGACTGTCCGGCGTCTTGTCGTCATCGACCAGCGTCCACCCCATCCAGTGCGGGAAGTCGGCGTCGGAGAAGCCGAGTACCTTGTTGCTGTGCAGATTGACGTAACCCTGCATGACTGCAGGGGGCACATCGGGGTTAGCCGGGTCGATACGTGGCGCATTGATCTGAACCCAAAGTGGCGCATTCACTGGTGCGAGGGCGTCCGGGCCGATCACCCGGCCAAAGCGCAGCAACTCATAGCCGGCGCTTGGGCACTTCGGGTATGTCTTTACTGCGATACCGTGCATCCGGTACTCAAAGTCTTCCGAGCAAAGTGGCTTGCCAACTTCTTCGAAATTGCCTGAATCGGGCGGCACTTCGCGATACGTGTGAACGTAACGGGCTCCATGCTTGTCGGCGATGCCTTCTGGCTGGAGGCGAATCCGTACATAGAGCGGTTCGATCACCGTTGCGACCGGGTCCGTGGTCTGCGTGGCGTTGGCCGCTTCGCTTGCGTAGAGCAAGATGGGCAAGTCGGTGCTGGCAGTGATCTTGAAATGCACATCCCCGTAAACTGCGTCGGTGCGAGCGGCCTTTAGCGTATCAAGCCGACCCGAATCACGGCCGACCAGTCGTTTCATGTTCGTACTATCGCAAATGATTTCGAAATGAATGCAATCCGGGGTGCCATAGATCTTGCCTGCCGTGCCGATCCTGTCCTTGCGGTAGACGCGCTTGTCCTTGGCGAAGGCGTCGAGGAAGTGCTTGTCGATGTCCGACAAGTGAAGGTAGATGGAGAAGAACGTCACGCTGGCGTTGTCCCCTTCGCCAATCTCGGTCTCATGTTTGAGGACAACACATCCGTCATCGGTCCACTCCCCGCGATACATGAGCGCATGGTTCTTGTCGTTGGCTTCGTGCTGGGGTTTGCGCAAATAGACAATGGTGCCGTCGGCGATTGTCCGAACAGGAAGAGGTTGGCCGGAACCGGCCGGCTTTGCGGTCAAGTGGATGCCGCCGTGCCAGCCGAGAGAGTGGCTGAGAGGAAAACCACCAGCGCCCGGTTTTCCACCCTCCATCGCGCAATTCATCCACTCGCCATCAGTGAATGTGCTGTCCATTACTTTGTCGATGTCGGTGACATCACTGGCACCAGCTGCAGCGCCAGGCAGGAAGGGGGGACTGATCAGCATGATTTTTGTCAGAGCGAAAGAGGGAAATCACCGTTGGGCTGCGCCAGCGCAGTGGGCATGCTCGGAAGTCCAGGGTTTAGTTCCTTAGGGCCAAGCAGACCGTGGGTGCTCGCATGCGCGATCCAGGTGCCCGGCGTGCCGTGCTCAATGCCGTCGGCGTTGATACGGACATAGCTGCCGCCAGCGTTGAGCAGGATTTCCTTCTTTGCGATGATTTCGATGCGGTCCTGTGCGCTGATCAACCGCAGCACCTTTTGCGCGATGATTTCGATGTCATCGCTCTGTGCCTGGATTTCGACCTTTCCCTTCGCCGCAAAGAGCCGCATGCCGGACTTGCGCGCGAACAGCACAATTTTTTCAGCGGCGCTGGCCAGCCAGCTTTTGCCTGTGGCGATTGAGAGGTGACTGCCCGTCGTAATGGCGGTATGCCGGCCACTATGCAGGTGAATGTCGGCCGCCGCCGTGGCAGCGATCCCGGCAGGGCTGGCCAACGCCAGGTGCGGATCGGCAAATTCGCCTTGGTCGCCACTGCCCTTCAGCGTGTCACGCTGTGCCTTCAGCGCGGCGGCCACGTCCGCTTGCTGCCCGTCCTGCGCGCGCTGATGTTCGGCGGCATCGGCCAGTTCATGCTGCAGTTGCTGAGCGGCGGCAAGCCGCTGCAGCGTTTCCCCGATGTCCTTGTGATAGCTGGCAGCTTCCGGCCGGATCTCCGTGGTCAGCAGCAGTCCGGAGCCGCCGCGTACGGCGCCCCAGCCATCGGTGCGCAGTTCGAATCCTTCGCCGCGCTTCTCGCGCCGGCCTTCGGCATCGGGAACGCGCGTGAGGTAGCCCAGGCCGAGCATCGATGCCTGGTGGTCGCTGCCGAGCTGGATCTGGATCTCGCCCTGCGTGTCGTCCTGCACGAAGGTGTTATGCCGCTCGCCGAACAGTTCCTTGCTGCGGTAGCCGGACAGAGCATGCTGCCCCGGTAGCACCCATTGCGGCAGGTTGAGCCGGTTCGGCATCCGGCCGGTGATGATCGGGCAGTCGGGATCGCCATGCAGGAAATCGACGATAACTTCCTGGCCGATCCGCGGGATATGGGTCGCGCCGAACCGGTCGCCCTGCCATGCCTGCGATACGCGCACCCAGCAGGAACTGTTGGCGTCGCGCCGGCCGATGCGGTCCCAGTGCAGCTGGATCTTTACGCGCCCGTATTCGTCGACCCATAGCGCCTCGTTCTCGGGGCCGACCACGGTGGCGGTCTGCGGTCCATGGGTACGAGGCTTCGACCGGAGGCGTTCGGGCCGGAAGATCTCGGTGGTTGGCTGCGCCTGGAAATCGACTTCGCAGCGCCACTGCTGGCCCTCGCCAGAGGCCTCGGCGATGTCCTCGAGCACCAGCGTGGTATCGAATACCAAATATTCGCGGTTGGCCGCGGCTTGCGCGAACCCCGCGAGCGTAAAGGTGCAGCCCGGTACCACGGCGCGCACGTTTCCCTTGCCCGCGACCCGGCTGCCGTGCTGGCGGATCGCCTCCATGCGGATGCGCGACAGCATGTCGCCCTCGCGCCATGGGTCGTTGCCGGTGGCCGGTTGCGCATGGTCACCAGGGTATTCGTAGACTTCGCTCTCCGCGTATGCGGTATCGCGCGGGTCGTATGTGGTCACTGACAGATCCGCGCGAGGCTTGACGAAGTCGTAATCGCTGCTGGTCCACTTGCCCGACACCAGTTGGTCGCAT
Organism: Cupriavidus sp. NPDC089707; assembly: GCF_044748965.1. Lineage (NCBI taxonomy): Bacteria > Pseudomonadati > Pseudomonadota > Betaproteobacteria > Burkholderiales > Burkholderiaceae > Cupriavidus > Cupriavidus sp. NPDC089707. Next base: position 13,943 of record NZ_JBIVHB010000041.1, read on the forward strand.
ACCTGGAGCGCATACAGGTGTTCCGCATCCGCGCGATCGGCCGAAGGCCGCCAGCTCAGCGTGTGGTAGGCGGCGCTTGCAAAGCGTCGGAACGCGCCATTGCCGTCGGTCAGCACCAGGCGATGATGGCCGTCGCTGTGCTCGAAGAAATAGGAAATGCCCCATTCCTGCGTCAGGCGTTCGAAGAATGCGAAGTCGGTCTCACCGTACTGGACCTGGTACTCGCGAGCCGGATAGCGGGCGACGTCGAGACGGATGTCGACGGGAAACGGGTATTCGGAAAGCAGATCCTGCAAGATGTCGACGACGCTCTTCTGCTGGAAGATCTTGAAGTCCGATGTCAGCGTGGCCAGGAACAGCCACGGGCGCAGCGTCAGACGGTAGATAACGTGGCGCCCGTCAGGCCGTGGCCAGTCGACCCGCGTCACGATGCCGGTGATCTCGCGCGTGCCGGCGCAGGGACCGTCGAGCTCGATATCGAGCGTGAGTTCTTTGCCCTGCATTGCAGCCAACTCGAGATTGGCGGCGGGGCCATACACCGTGTACCGTCCGTCAGGCGTCTTGATGTCGACCGTATAGGTGAACAAGCGGTTCAGACCCTCATTGCCCTCGACGCGGGCAATGGTCATCACGGTGTTGCCAAGGATTTGCGGCAGAGAGTCGCCGCGAAGGAGGACGGTGCGAGAAGCTGGCGGCAAGCGATTACCCATGCAATAGCACTCCACGGAGTTTGGCCGCGGAATTCTGGAGACGGGGTTTGGCGGGCATGCTGGCACGCAACGATCATGCGTGCCAGCATGCCGCCTTCGCGGCGGTCACGGAGGATCATAGGAACGACCCTGTCGCCCACTCAATCGGATGAATCCGAGTGTGTCGTGGAATCTGCTGCTTTCGGAAAAAACGAACGCGAGTATGGGTATGACAAAGTGTTGAGGTGCGCCGTAGCTGCTAATGCCGCTTCCCAAACGCCTCTGCCACTTGCCTGACGTTATCCTGCATTGCCCCCAGGCCCGCGCCGCCAAGCAGATACCAGTTCGCCGGATCAAGATAAACCACCTGCCCCCGCTGCCATGCCTTGGCGCCATGCATCGGCGCAACGTCAAGCAGTGCGCGCGCGCTAGCCCCCTCGCGGCCGATAGCGGCGTCGCGGTCGATGACGAGGAGCCAGTCGGGGTCTGCTTTGCGGATGTCTTGCGGCGTCATGGGCAGCCCGCGCGCGCCGTCTTCCGGCGCGGTGGCGATGACGGGGCGGATGCCGAAGGCCTGGTGGATGACGCCGAAGCGTGTGCCCGGTGGTTGCGCGCTGATCTTGCCGCCGGTGGTGAGGATCACCAGTCCGGTGCCTGTGTTTGCCGTGATGGCCTGCAGTTGCGAAACCGCTGCTCGCAGTGCCGCGACCTGCTGCGCGGCCTGCGCTTCACGGCCCGTCAGGCGGCCCAGCAGTTCCGCGTGCGCGGCGACGCTGCCCACGAGGTCGTCGCGTCCTGGCGACAGGTCGAGTGTCGGGGCCAGCTGCGCCAGCTCGTCGTACCTAACGGCGGAGCGGCCGCCGACGACGATCAGTTGCGGTGCGAGCGCGCGGATCGCCGCCAGGTCCGGTTCGCTTACCGTGCCGAGCCGTGCGTAGCGCGCGTCCTGGTACATCGACAACTTCCCGGGGAACTTGCTGTCGGGCACGCCGGCGACAGGAACCTGCAGCACGCGCAGCGTGTCGAGCGTGGCCATGTCAAAGACCGCGATGCGCGCGGGATGGTCGGGTACTTCGGTCGTGCCCTTGGCATGCTTCACCGGTATCGCCAGCGCAGGCAAGGCAGGGGTTAGCAGGGCCGCGGCGCCGGCGGCGAGCAGGCGGCGTCTGCGGGGTTGGAATCGGGTCATGGGAATTCCTCGTTGAATGGACAGCGCCCGGTGGCCTGATCGCAGAGACCACCGGGCGATTGGCAAGCTGCAAGGTCAGAACTTGACCGACACGCTCATCCAGTAGCGGCGGCCGTCCTCGACATAGCCGTAGTCGGTGTAGTTCACCTGCTTGTCGAAGAGGTTGTAGATGCCGGCGAACACCGACACGTTCTTGGTGACCGCGTAGGTCGCGCCCAGGTCGACGAACGTGTACGACGGTGCGACCACGGTGCTGGACGACGGCCCGGTGATCGGCTGGCTTTCCTTGCCGCGATAGTTGAGGCGGGCCCAGCCGTTGAGCTTCTCGGTCGGGCGCCAGTTCAGCGTGGCCACGAACAGGTGCATCGGCAGCTGGTTCAGCGGCTGCCCCGCGTACTGGCCGCTCTTCTGTTCCGACTTGGTGTACGTGTAGCTGCCGGTCAGCGACAACGTGCGCGCGATCGGCCAGCGCAGGCTGGCTTCCACGCCCCGCGAGTAGGCGCTGTCCACGTTCATGTATGTGGTCGGGGTGGCGCCGAACTGGTTGGGGCCATCGGTGCACTGCGTGATCGGGCAGGCGACGCGCGTGATCTTGTCCTTGAAGTCGTTGTTGAACAGCGTCACGCCGGCCTGCAGGCCATTGCCCTGGTCATACAGCAGGCCGAGTTCCTGCGACAGCATGGTCTCGGGCTTCAGGTTCGGATTGCCGTACATGTTGCCGCCGCGGCTGGTCTGGCCCCAGCCGGCCACGGTCTGGCGCAGGTCCGGCGCGCGGAAGCCGGTGGAGACGCCGCCCTTGACAGTCCAGCGCTCGGCCGGCTGCCATACGCCGTACAGGCGCGGGCTGTAGTGCTGGCCGAAGTTCTCGTCATAGTCCATGCGCACGCCGCCGGTCAGCGCGAAGCTCTGCGCCAGGCGCCATTCGTCCTCGGCGAAGAGCGCCCACTGGTAGCGGTCGACCTTGTCGGGGCCGTTGGCGATCTGGTTGCCGGTCTGGTCGTGCAGGCGCTGGCTCAGGTATTCGGCGCCGACCGACAGCATGTGGTTGCCCAGCGGCATGGCCCAGCTGGTGCGCAGGTCCAGGTTCTTGATCTTCATCTGGCGGCTGCGATTGTCGAACTCCTCCTGCTGGATATAGCTGTTGGAGACGCCGAAGCCCCAGCGGCCGGTATGCGACAGCGCGAACTTCTCGCTGCGGTAGTCGGTCTCGGACGAGGTCGGGCAGCCGGTGCGCGGACAGCTGGCGCCGGGCGCGAGCGGGGGCACGGTCTTGCCCACGGTCTCGCTGCGCAGCTGGCGCATGGTGGTGGCTTCCAGCACGATGTCGTGGTTGCGCGTGGGCGTGAGCGCCAGCTTGGCGGTCAGGCTTTCGGCGCGGCGGCCGCGGAAGCCGTAGTCGATGTCGTCTTCCTGGCGGTGGTAGCTCTGGCCGTACAGCTGCAGGCCGAGCAGGTCGTTCTTGAGCGGACCGGCGAGATAGAAGTTGCCCTGGTAGATGTTGCCGGAATCGCTGTTTTCCTGCAGTGTGGCGTCCCCGCGCAGTTCGCCGGTCCACGTCTTGGGTACCTTGCGGGTGATGATGTTGATCACCCCACCCATGGCATCCGAGCCATAGAGCGACGACATCGGCCCGCGCACCACCTCGACGCGCTCGATCGCCGACAGAGGCGGCGTCCAACTGCTTTCAACGCCGGACGAGTCGGAGTTGGTGCGCGTCTCGCGCGAGCTCTGGCGCTTGCCGTCGATCAGGATCTGGGTGTACTTGGGACCCATGCCGCGCAGGCTGATGTCGGTGGTATCGCCGCCGCCGCTGATGATGACGCCGGGCACTTCCACCAGCGCGTCGTTGAGGTCGCGATAGGCCTTGTTCTCCAGTTCATCGCGCGTGACCACGCTGATCGACGCGGGCGCGTCGCGAATGTCCTGCGCGCTGCCGGCGGCGGTGACCACCACCGTTGGCAGGTTCTTCGCTTCGGCGTCCGCCTGCCCGGCCTGCGCCCATGCCCCCGTCATTCCCGTCATGCCGGAAACCGCGCAAAGCGCCGCCACGACCCGGCCCCACGATCCGGCGTTCATTGCCGCCGAATTTGCCGCCACGCTGTGACCGGTGGCTTGCCTGTCCGTCATTATTTTCCCCATACCATGTAAATAACAATCATTCTCATATTAGAATTCCGGATGCAAAGTGCTTACCAGTCACTTTGGATAGCTTTTGGTTTCTTGACGTTTCTTGACGGAACCCGGGCGCGCGGCGCGGAAACACCAGCCGCTGCCGCACCGGGAAGGCTGGATGCAGATGTGCTTCAACACGGCCGCCGCGCGCGTGCTGCTGATCGACGATGACATCGAACTCGCGCAGATGCTGCGCGAATACCTCGAACCCGATCACTGCACGGTTACGCTGGCGCACACCCGCGAGCAGGGCGAAGCCCTGCTGGCGCGCAACGACTACGACGTGGCGCTGCTCGACCTGATGCTGCCCGACGGCAACGGGCTGGACCTGCTCAGGCAGCACCGCAGCCGCTCGCAGCGGCCGGTGATCATGTTCACCGCGCACGGTGACGAAACCGACCGCGTGCTTGGCCTGGAACTCGGGGCCGATGACTACCTGAGCAAGCCGTTCAGCCCGCGCGAGCTGAAGGCGCGCATGCATGCGGTGCTGCGCCGCTTTCGCGCCGGCGCGGAGGCCACGCAGCCGGAGCAGGACACCTGGCTGCAGGCCGGCACGCTGCGCTTGAACGCGGCCACCGGCGTGGCCATGCACGGCAAGATCCAGGCAATGCTGACCGGTGCCGAGCAGCGCGTGCTGGAAATCCTGCTGCGTTCCGCCGGCCGCGTGGTCGAGCGCGCCGAGATCGGCCAGTTCGCGCTGGGCCGCGCGCCCGAGCGCTTTGACCGCAGCATCGACACCCATATCAGCGCACTGCGGCGCAAGCTGGCGATCGATGGCATTACCTCGCCGCTGCTGATCCGCAACCTGCGCGGCCGCGGCTACATGCTGGTGCAGGCGCCATGACGCCATGACGCCATGACTCCGTGGCGCCGCGTGCGCGCGCTGTTCCCGCTGCCGCTGTTCTGGCGCAACTTCCTGACGTTCTGGCTGGGCGTGGCCGCCATCGTCGGCATCGGCATGGCGCTGACCGCCGCGGTGGCGTGGTATCGCTTCGACGCGCTCGATGGCCTGAGCCCCGCCGCGCTGACCGAAGACGCGGTGGAGGCCGCCGCCACGCACGGCCGGCCGGGCCTCGTGCGCTGGCTCAGGGCCATGGACTCGCATGCGTCGGCGCTCAACATCTATATCGTCGACGACCACCTCGACGAGTTGCTGGGCCGGCCGCTGCCGGCGCGGTTGCGCAACCACCTGTCCGAGCGGCTGGTGCCGATGTGGCATGCCGGCCAACTCAGCCATCCCGATCGTGGCCACGTGCCGCGCCCCGGCGCGCGCGTGTCGTGGTGGGACCCGCAGCCGATCACGCTGCCGGGCGACCCGCAGGGCACCGAGCTGCTGATGCTGTTCCTGCCGTTCGATTCGTCGCGCTGGGAGGTCTTGCACTTGTCGCCAGTGGCGCTGGCGTTCGGCCTGTTTGCGCTGGCGGTGTCGGCGCCGCTGTGCTGGGCGCTGACGCGCCACGTGACGGGACCCACGCGGCGCCTGCGCGAGGCCACACAGGCGCTCGCCGCCGGCAACCTCGCCACGCGCACGCCGCCTTCACTGGCCCGCCGCGCCGACGAACTGGGCCAGCTCGCGCGTGACTTCGACGCCATGGCCGGCCGCCTGCAGCGCCTGATGGACTGGCGCGAGCAACTGCTGCGCAATATTGCGCACGAGCTGCGCTCGCCGCTGGGACGGCTGCGCCTGTCGCTGGAGCTGGCGCGGCGCCGCGACGCCACCCTGGCGCTGCAGTTCGACCGTATCGAGCGTGAGACCGAACGCCTTGACGCGCTGGTCGAACGCACGCTGCAGCTGGCGCGCCTGCACGCGGTCGAACCGGTGCGCACCGCCATCGACCTGGCCGAGCTGGTCGACGTGATCGTTGCCGATGCGCGCTTCGAAGCGGCGGGGCGCGGTGCGGCGATCGACTGGCAGGCGCCGCTGGCGCTGCCCTTCGATGCCGATGCCGCGGCGCTGGGCAGCGCGATCGAGAACATCCTGCGCAACGCCGTCCGATACACCGAGCCGGCGGCGCCGGTCATGGTCACGCTTGCCGCCGATGCGGACGCGGTCCGGCTCGATATCGTCGACGGCGGCCCCGGCGTGCCTGACGATGCGCTGCCGAGCCTGTTCGAGCCATTTTTTCGCGTGCGCAGTGGCGCCGGGCATCCACCTGGTGCAGGACTGGGGCTCAGCATCGCGCAGGCGGCGATCGCCGCGCATGGCGGCACCGTCACCGCGCACAATGCTGCACCGCGCGGCCTGGCGGTGCGGATCAGTCTGCCACGGCATGCCGGGCGAGGGCCCGACACCACAGCGGCTGACCTCGCTGCACTGCACTGAAGGTCGCCGCGCCGGCGGGCGAACTTCGCGGCGCCTGATGGCTACTAACGTCATGAGCAGGCGGCGCTCAGGCCGCCGGCAGACGCAGGGAGGCGCCATGAAACCGTCTGGCACGACCGCGCGTGTCACCGGCACAGGCAGTGGCATCGGCCGTGTCATCGCGCAGAGGCAGGCGCAGAGGCAGGCGCAGAGGCAGGCGCAGAGGCAGGCGCAGAGGCAGGCGCAGAATCATGGCGAACAATGACGACCGCCGCGCCGCGAGCGCGGGTGCCTACACGGTGCCGCGCACGGACCCGGCCACGCCCGACGGCGCCGGCGCGGTCTCCGGCGCCGTCGCCGCGCCTGCCAAGGTCCACGCGGTAGCCCATCCGCCGCTGGCCGCGCATCGCGAGTGCCCGCCGCCACATGCATTGGCGAGCTGTCCGCAGGCCGATACGCTGTCGCCGGCGGTGCGCTACGGCGAACTGTTCGTCGACGTCCAGCACAGCGGTCTGTTCGCCGACAGCAAGACCTTTCCGGACTGCATTCCCGGCTGCGACCCCGAGTGGATCGTCGCGCGCTATCGCCAGTCACGCGTCGAGCCTGGTTTCTGCCTGGCCGACTTCGTGCAGGCGCACTTCACGCGCGCGGTGGTGCCGGACAGCCACTATGTCTCCGATCCGGACAACACGCTGCGCGAACATATCGACGGCCTGTGGCCGGTGCTGACGCGCGAGCCGGTCGCGCACCCGCCGCTGTCGTCGCTGCTGCCGCTGCCGCATCGGTATGTGGTGCCTGGCGGGCGCTTCGGCGAGCTGTACTACTGGGATTCCTACTTCACCATGGTCGGGCTGGCCGCAAGCGGGCGCGGCGACCTGCTGCTGGAAATGGCGCGCAATTTCGCCTATCTGATCGACACCTACGGGCTGGTGCCAAACGGTACGCGCAACTATTACCTGAGCCGCTCGCAGCCGCCCGTGTTCGCGCTGATGGTCGATCTGCTCGAGTGCGAACAGGTCGCCAGCGCGCGCGACTTCCTGCCGCAGCTTCGGCGCGAGTACGACTTCTGGATGGACGGCGCCCAGGCCCTGCGCCCGGGCTGCGCGCACCGGCGCGCCCTCTGCCTGCCCGACGGCGCTGTGCTCAACCGCTACTGGGACGACCGGCCTTGCCCGCGCGAGGAAGCCTTCCTGGAAGACGTGCAGACCGCCGAGCGCAGCGGCCGTCCGCATCACCTGGTGTTCCGCGACCTGCGCGCCGCAGCCGAGTCGGGCTGGGATTTCAGCTCGCGCTGGCTCGACCTGCCGCTCGCGGGGCAACTGGCCGATCTTGCCACCATCCGCACCACCGCGGTCTTGCCCGTCGACCTCAACGCCCTGCTGTGGCACCTGGAAACGCGCCTCGCCACATTGTGCGACCAGGCCGGCGATGTCGATGCCGACCGCTTCCTCGCCGCCGCGCGCCGGCGCGAAGCCGCCATCCGGCACTACATGTGGGACAACGCATCCGGCATCTTCGTCGACTACGACTGGTGCCGCGGATCGCAGCGGCCATGCCTGACCGCGGCCACGATGATGCCGCTGTACCTCGGCCTTGCCCGGGCGGAGGAAGCCGGCGGCGTTGCCAGCGCAGCGGCCGCGCGCCTGATGGATTCGGGGGGGCTGGCCACCACCGAACTCACCTCCGGCCAGCAGTGGGACCATCCCAACGGCTGGGCGCCGCTGCAATGGCTCGCGGTGCGCGGACTGACTCGATATGGCCATGACGACCTGGCGCGCGACATCGCGCAGCGTTGGCTCGCCACGATCGCCGGCGTCTATGCCAGGGAATGCAAGCTGGTGGAGAAATACCGCATCGAGGCCACTGGCGAACGGGCCAGGGGAGGCGGAGGCGGCGAGTATCCGCTGCAAGACGGGTTTGGGTGGACCAATGGCGTTGCCAGTGCGCTGATGGCGTTGTACGGGGATCTGCCGGCGGCAACGTGCCTGAACGTCTAGTGTCATGCGTTGCAAGTTCGTTGCTTCCAACGCATGACGCTAGTGTCCCGCGTCAGAAGTTCCTTGCATTATTGACACCACATAGTAGTCTGCGTTGAAGGCACGCAAACGGCGAGGCGGTGATGAGAGGA
>NZ_JBIVHB010000042.1:0-20942 GCF_044748965.1 Cupriavidus sp. NPDC089707
CCTCTCCCATTTATGGGAGAGGGGCGGGGGAGAGGGCAGGAGTTGCCACGAAGTGAGACGCCACGGTGCTTGCCATGCGCCTGCCCTCTCCCCCAGCCCCTCTCCCGCAAGCGGGAGAGGGGAGCAAACAACCTGGAATTCTCCCTTTGTCAGCAATCTGCCGCGGGCGTTTTCCCAAGTCCTGCTTACTCCAGCTTCACCCCGCTCTTCTTCACCACCTCGCCCCAGCGCACCGCTTCCGTCCTGATAAAGGCCTGGAACTGCTCGGGCTTGCCGCCGACCGGATCGATGCCGTAGTCGATCAGCCGCGCGCGCATGTCCGGCTGCTGCAGCACGGCATCCATGTCTGCCGACAGCCTCGCCAGCACCGCCGGCGGCGTCTTCGCCGGCGCCAGCAGGCCGATCCAGCTGCCCGCCGTCACCGCCGGGAAGCCGGCCTCGGCCATGGTCGGCACGTCCGGCGCGGCCGGCCAGCGCGACGGGCTGGTAATCGCCAGCGCGCGCACCTTGCCCGCCTTCACCTGCGGCATCATGGTCTGCACCGAATCGAAGATCACCGCGACCTGACCCGAGAACAGGTCGGGCAGCGCCGGCGAGATGCCCTTGTACGGCACATGCGTCATCTTCATGCCGACCGCCTGCGCGAACAGTTCTCCCGCCAGGTGCGCGCCGGAGCCGGTGCCGCTCGACGCAAAGGTCATCTTGTCCGGGTTGGCCTTGCCCCAGCTCACCAGTTCCCTGACGCTGGTCGGCGGCAGTTGCGCGCTGCCGACCAGCAACAGCGGGATCCGGCCGATCATGCTGACGCCGGTCAGGTCCTTGACCGGGTCATAGCTCATCTTGCCGTACAGGCTCGGGTTGATCGCGTGGGCGGCGACCACGACCAGCAGCGAATAGCCATCCGGCGCCGATCTGGCAACGTTTTCCGAGCCGATCATGCCGTTGGCGCCGGCACGGTTTTCCACCACCACCGGCTGGCCGATGCGCTCGGACAGCTTCTGCATGACCAGCCGCGTCACCGCGTCGGACACGCCGCCGGGCGTATAGGGCACCACCACTCGGACCGGACGGTTCGGGTAGGCGTCGCCTTGCGCCATGGCCGGGACGGCGCCGGCAAGGCTGCCGGCGAGCAAGCTCAGCATCAACAGGCGGCGGACGCGGGCATTGCGCTTGGATCGGGTCATGTGTCTCCTCCTTGTCAGGGTTAGGCCGGGTCTATGCCCAGCTGCGCGGTACGGAAAGCGGGAAATCAAGCAGCATCTGCGCATAGCTCTTGCCCAGCGGGTCGGAGCGCAGGCTGGCCACGCCGCCGCCGCCCAGCGCGCCATGCATCAGGAAGTTCAGCGCGTGCAGGCCGGGCACGTCGAAGCGCTCGACCTCGCCCTCCACCAGATGGGCGAAATATGCGCGCACGGCCTGCGGCGTCAGCTGTTCGCGCAGCAAGGCCAGGTACTCCGGCTTGCGCGCGATCACGCCGATGTTCTCGTCGTCGCCCTTGTCGCCGCTGCGCGCGTAGGCGAGCGCGACCAGCGGCCGTTGCACGCGCGGTTCGTCGGGGACCGGGGGCAGTGCCGGGGCGTCGAGCGCGGCGGGCGCCTCCGGTGCGGCGCTGGTAGCGGCGCTGACAGCCGCATTCGGCAGCGTGATCACGCCCCCCTCGAAATCCACGCGCATTGGAACGTCCGCCTTCGGCACCAGGAAGGAAAAGACCTTTACCACCGGCTGGATATCGACACGCCCCGCGAAGGAAGAGCGCGTCCCGGCCGCCATCGACGTTCCCGCCGACGAGCATTCGCGCTGCAGGAAGCTCAGGCCCCGCGCCAGCGGATGGCGCGCGCCGATGCGCAGCACCACCTCGCGCGTCGGCAGCTCGCGCGCATGGGCGCCGTACTGGGATTCGCAGCCGAGCAGCTCGACCACGGTCGCGGTGTAGTCGGGCATGCCGCGTTCGGCCAGCATGGCGCGGGTGCGCGCCAGCAGTGCGTCGGCGGTGCGGCGTGCCTTGGCCGGGGCGTCGATGCCGCGGATCGCCATCATCAGGCTGATCTGGAAGCCGTCCTGCCAGGTTGCATTGCCTTTGTAGTGGGTGCCGGGCGCCCTGCCGCGCGCGCCATCCACGCGCACGCGGCCCGGTGCGGCCTGCTCGGTGCGGACCATGCGGAAATCGCAGGTCACGTCCGGCATCAGGTAGTTCGCAGGGTCGCCCACCTCATACAGCACCTGTTCAGCGACCGCGGCCGGATCGACCAGCCCGCCGGTGCCGTCCGGCTTGCTCAGCACGAAGCTGCCGTCGTGCGCGCAGTCGATCACCGGGTACCCCATCTGGTCCCAGCCGGGCACGCGCTCCCAATCGGTAAACAACCCGCCGGTGGCCTGCGCGCCGCATTCGATCACATGGCCCGCCAGCGTGCCGGCGGCAAGGCGGTCCCAGTCGGTCCAGTCCCAGCCGAATTCATGCGCCAACACCCCGACCACCACGGCGCTGTCGACGCAGCGCCCGGCGATGACGATATCGGCGTCCAGCGCCAGCGCGCGGGCGATGCACTGCGCACCGGTGTAGGCGTTGGCCGACCACGGTTCGGTCGTTGGCACGGGCGCACCGGCCAGGTCGGTCAGCCCGTCGGCGCACCATTGCGCGAAGCGCGGCTGCACGTCGTCGCCGGTGACCACGGCGATGCGCGGATTCAGGCCTTGCTGCGCGGCGACCTTGAGCAGCGCGTCCCGGCAGCCTTCCGGGTTGAGGCCGCCGGCGTTGGCGACCACGCGGACGCCGCGCCGCAGGATCTCGGCAAGGTTAGGCCCCATCGCCGCGTGCACGAAATCGGTGGCGTAGCCCAGCGCCGGATCCTTGGCGCGGGCGCGCGCCAGGATCGACATGGTGGTCTCGGCCAGGTAGTCGTAGACCAGGTACTGCAGACCGGGAACGGTCAGCAGCTGCGGCGTGGCGATCGCGGAATCGCCCCAGAAGCCGGAGGCGCCGCCGATGCGCACGGTCTTGCCGGTATGTGGCGCGGTATGTACCTCGATATGTGCCTCGGTATTTGCCAGTTCGTTCATGCCGGCTCCTTCGCCATGACATCGGCTTCGACGCGCGCCAGCAGCGAACCGGCGCTGGCCTGTCCGCCAGCGCGCGCAGGCAGTTCAGCGACCACACCGGCGAACGGCGCGGCGATGGTGTGCTCCATCTTCATTGCCTCCAGCACCACCAGCGGCTGGCCGGCTTCCACGCGCTCGCCCTCGGCCACGTGGACCGCGACGATACGCGCCGTCAGCGGTGCCTGCAGGAGCCCGTCGGCTTCGCCGGCATCGCGGCGGCGGCGTGGGTCATGCAGCGGGAACTGCCAGGCGCGGCCGGACTGGAACAGGTGCAGCACCTGCTTGCCGGCGGCGAACACCAGTGGATAGGCCACGCCATCGCACTCGACCAGCGCAGTGCCGCTGTCGCTGTCGGCGCGCAGCACGCGCAGCGCGCAGGCGACCGGCTGCTGGCCAGCCTCGCGCTGGCGCAGCATCACGCGCCAGCCTTCGGTAGCGACGCGCAAGGTGGCTTCCCACGCCGTGCCGGCCGCGTACAGCACCACGCTGGCGGCGGCACGCGCGAGCGTGGCCGGCTTGCCGTTGTCGCCGAGCAGCCCCGCCGCGGCCAGCGCGGCGCTGGCCATCACAGGCAGCGGCGGCAGCGGCGCCTGCAGCGCGCCCTGCATATGCGCATCGACGAAGCCTGTGTGCACGTCATTGCCCGCGAAGGCCGGATGCGCAAGGCAGTCGGCCAGGAAACCCTGGTTGCTCGGCACGCCCAGCAGCGCGCAGTCTTCCACTGCGCGCAGCAGCTTGCGGCGCGCTTCCTCGCGGTCGGCGCCACGGGCGACCAGCTTGGCCACCATCGAGTCGTAGTGCGTGGGGATGGCGCCGCCCTCTTCCAGCGCGTGGTCGACGCGCACGTCGCGACCGGCGGCGGGCGGACGCCAGCGCAGCAGCGGCCCGCCCTGCGGCAGGAAGCCGGCGGGCACGTCTTCGGCGGTCAAACGGACCTCGATGGCGTGGCCGTTGAGCTTCACCTGGTCCTGCGTCACCGGCAGCGGCTCGCCGGCCGCCACGCGCAATTGCCACTCGACCAGGTCGAAACCCGTGATGGCTTCGGTCACCGCGTGCTCGACCTGCAGGCGCGTGTTCATCTCCATGAAGTAGAAGTTGCCATCTGCATCGAGCAGGAACTCCATGGTGCCGGCGCCGACGTAGCCGATCGACTTTGCCGCGCGGACCGCGGCCTCGCCCATGCGCGCGCGCAGCGCCGGGCCAACCGCTGGCGACGGCGCTTCTTCGATGACTTTCTGATGGCGGCGCTGCACCGAACAATCGCGCTCGCCCAGATGGATGACATGGCCGTGCGTGTCGGCGAAGACCTGGATCTCCACGTGGCGCGGCGCGATGACGGCGCGCTCCAGGATCAGCTCGTCGGAGCCGAACGCGGCCGCGGCCTCGGAGCGCGCGCTTGCCAGTGCCATGGGCAGCGCCGCCGCCTCGCGCACCAGCCGCATGCCGCGCCCGCCGCCGCCGGCCGCGGCCTTCACCATCAGCGGGAAACCGATCGCACCGGCTTCGGCCAGCAGCGTGGCGTCGTCCTGCGCCACGCCCTGGTAGCCCGGTACGCACGGCATGTCGGCGGCCAGCATCAGGCGCTTGGCCTCGGCCTTGTTGCCCATGGCGCGGATCGCCTCGGCGGGCGGGCCGACGAAGACCAGGCCCGCTGCCGCGACAGCCTCGGCAAAGGCCGCGTTCTCGGCCAGGAAGCCGTAGCCGGGGTGGATGGCGTCGGCGCCGCTGGCCCGGGCGGCCTCGATGATGGCGGGGATGCTGAGGTACGACTCGCGCGGCGCAGCGGCACCGATGCAGACTGCGCGGTCCGCGAAGGACACATGCGGGCTGTGGCAGTCGGCCTCGGAGTAGACGGCCACGGTGGCCAGCCCGAGGCGGCGCGCGGTGCGCATGATGCGCACCGCGATCTCGCCGCGGTTGGCGACGAGCAGCGTATGGAAGGGTCGGCTGGTTGCAGACATGGGGGAATCCTGTGAATTTCCGGAAATTGGCAGGCGGCGGTCGTCAGCCCGGCGATTGCGCCGCGCGCACGGCATCGGCATCGAAGCGCACAGTCCAGCGTGCGTCGCGCTTTTCGCGGAAGGCCGCCACGCCTTCGGCGCCCTCGCTGCGCATGCACTGGGCGAACAGCCGCGAGGCTTCGTCCAGCAGCGGCCCCGTCGGCTGCTGCCCGCAGCGGCTGACCAGCGTCTTGAACACGCGATTGGCATTGGGCCCGCAGCGGCCAATGCGCGTCAGCCATTCGGCGACCAGCGCGTCCAGTTCGGCGCTGTCGGCGGCTAGCTGGTCGACCAGCCCGATCGCCAGCGCCGCTTCGCCGCTGATGCGCTCGCCGGTCAGGCCCAGGCGGCGCGTCGCAGCCGCGCCGATGCGCTGCACCACGAACGGCGCGATCTGCGCGGCGATGATGCCGAGCGTGGTTTCCGACAGCGCGAAGCGCGCGTCCCGCGTGGCCAGCACGATGTCGGCGGCGCACGCCAGGCCCATGCCGCCGCCCATCGCGGCGCCATCCGCGGCCGCGATGACCGGCACCGGCAGCGCGCCCAGCCGCTGCATGAAATAGCCGAACTGCCGGTTGCGCGTGGCGACCGGGTCTTCCAGGCTGGCATCGGCATCAAGCCGCGCCTGGAAATTGCCGACATTGCCGCCGGCGCTGAACATGCCGCCGGCGCCGCGCAGCACCAGGGCGCGAACATCGGCGTCGGCTTCGGCCTGTTCTACCGCTGCCGCCAGCGCTGACACGACTTCAGGCGCCAGCGCATTGCGCGTGGCCGGGATGTTGAGAGTGGCGAACAGCACGCCGCCGGCGCGGCGCACGATCACGGGTTCGGTTTGCGAATGCTCGGTCATGGCGCTTCCTGCCTGTCAGCCGCGCGACATCAGGCCCATCTGCTTGGCGATGACCTGCAGCATCACTTCATCCGCGCCGCCGCCGATCGAGCCCAGCCGGAAGTCGCGGTAGGCGCGCGACGCGTGGTTGTCCCAGGTGTAGCCCATGCCGCCCTGGAACTGCATGCACCAGTCCGCCACCTCGCGCGACAGGCGCCCGGCCTTGAGCTTGGCCATCGACGCCAGCTCGACCACGTCGCCGCCGGCGATATAGGTCTGCGTGGCCAGGTAGACCAGCGCGCGCAGCGCCTCCATCTCGGTCTTCAGCTCGGCCAGCTTGAACTGGATGAACTGGTTGTCCAGCAACGGCTTGCCGAAGGCGATGCGCTGGCGCAGGTAGTCGGCGGTTTCCTCGATCAGCGCGGTGCAGGCGAGCCGGCGCGCCGCGCCGTTCAGCCGCTCTTCCTGGAACTGCTTCATCTGGTAGATAAAGCCCATGCCCTCCTCGCCGATACGGTTGCGTACCGGCACGCGCACTTCGTCAAAGAAGATCTGCGCAGTGTCCGAACACCACATGCCGAACTTCTTGATCTTCTGCACTTCCACGCCGCGCACGCGCTTGCCGTCTTCCCTGATCGGCACCACGATCAGCGATTTGTTCTTGTGCACGGGCCCGTCGGAGGTGTTGCACAGCAGGCAGATCCAGTCCGACTGGGTGCCGTTGGTGATCCACATCTTGGAGCCGGAGATGACATAGTCGTCGCCGTCGCGCACGGCACGCGTCTTGAGCGAGGCCACGTCGGAGCCGGCACCCGCCTCGGACACGCCGATCGAGCACACCATGTCGCCGGCGATGGCGGGCGCCAGGTAGTTGCGCTTCAGTTCATCGGAGCCGAACGCGGTCAGCGCCGGCGTAGCCATGTCGGTCTGCACGCCCACGCCCATGCCGACGCCTTGTGCGCGCGCATACCCGAGCGCCTCGGCAGCGGCGACGGCGTAGGAGAAGTCGAGCCCCATGCCGCCGTACTCCACCGGCTTGGTGATGCCGAGAAAGCCGAGGCTGCCCATCTTCTTGAACAGTTCGTGCGCCGGAAACACCTCGGCGGCTTCCCATTCGTCGACGAAGGGATCGATCTCCGCCGAAACGAAGCGGCGGATGCTGTCCATGATGTTGCGGTGGTCTTCGGTGTAAAGCATGCTGGTCTCCTGGATATCGTTGCGTTCTGGTTGTCTGGGGGCGGCGGCGCTCAGAAGCGCCCGACGCCGAACTGGATGGCATGCGGCTGGCGCAGCGCCGCCTCGCGCGCGGTGGCCAGCACGAAGGCGAGCACGGCACGCGTGTCGCGCGGATCGATCACGCCGTCGTCCAGCAGCAGTCCGCTGGTGACGAAGGCGCTCGCCTGCCGCTCGAAGTTGGCGACGATCTCGGCGGTCTGGCCGGCCAGTTGCGCCTCGTCGACCGGCTTGCCCTTGCGCGCCGCCTGCTGGCGCGCCACGATCTCCAGCGTCATGGCGGCCTGCTCGCCGCCCATCACCGCCGTGCGCGCGTTCGGCCACGAGAAGCAGAAGCGCGGCTTGAAACCCCGCCCGCACATGCCGAAGTTGCCCGCGCCGAACGAGGCGCCACAGTACAGCGTAATCTGCGGCACCCTGGAGTTGGACAGCGCCTGGATCATCTTGGAGCCGTGCTTGATCATGCCGGCCTCTTCCGAGGCGCGCCCGACGATAAAGCCGGTGGTGTTCTGCAGGAACACGATCGGCGTGCCGGACTGGTTGCACAGCTGGATGAACTGCGCCGCCTTCGTTGCGCCGGCCGGGTCGATGGGGCCGTTGTTGGTGATGAAGCCGACCGCATTGCCTTCGATGCGGGCGTGGCCGCACACCGTGCCGGGGCCGTAGTCGGGCTTGAACGGCAGCCACGCGGAATCGTCGACGATGCGCGCGATCACTTCGCGCATGTCGACCGGGCGCTTCATGTCCAGCGTCATGACGCCGTCCAGTTCCAACGCGTCAAGCCGCGGGGCACGTGCCGGCTGCGCCGGCTGGCGCTCAACCTTGGGCCAGTCCAGGCTGGCAACGATATCGCGCGCGGTGGCAATGGCGTGCTCGTCGTCTTCTGCAAGGTATTCAGCCAGGCCGGTGGCGGTGGCGTGCAGGTCGGCGCCGCCCAGCTCTTCGTCAGTGGCGATTTCGCCGGTGGCGGCCTTCAGCAGCGGCGGACCGGCCAGGAAGGCGCGGGCGCGGTTGCGCACCATCACCACGTAGTCGGACAGGCCGGGCATGTAGGCACCACCTGCCGTGGACGAGCCGTGCACGACCGTGATGACCGGCAGCCCGGCCGCCGACAGCCGCGCCAGGTTGTAGAAGATGGCGCCGCCGCGGACAAACTTGTCGACGCGGTACTTGCGCAGGTTGGCGCCGGCCGACTCCACCAGGTGGATAAAGGGCAGCCGGTTTTCCAGCGCGATTTCCTGGCAGCGCACCAGCTTCATGTTGCCGGCCTCAGTCATGGCGCCGGCATCGATGCCGGAATCGGTGGCGAGCACCATGCAGCGCACCCCGCACACAATGCCGATGCCGGCCACCAGCGATCCGCCGGGCACCGACGTCTCCGGGTCGGGATCGTCCATGCAGAAGCCCGCCAGCGTGGCCAGCGGCAGGAACGGCGCGCCCGGGTCAAGCAGGCGGCCGACGCGCTCGCGCGGCAGCAGCGCGCCGCGTCTTGCAAAGGTGGGCCGCGAGCGCTCGGACGCGGCCACGGCGCGCTGCTCCAGCCCATGCAGGCGGTCGATCAGTGCCTGCATGCCGGCGCGCTGGCCGGCGAAGGCGTCGGAGGACGGGTCAATGCGGGATTCGATGGGGATCATGGCGCGTGCCTGTGGTTCCGTGATGGATGGATTGCAAACCACGGCGCCCCGCGCGACAACCTCAATCGCTCAGATTGTGCATAATGTGCACAGTCTGCCCACCCTGGGAGTGTCTTCCGACGCTCCGCCGACGCATCCGGCCATGCCCACCAAATCCTCCGCTCCCGGCGGCGTCCAGAGCCTGGCGCGCGCCTTCACCCTGCTGCAACTGCTGGCCGAACACCATGACACCGGGCTGGCGCTGCCCGACCTTGCCGCCATGGCCGGCATCGACCGCACCACCGCGCACCGCATGGCGCGCTTCCTGGAAGCCGGTGCGTATATCGAGCGCGAATCGGCCGGCAAGCGCTATCACCTCGGTACCGCGGCGATGGCGCTCGGGCTGCGCGCGATGAACCGGCCGCCACCCAACAGCGCCCTCGTCAGCAAGATGAAGGCACTGGCGCGCCTGACCGGCGACGCGGTCTTCCTGATCGTGCGCATTGGCGACCACGGGCACTGCCTGCATACCGAGGAAGGCAGCCACCGCATCAAGACCTTCCACATGCTGACCGGCACCTCGCGCCTGCTGGGCCAGGGCACCGGCAGCATGGCGCTGCTGGCCAGGATGGACAACGACGCGATCCGCGCGCACTACGAACGCCACCGCGCCGAGTACGAGGCAAGCGGCCTGAGCCTGCTCAAGCTGATGCGTGGCGTCGAGCGCAGCCGCAAGCTGGGCTACGCGCTGGCGGGCGCGGAAGGCGTGGCGGGCGTGGGCTATGCCCTGCCGCTGGCAATGGGCGCGGATGCGGCCATCAGCATTGTTTCGACTGCGTCGCGGATGTCTGCCGCACGGCGGCATGAAATGGGCGGGATCATCGTGACGATGTTCGCGCAGCAAGGCTGAGGCAGCGGCGGGTGCGCGAGCCCCGGCGTTGCACGACCTGTTGACGCACTGAGCGGCCGCGCACCTCGGTTTTGAAACGCGTCTCTGTCAGGGGCCGCACAGAGCTGCACTAGCTCTACGGCGTTCAATGGTGACGCAAACCGAGAGATGCAAGCATGCGCCCGCCGCCCTGGCATCGGCCGGGCCAAGCCGCCTTCGCTGGAAGGCGGAATCAGTCCTGGTGCCAGAACAATAAATTCCCCCGCCGACCAGAGGGAGGGTCGGCACTCTGGGCCACGCCCCGATGTCGGAGCGTGGCTTCTTTTTTAGTTTTGCCGGGGTGAACCAGAGAGTGTCACGCGGAATCAGGCTCGTTGCGCTTCCCAGGGATTGATGACGGGCACGCCGGCGGCCTGGAAGGGACTCGTGTCACGTGTGGCCACTGTATAGCGGTGCGCGGTCGCGATGGCGGCAATGTAGCCGTCAGGGGTTGGGAATCCCCTCCCCGCCGCTCTGGCTCGCGTTGCGAGTTCGGCGTAGCAGCGCGCTGCCTCGATATCAAACGGCAGGACCCGTTCCCCGAACAAAACCAGCAGGCCTTCCAATGCTCCCTCCAGCGCAGCCTTGCGACGCCCGGGCGCCAGCGTTCCGATGCCATAGAGCAGTCCGGCCAGCGTCACGCTAGACAGAAACAGGGTTTCCGCTGCCTGTTCGTTGAGCCACGCACGCACGCTCGGCGACGGTTCCGGCTTCATGGCCTCGGATACAACATTGGTGTCCAACACGATCATTCGTCGAACCCTAGCGGAGCCGCCGGCGCCCGGTCGCGAACTTGCTCAATCATCTCGACATCGGCATTGGTAAGGCCCAGGTCCCGACCCAACCGCGTCAAGGCATCGCCCATGCGCAGGCGCTCGGCCGGTTTCACAGCCGCCTCGAGGATGTCTCGCACTTCCGCTTCGGTACTGCGTCCGTGCGCGGCCGCCCGCACTCTTAACGCGCGATGTACCTCGTCCGGCAGGTTTCTTACGGTCATGGTGGCCATAGCTATCAACGCCTTCATTTGATATCAATGCAGTCATTCTATGAAATTGACATCACTGAAGCAAAGTTACCACCAGTCGGTGAGGCTCATGAAGCACTCCGGAAGTCGTCGGTTGGGCCGATGGTAGCTGTCGCCTTTGCCTACACTGAACGCATTCCGCGCAAAGGGCCCGATCCATGCCAGACACGCTCATCTTCAACCTGCACTACGCCTGGCGCAGCCGGCCGGGCTATGCGCTTCGCATCGCCCTGCTCGCGGCCGCCGTGGCTGGATGTGAAGCGCCGCCGCGCGATACGTCCATGACTCCGCCACCACCACGCTTGCCGATCGCTGCTGGCGACGAGGTATATCCGGCGCCGGCCACGGTGCGCGATACCCGCCCTGCAACGCCCGCCCGCTAGCGGAGTCGCGGGCATTTGATATTGCCGATGCAAAACGGCCGGCGCGACAGCGCCGGCCAGAAGCGGTATCGATCGACGCTTCTACCGCTCAGAATGAGCGCGGCAGCCCCAGGATGTGTTCCGCGACGTACGAGTAGATCAGGTTGGTCGAGATCGGCGCGACCTGGTACAGGCGCGTCTCGCGGAACTTGCGCTCGATGTCGTATTCGCAGGCAAAGCCGAAGCCGCCGTGGAACTGCAGGCAGGCGTTGCCGGCTTCCCAGCTGGCCTTGGCCGCCAGGTACTTGGCCATATTGGCCTGGGCGCCCATCGGCTCGTGCTTGTCGAACAGTTCGCAGGCCTTCCAGCGCATCAGGTTGGCGGCTTCCAGTTCGATGAAGGACTCGGCGATCGGGAACTGCACGCCCTGGTTCTGGCCGATCGGGCGGCCGAAGACTTCGCGCTCGCTGACGTACTTGGTGACGCGATCCATGAACCAGTAGCCGTCGCCGATGCACTCGGCGGCGATCAGGGTGCGCTCGGCGTTGAGGCCGTCGAGGATGTACTTGAAGCCCTTGCCTTCTTCGCCGATCAGGTTTTCCTCGGGGATTTCCAGGTCTTCGAAGAACAGCTCGTTGGTCTCGTGGTTGACCATGTTCGGGATCGGCCGCACGGTCAGGCCCTTCTTCTGCGCCTCATGCAGGTCCACCATGAAGATGGACATGCCTTCGCTCTTCTTCTTCACGTCGGCCAGCGCGGTGGTGCGCGCCAGCAGGATCATGAAGTCGCTGTGCTGCACGCGGCTGATCCACACCTTCTGGCCGTTGACCACATAGCGGCCGTCCTTCTTGACCGCCGAGGTCTTGATCTTGGTGGTGTCGGTGCCGGTGGTGGGCTCGGTCACGCCCATCGACTGCAGGCGCCATTCGCCCGAGGCGATCTTCGGCAGGTACTTGTCCTTCTGCGCCTTGGAGCCGTGGCGCAGCAGCGTGCCCATGTTGTACATCTGGCCGTGGCAGGCACCGGAATTGCCGCCGCTGCGGTTGATTTCTTCCATGATGACCGAGGCTTCGGTCAGGCCCAGGCCCGAACCACCGTATTCCTGCGGGATCAGCGCGGCCAGCCAGCCGGCCGCGGTCAATGCGTTGACGAAGGCCTCGGGGTAAGCACGCTGCTCGTCGACTTTGCGGAAGTACTCATCCGGGAATTCGGCGCAAAGCGCGCGCACGGCATCGCGGATTTCTTGGTAGTTGTTCGATTGGGTCTGTTCGATCATGGCGCGTCGTTGGCGTGAATACGGACGGAATTTGCGGACGAAATTTGCGGCGCTTCGGTCCCACGGGATGGCCATGGCGGCGACCGATGCTGTCTTGGCCGCAATAGTCGCTGCGATCGACGCCTCGGGCAATCAGCCATTGCGAAACCGCGCCTTCCACGGCGCTTAAGGCCGGCATCCCGGGCCCGAGATGGCGTTTTCGCAAACGCCGAAGTCGGCCATTGGCATTGTCAAATAGCGCAAAACCCACTTTGGCGACATCCTCACGGCTATCTCCTGATCAAGACATAGGACCCGGAACATGGCAGTGAGCTACCAGCACCTCAAGCAGCGACCGTTCGCCCCGGTACGCCAGCGCTATACCGAGCGCGACACCATGCTGTACGCACTCAGCCTGGGGCTGGGCAACGATCCGCTGGACGCGGCCGCCCTGCCCTTCGTGTTCGAGGGCGCCGCAGGCGGGTTGCGCACACTGCCATCGCAGGCGGTGGTACTGGGCTATCCCGGCTTCTGGGCCCGCGAGGCCGATACCGGCATCGACTGGGTCAAGCTGCTGCACGGCGAGCAACGCATGCGCCTGCACCGACCGCTGCCGGCCAGCGCCGACATCGTCGGCCACAACCGCATCACGCACCTGACCGACAAGGGTGAAGGCAAGGGCGCGGTCATGGTGACCGAGCGCCGGCTCGAAACGGCAGACGGCGATTTGCTGGCGACGGTGCAGCAGGTCAGCTTCCTGCGCGGCGACGGCGGCTACAGCCAGCGCGACGGCGGCCAGCCCAGCGACGATCCGCTGCCCGCGCTGCGTCCGACCCCGGAGGACCGCGCGCCGGATTTCACCGACACGCAGGCAATCCGCCCCGAAGCCGCGCTGCTATATCGCCTGATGGGCGACTTCAACCCGCTGCACGCCGACCCCGCTGTCGCCAGGACGGCAGGCTTCGAGCGGCCGATCCTGCACGGCCTGGCCAGCTACGGGCTGGTCGCGCATGCACTGGTGCGCCAGTGCGCGGACCACGATCCCGCCCGCCTGCGCGCGCTGGATATCCGCTTCACCGCACCGGTGTTCCCCGGCGAGACGCTGGTCACCGAGATCTGGCGCACGCCCGAAAGCGCCAGCCACTTCCAGGTGCGCGCCCGCGTGGCCGAGCGCGACAAGGTAGTGCTCAGCCACGGCTGGGCCGAGCTCGCCTGACCCCGCACCGCCCTATGCATCCCGCTACCGTGGATAACAAGGAACTGGCCTCCGCGCTGCGGGCACTGCTACGCCCCGGCGACCATATCTGGTGGGGCCAGGCTACCGCCGAACCGCTGACGCTGACGCGCGCGCTGGTCGAGCACCGCCACGCACTGGCGCAGGGCGGGCGTCTCAGCGTGTTTGTCGGCATCGGCCAGTCCGACACGCTGCAGCCGGCGCAGGCCGACGTGATCGACTTCTTCGGCTATGCCGCCAGCGGCCCGCACCGCCAGCTGGCCAAGGCCGGCGTGCTGGACATCGTGCCGAGCCACTACTCGCACCTGCCCGGCCTGATCCGCCAGGGCGCGCTGCGCGCAGACGTGGTGCTGCTGCAGGTGTCGCCGCCAGACGAGGCGGGCCGCTACAGCATGGGCCTGGTGCATGAGTACATTCCCGCGGCGCTGGACCGGGCCCGCGTGATCGTCGCCGAGGTGAACCCGGACGTACCGTGGACCTACGGCAGCCGCCACCTCACCGCCGACGAGATCGACCTGCTGGTCGATGCCGCGCATGCGCCGATCAGTCTGGAGCGCAGCGCCCCCGGTCCGGCGGAACAGGCAATCGCCCGTCATATCGCGGGCTGGATCGAGGACGGCGCCACGCTGCAGATGGGCATCGGCAACCTGCCCGAGGCCGTGGTGGCCGCGCTGCACGACCGCCGCGACCTGGGGCTGCACAGCGGTGCGGTCGGCGACGGCATTGCCGCGCTGGCCGAGGCCGGCGTGCTGACCAACGCGCGCAAGACCATCGATACCGGCATCGGCATCGGCGGCATCCTGATGGGCAGCGAGCGACTGCGGCGCTGGGCTCACCGCAATCCGAAGCTGCAACTGCGCGAAACCAGCTACACGCATCATCCCGAGGTGCTGGCCAGCATCGACAAGCTTACGGCGATCAACTCGGCGATCGAAGTCGATCTGACCGGACAGGTGAATGCCGAAGTGGCGGCAGGCGTCTATGTCGGCGCGGTTGGCGGCGCGGTGGACTTCCTGCGCGGCGCCGCGCGCAGCCGCGGCGGCCTGCCCATCGTCGCCCTGCCCGCGACAGCGAAGGGCGCGAGCCGCATCGTCGCGCAGCTGTCCGGCCCGGTCAGCACGCCGCGCTCGGATGCCGGCCTGATCGTCACCGAGCACGGTGTTGCCGACCTGCGCGGCCAGACCCTGTCGCAGCGCGTGCGCCGCATGCTGGACCTCGCCGCCCCCGAACACCGCGAGGACCTGGAGCGCCAGGCCCACGCCCTGCTGCGCCAGTGCGGCGCGGTTTTCGTTGCCACCGCGGGCGCGGCCTGACCGGGCGCCTGCTCAGCCTACCCAACAGAATTTCCAAGGAGACTTCCATGCGCCGAGCCGCAATCGTCACCCCCCTCCGTACTCCCGTCGGCACCTTCGGTGGCAGCCTGCGTCCCGTGTCCGTCGAGGAACTGGCCGCCACCACCGTGCGCGCCGTGGTCGAACGCAGCGGCATCGACCCCGCCCGCATCGATGACGTGGTCTTTGCCCAGTCCTACGCCAACAGCGAAGTGCCCTGCGTGGGCCGCTGGGCCGCGCTGCAGGCCGGCCTGCCGGTCGAAGTGCCGGGCATGCAGCTGGATCGCCGCTGCGGCGGCGGCCTGCAGGCCATCGTCACGGCCTCGATGATGGTGCAGAGCGGCGCTGCCGACGTGGTCATCGCCGGCGGCGTCGAGAGCATGAGCAATATCGAGTACTACACCACCGATATGCGCAAGGGCTCGCGCTCGGGCAACGTGAAGTTCTACGACCGCCTCGACCGTGGCCGCGAGCGCTCGCAGCCGGTCGAGCGCTTCGGCAAGATCTCCGGGATGATCGAGACCGCCGAGAACCTGGCGCGCGACTACGGCATTACTCGCGAGCAGGCCGACGCCTTTTCCGTGCGCAGCCACGAGCGCGCCGCGGCGGCGTGGGAATCCGGCCGCTTCGACGCCGAGATCGTGCCGGTGCAGGTACCTCAGCGCAAGGGCGACCCGGTCACCTTCGCGCGTGACGAGGGCTTCCGTCCCGGCACCTCGATGGAAAGCCTGGGCAAGCTGCGCGCATTGATGCCCAACGGCACCGTCACCGCCGGCAACGCCAGCCAGCAGAACGACGCCTCCGCCGCCTGCCTGATCGTCGCCGAAGACAAGCTGGCCGAACTGGGCCTGACCCCGATGGCAACGCTGGTGGGCTGGGCCGCCGCGGGCTGCGAGCCGTCGCACATGGGCATCGGCCCGGTGCCGGCGGTGAAGAAGCTGCTCAAGCGCCTGAACCTGACGCTGGACCAGATGGACCTGGTGGAGCTGAACGAAGCCTTTGCCTGCCAGGTGCTGGCCGTGCTGAAGGGGTGGGAGTGGAGCGACCAGGACGCGATCGAGCAGAAGCTCAACGTCAATGGTTCGGGCATCTCGCTGGGCCACCCGATCGGCGCCACCGGCGTGCGCATCCTGGCCACGCTGCTGCACGAACTGCAGCGCCGCGGCGGCCGCTATGGCCTGGAAACCATGTGCATCGGCGGCGGCCAGGGCATTGCCGCAGTGTTCGAGCGCTGCTGATCGCGGCTCTATCATGTGCGAGTACCGCACGGCTCCACGCGGAGCCGTGCCGTTCTTGATGCCCCACGCTGCCCATCCCGCGAGACGGGCAGAAACGAATCAACCGCCACGATTTCCATGACTGATTCCGCCACCAACTCCCTGCCCGAGCTGCCGCCCCCTTCACCGCCCCCTTCGCCGCATACGGGCGCGCTGAGCCACCTGCGCGTGCTCGACCTGTCGCGCGTGCTGGCCGGGCCGTGGTCCACCCAGAACCTGGCGGACATGGGCGCCGACGTCATCAAGATCGAAAAGCCTGGCGAAGGCGACGATACCCGCCACTGGGGCCCTCCGTTCCTCTCGGGCGAGGATGGCGTGCCCACGCGGCAGGCAAGCTACTTCACCGCGGCCAACCGCAACAAGCGCTCGGTCACCGTGGACATGTCCAGGCCCGAAGGCCAGGCACTGATCCGCGATCTGGCCCGCCACAGCGATGTCGTGGTGGAGAACTTCAAGACCGGCGGCCTCAAGCGCTATGGCCTGGACTACGAGAGCCTGAGCGCGATCAATCCGCGCCTGGTCTACTGCTCGGTGACCGGCTTCGGCCACACCGGGCCGTATGCGGCCCGCCCCGGCTACGACCTGCTGATCCAGGCCATGAGCGGCCTGATGAGCATCACCGGCCATGCCGACAGCGAGCCCGGCGGCGGTCCGATGAAGGTGGGCGTGGCGGTGATCGACCTGTTTACCGGCATGTACGCCACCACGGCGATCCTGAGCGCGCTGGAGGCGCGCCACTACACCGGCCGCGGGCAGCACATCGACATCGCCCTGCTGGACGTGGCAATGGCGGTACTGGCCAACCAGGGCGCCGGCTTCCTCAATGCCGACGACGTGCCCCGCCGCCAGGGCAATATCCACCCCAGCGTGGTGCCCTACCAGGACTTCCCCACGGCCGACGGCAACATGCTGCTGGCGATCGGCAACGACGGCCAGTTCGCGCGCTTCTGCGAGGCCGCGGGCATGGACTGGGCACGCGACGAGCGCTACGCCACCAACACCGGCCGCGTCAACAACCGCAAGGTGCTGATCGCGATGATGATGGAGCTCACGCGCACCCGCACCACCGCCGAATGGGTCACGCTGCTCGAAGCCAATTCCGTGCCGTGCGGCCCGATCAACAACATCGCCCAGGCGTATGCCGACCCGCATGTGCAGTCGCGCGGCCTGCGCATCGAGCAGTCGCGCTATCCGGGCGAGCAGCCGCCCGCCGGCCAGAGCGTCAATCGGGTAGTGACCGCTGCCAGCCCGCTGCGCCTGTCGGAGACGCCGCCTACGCTGCGCTATGCCCCGCCCGCACTGGGCCAGCACACTGAGGAAGTGCTGCGCGACTACCTGCAGCTCGATGCGGATCAGGTGCAGGCGCTGCGCACCAAGGGCGTGGTGTAAGCCGATACGACGACAAGGCGCCGACAGGATTGCCCGAAGACCATGCGCATCGAACTCCAGGCCTTTTCGCACACGCATATGTCGCGGCTGTTGCCGGCGTTCCCGCTGATGATCGCCGCGACGCAGGGCAAGACTCTGGTGCGGCGCCGCGGCTTCGAGCGCGTGGTCGTACCCGGTCAGCCTTTGGTGGCGGCCCCGTTCGAAACGGTAGACCTGTACCTCGACGGCGGCGCGGTGCAGCCGGCCTGCTGCAGCCTGGAAATGCGGATGCGCCCCGGCGGCGCGCTCGGCGCGTCGCTGCACCACCGGCTGTCGCAGCGCGTCTTCATGCAGCCGCAGCACACATGGAGTGCAGCCTTCATCGCCGACCTGCTGCGCGCCTCGCCCACGCAGGTGCGGCGCACGCTGTTCTCGGAAGGTGCCGCGCTGACCGAGCTATGCCGCACGCAGCGGCTGATGCGCGCCTTGTTCGAGGTCCTGCATGACAACCCCGGCACCGAGGACCTGAAGCGCCGCATCGGCTGGTCGCCGCGCAGCGACCTGGAGGCCGCGTTCTACGACTGGTTCGGCCTGTCATTGCACGCACTGGCACGGTCCGGCGCCAGGCGGCCGGCCACCGCTGCCACGCGCGCCGCGGCGTTCGTGCCGCAGTGGCTGGACCAGCAACTGGCCTGACACGCGCGCTTTCGGCAACCTCGAACACGGCCTTTGCCGATCCGCGATTGCAGCGCACTTGCCACGCTCATACACTGGCGTCGTCCGGATTGCCGGACGGCACTTTACCCCGCACAAGGACTATCCGCGCGATGCCCCCGGACCGAGCCAACCCACAACGGATCAGCGATCTCCCCCGCCACTGGGCCACCGCGGCCCCTGATCGCACGGCAGTCTTCGAGGATGGCCGCACCGTGACATTCGCGCAGCTCTGGCAGGGTATCCAGGACGCACAGGACTGGCTGGACGCGCAGGACGTCGGCACCGGCGACCGGGTGCTGGTCGTGGCCGAGAACTGCCTCGCCGTGATCACGCTGGTGTTCGCCTTGTCCGAACTGGGCGCATGGCCGGTAGTGGTCAACGCGCGCCTGTCGGCGCGCGAGATCGAGGTGATCCGCTCGCACTGCCAGCCCCGGCTGATGCTGTTTACCCACGCCGCCTCGCCCGACGCGCTGCGGCACGGCGTGCGCTACCGTGCCCGCGAAATCGCGCCGGCCGGACTCGGCCCGCTGATGGCCAGCACCGCCGACAGCGCCAGCGAACGCGAGCCCGATGCCCTGGCACGCGAGGTCGCCGCGCTGATCTATACCTCCGGCACCACCGGGCAGCCCAAGGGTGTGATGGTGACGCACCGCGGCCTGCTGCACTTTGCCCGCGTCACGGTGGAATCACGCCGCATGCAGCCGGATGACTGCGCGTACGCTGTGATGCCGATGTCGCATGTCTTCGGACTGGGCACGCTGCTGGTGTCGACCTTCCAGGCAGGCGCCAGCCTTTACCTGAGCCCGCGCTTCAACGCGGCGGATGTCACCGCGGCGATCCGGCAAGGTGCGATCACGCTGCTGCAAGGCGTGCCGACCATGTTCAGCCGCATCCTCGCGCATGTGCGTGCGAGCGGCATGCCGCTGGCACCATCGCCCAGGCTGCGCTACCTGTACACCGGCGGCGGGCCGCTCGACCCGACGCTCAAGCAGGAAGTCGAAGCGATGTTCGGCCAGCCACTGCACCATGGCTACGGCATGACCGAGTATGCGGGCTCGCTGTCTGTCACGCGCATGGACCGGCCGCGCGGCGATTGCTCGGCGGGCGAGATCGTAGCAGGCGCGGAACTGCAGGTGGTCGGGCCTGACGGCCAACCGGTGCCGGCCGGCGAACCCGGCGAGCTGTGGGTCAGGGGCCCGGGCGTCATGCGCGGCTATTACCGCGCACCGGCGCTGACCGCCGAGGCGCTGCGCCCCGGCGGCTGGCTCAATACCGGCGACCTGGGCCGGCTGGGGCCCGACGGCGCGCTGTTTATCGTGGGCCGCACCAAGGACCTGATCATCCATTCGGGATTCAACGTCTATCCGATCGAAGTCGAATCGGTGATCAACACGCATCCGTCGGTGCGCGTGTCTGCCGTGGTGGGCCAGCCAGCCGCGGACGGCAACGAGCAAGTGATTGCCTTTGTCGAGATCAAGGACGGCGAGAAGTTCGATGCGGCGGCGCTGCACGACTATCTGGTCGACCGCCTGTCGCCGTACAAGCGCCCGGAGAAGATCCTGCGCGTCGCCAGCATTCCGACCACGGCCAGCGGCAAGCTGCTCAAGCACCAGCTCAAGCAGATGGTTTCGCAGCAGAAGTAGCGACAGCGATAGCGGCGGGGGCGGTCAGTCCTGCCGCCCGAGGCCGTCCTCGACCAGCAGGTCGACCAGCTTGCGCGCGAACAGCGGCAACGCGCCGACATCCGCCACGCACACCTGCAGCTTGCGCTCGGCCCATTCGTCGTTGAGCTGGATGATGCGCAGCGCCATGGTGCTGGCATGCCGCGCGGCCGTGCTCTCGGGCAGCACGCCGATGCCGACATTGGCCTCGATCATGCGGCAGGCGGTCTCGAAATTGCTGACCTGGACCCGCCAGCGCAGCTCGCGCTGCAGGTCAACCGCGGCGCGCTTGAGGAAGTTGTGGATGGCGCTGGCTTCCGGCAGGCCGATAAAGTCGTAGCCGAGCGTATCGATGAAATCCACGGTGTCGCGCTCGGCCAGCGGGTGGCTCAGCGCGGTCGCAAGCACCAGCCGGTCGCGCCGGTAGGGCATGACTTCGAGTCCTTCGGTACGCACGTTGCCGGCGATGATGCCGATGTCGACCATCCCCTCCTGCACCGCACGCACGATGTCCGGGCTGAGCCGCTCCTGCATGTCGATGGTCACGTCAGGATTGTTGACGAGGTAAGTACGCAGCACCGCGGGCAGGAACTCGCTCATCGCCGTGGTGTTGGCAAAGACGCGCACATGGCCCTTCACGCCGGCCACGTATTCCTGCAGATCGCCGCTGAGTTGCTCCAGCTGGCGGATGACGCGGCGCGCGTGGGCCAGCAAGGTCTCGCCGGCACCGGTGACCTTCACGCCCTGGCTGCTGCGGCTCAGCAGCTTGACCCCGACGTACTCCTCCAGGTTCTTGATGCGGGTACTGGCCGCGGCCAGCGACAGGTGGGAACGCTGCGCGCCGCCGGTCAGGCTCTGGGCCTCGGCAATATGCGTAAACAGTTTCAGATCGACCAGATCAAAGCGCATTACATCGTTCCCTAGTGTCCTGCGTCAGAAATTCGCAGACAAAATCGCCTGATGCTGGCGAGGATGTCATCGGCGGACTTCGTCCACACGAAAGGCGTGGGGTTG
>NZ_JBIVHB010000043.1:0-8524 GCF_044748965.1 Cupriavidus sp. NPDC089707
ATAGCTACTCACGCGGCACGACGCATCTTCAGCTGCCAGGCGGTTCAGGGCTATGCCCAACTTTTCCTGGTCGGCCTTGGACTTCGGCTCGACGGCCTGCGAGATCACCGGCTCCGGGAACACCATGCGCTCGAGCACGATCGGGGCAGCCGGATCGCACAGCGTGTCGCCCGTGGTGGCGTCCTTCAGGCCCACCGCGGCGGCGATGTCGCCGGCCAGCACTTCCTTGATTTCTTCGCGCTGGTTGGCATGCATCTGCAGAATACGGCCGAGGCGTTCCTTCTTGCTCTTGACCGGGTTGTACACGGTGTCGCCCGAATTGATCTTGCCCGAGTACACGCGGAAGAAGATCAGCTGACCAACGAACGGGTCGGTCATGATCTTGAACGCCAGTGCCGAGAACTTTTCGTTGTCGTCAGCCTTGCGCTCGAGCTTCTTCTCGCTGTCGTCCTCGTCCGTGCCCGTAACCGGCGGAATGTCAACCGGCGACGGCAGGAAGTCGATCACGGCGTCGAGCATGCGCTGCACGCCCTTGTTCTTGAACGCGGTGCCGCACAGCATCGGCTGGATTTCGCAGGCGATGGTACGGTCACGCAGCGCCTTGACGATCTCGGCGCGGGTCAGCTCTTCGCCGCCCAGGTACTTTTCCATCAGCTCTTCGCTGGCTTCGGCGGCGGACTCGACCATCTTCTCGCGCCATTCGTCAGCGGTGGCTTTCAGCTCGGCCGGGATGTCCTGGTATTCGAACTTCACGCCCTGGCTGGCTTCGTCCCAGACGATCGCCTTCATTTCCAGCAGATCGACGACGCCCTGGAAGCCGTCTTCAGCGCCGATCGGCACCACGACGGGCACCGGGTTGGCCTTCAGGCGGGTCTTCAGCTGGTCGTAGACCTTGAAGAAGTTCGCGCCGGTACGGTCCATCTTGTTGACGAACGCCAGACGCGGCACCTTGTACTTGTTGGCCTGACGCCAGACGGTTTCCGACTGGGGCTGCACGCCACCCACTGCGCAGTACACCATGCACGCGCCGTCCAGCACGCGCATGGAACGCTCCACCTCGATGGTGAAGTCCACGTGGCCCGGGGTGTCGATGATGTTGAAGCGGTGCTCGGGGTAGTTGCCGCCCATGCCCTTCCAGAAGGCGGTGGTCGCAGCAGACGTGATGGTGATGCCGCGCTCCTGCTCCTGCTCCATCCAGTCCATGGTGGCCGCGCCATCATGCACTTCACCGATCTTGTGGTTCACACCGGTGTAGAACAGGATCCGCTCGGTCGTGGTGGTTTTACCCGCGTCAATGTGAGCCGAGATACCGATATTGCGGTAGCGCTCAATGGGAGTCTTACGAGCCACTTTAATCCTCTATTCGTCCGTGAGGCGCCGGCATCTCATGGCCCGCGCCCCTAACACAAACGGGCGAGATGTGTAAAAACACAGCCCGCCCGGCAACCAACAAACGCTATCGCGCGCTTAGAAGCGGAAATGCGAGAACGCCTTGTTGGCTTCGGCCATGCGGTGCACTTCGTCACGCTTCTTCATCGCGCCGCCACGGCCTTCCGATGCTTCCAGCAGCTCACCTGCCAGGCGCAGCGCCATCGACTTCTCGCTGCGTTTCTTCGCGGCCTCGCGCAGCCAACGCATCGCCAATGCCAGACGACGCGACGGACGGACTTCGACCGGAACCTGATAGTTGGCGCCGCCCACGCGACGGCTCTTCACTTCCACCACCGGCTTCACGTTGTTGATGGCAACGGAGAACACTTCGATGGGGGCCTTGCCTGCCTTCTTTTCGATCTGGTCGAACGCGCCATAGACGATACGTTCGGCAACCGACTTCTTGCCGTCCAGCATCAGCACGTTCATGAACTTGGCAACTTCAACGTTGCCGAACTTCGGATCAGGCAGAACATCCCGCTTGGGGACTTCACGACGACGTGGCATCTTCTTTCCTTTAGATTCAGTTGAGAGCGCGGTCAGTTGTTTCCGCTCTCCGGCCACCAACTAGCTTGCATGCAATAGACAGCAAATTCGCCGGGTGACCACTTACTCGACGGCACGGTTGCCAAAAAGGCGCTCCGTTGTACCGCCGCCTGGTGACAGCACCATGACTCGCGCCACAGGCTATCGTTTGTTTGCTGCTTTGGGTCTCGCAGACCCAGGCACCCTAAGCTTAGGCCGCCTTCGGACGCTTCGCGCCGTACTTCGAACGGGCCTGCTTGCGGTCC
The DNA here is from genome assembly GCF_044748965.1 of Cupriavidus sp. NPDC089707. NCBI lineage: Bacteria > Pseudomonadati > Pseudomonadota > Betaproteobacteria > Burkholderiales > Burkholderiaceae > Cupriavidus > Cupriavidus sp. NPDC089707. Next base: position 2,223 of record NZ_JBIVHB010000043.1, read on the forward strand.
TTCACGCCTTGCAGATCCAGCGAGCCACGGACGATGTGGTAACGCACACCCGGCAGATCCTTCACACGGCCGCCGCGGATCAGCACGACTGAGTGTTCCTGCAGGTTGTGGCCTTCACCGCCGATGTACGAAATGACTTCGAAACCGTTGGTCAGGCGCACCTTGGCGACCTTACGCAGTGCCGAGTTCGGCTTCTTCGGCGTCGTGGTGTACACGCGGGTGCACACACCACGGCGCTGGGGGCAGTTCTCAAGCGCCGGGCTCTTGCTCTTGACGACTTCAGAGACGCGCGGCTTGCGAACCAGTTGGTTGATAGTTGGCATTGTTCAATCCAGCTTGGTTTTACGAAAAACGCCCCTCGCGCCGGCATGCGCCAGGCTGGAGAGGCAACTACGGGTTTTTGGGCGGGAGAGATGAGCGGACGCGCTCTGGGGACGGGACTGTGCGGTAACAGCATGCCAAAGAGCGCGAGCCGGCACCCGGATCCCGCATCTGCCGCCACCGGTCCATCAAAACCGGTCCGGAAGGCTTGCCGGCAGCGGCATGAAAGCCACTTATCCGACGGGCGAGCGAAATCCGAAGCCAAAAACTCGAATCTGGCATCCTAGCAGCGGAATCGTATACCGTCAAGCCGTATACCCGACTGAAACCAGCGGCGGCTAGACCCCGCGCAGGGTGTCGAGGATGCCCTGACCGTAGCGCTCCAGCTTGGATGCACCAATCCCGGGAATGCCTTGCATTGCCGAGAGCGAGTCCGGCGCAGTGCGCGCCAGTTCGGCCAGCGTGGCGTCATGGAAGATCACGTAGGCCGGTACGCCGTGCTCGCGCGCGGCCTCGGTGCGCCAGCGGCGCAGCGCCTCCCAGTTGGCCAGCGTGTCGGCATCCATGTCCGCGGTATGGTCGATGCGGTTGCCGCGCGCCGCGCGTTCGCCGGACTTGCCCGGCTTGGCAGCCTGGCGTCGCAGGATGATCTGTCGCTCGCCCTTGAGCACTTCGCGCGCGCGCTCGCCCAGCAGCAGTGCGCCGTGGCCGCCATGGTCGATCATCAGCAAACCCTGGGCGATCAGCTGGCGGAAGACCGTATGCCACTCATGCACCGAACGGTCCTTGCCGATGCCGAAGGTCGATACCTTGTCATGGCCCCACTGCTTGATCTTCTCCGAGGCATTGCCGCGCAGCACGTCGATCAGGTGCGTCGCGCCAAAGTGGATCCGGCTCGCCTGGGCGGTGCGGTACACGCATGACAGCGCCATCTGCGCCTCGCGCGTGCCATCCCAGGTGGCCGGCGGCTCCAGGCAGGTGTCGCAGTTGCCACAGGGCTCGCTGGCTTCATCGAAGTAGGCCAGGATGCGCTGGCGCCGGCAGCCGGCGGTTTCGCACAAACCCAGCAGCGCATCGAGCTTGGACGACGACACGCGCTTGAACGCCTCGTCCGCCTCGGACTCATCGATCATGCGCTTCTGCTGCACCACGTCGCCCAGGCCGTAGGCCATCCAGGCATTCGCGGGCAAACCGTCGCGGCCGGCACGACCCGTCTCCTGGTAGTAGCCCTCCATGCTCTTGGGCAGGTCCAGGTGAGCGACGAAGCGGACGTCCGGCTTGTCGATCCCCATGCCGAAGGCAATGGTGGCCACCATCACCAGCCCTTCTTCCTCGCGGAAGCGTGCCTGGTGGCGCTGGCGCGTGCCGGGATCCATGCCGGCATGATAGGGCAGCGCGTTGATGCCCTGCCCTTCCAGCCACGCCGCGGTGTCTTCCACCTTCTTGCGTGACAGGCAATAGACGATGCCGCTGTCGTGAGTGCCGTCGGCGGCGGCGTGCTCGGCCTTGATAAAGGCCAGCAACTGCTGGCGCGCATTGTCCTTCTCGACGATGCGGTAGCGGATATTGGGCCTGTCAAAGCTGGAGATGAAAACGCGGGCGTCATCCAGCGCCAGTCGCTCGATGATCTCGTTGCGCGTCAGCGCGTCGGCGGTGGCGGTCAGCGCAATGCGCGGCACGTACGGGAAGCGTTCGTGCAGCACCGACAGCTGGATGTACTCCGGCCGGAAATCATGGCCCCACTGCGATACGCAATGCGCCTCGTCGATGGCGAACAGTCCGACGCGGGTCCGCTCGAGCAGGTCGAGGAAGCGGGGCGTCATCAGCCGCTCGGGTGCGACGTAGAGGATTTCCACCCTGCCGGCCAGCAGGTCGCGCTCGACGGCGGACGCTTCCGAACCGGTCAGCGTCGAATTCAGCACCGCGGCGCGCACGCCGGCTTCGGTCAGCGCCGCGACCTGGTCCTGCATCAGCGCGATCAACGGCGATACCACGATGCCGACGCCCTGCCCTGTGCGCTGGCGCAGCAGCGCCGGAATCTGGTAGCACAGCGACTTGCCGCCGCCGGTCGGCATCAGCACCAGGCTGTCGCCGCCTTCGGCAACGTGGTCGATGATCTCGGCCTGGCGCCCGCGGAAGGCGTGGTAGCCGAAGACATCTTTAAGGATCGCCAGTGCTTGCGACATGGACTGCGGAATTGCTGGAGCCGGAAAAGCCGTAACCTTACCACTAAGAAACCCGGCCACCGCGCCCGGCTTCCAAACTCTCCGACGTTTCTCACGAAAGGTCACGCCACACGCGTGAACAAAAAAAAGCCCGGCTGGATCAGCCGGGCTTTTGTGACCGCCTTGCGGCGGGCAATCACTACTGCACGATCAGGCGTTGTCGCCTTCACCTTCGGTCGTCGCCTGCACCACCGGCGTCGGCTCGATGAAGAGCGACTGCTCTTCTTCGGCGATCGCCTGGGCGCGTTCGCGCTCGGAGGCCTCGCGCGCCTTGCGGGCACGGTGGTAGGCCAGGCCGGTACCGGCCGGGATCAGACGACCCACGATCACGTTTTCCTTCAGACCACGCAGGTCGTCGGTCTTGCCCATGATCGCGGCTTCGGTCAGCACGCGCGTGGTTTCCTGGAACGATGCCGCCGAGATGAAGCTGTCGGTCGACAGCGACGCCTTGGTAATACCCAGCAGCAGGTTCTCGTAGGTCGCCGGACGCTTGCCTTCGGCGATCACGCGGTCGTTCTCGTCGAGCAGTTCCGAGCGCTCCACCTGTTCACCCGGGATGAACTTGGTGTCGCCCACGTCGGCGATCTGCACACGACGCAGCATCTGGCGAACGATCACCTCGATGTGCTTGTCGTTGATCTTCACGCCTTGCAGACGGTACACGTCCTGGACTTCGTCCACGATGTAGTGCGCCAGCTCTTCGATGCCCTTCAGGCGCAGGATGTCGTGCGGGTCCGCCGGACCTTCCACGATCATTTCGCCCTTGTTCACCACCTGGCCGTCGTGCACCAGCACCTGCTTTTCCTTCGCGATCAGGAACTCGTGGGCATTGCCGTCCAGGTCGGTGATGACCAGGCGCTGCTTGCCCTTGGTGTCCTTGCCGAACGAGGTCGTGCCGGTGACTTCCGCCAGCACGGCGGCGTCCTTCGGCGAACGCGCTTCGAACAGCTCGGCCACACGCGGCAGACCACCGGTAATGTCGCGGGTCTTCTGCGATTCGGTCGGGATACGCGCGAGCACTTCACCCACGTGCACCTGCTGGCCGTCCTTCACGGTAATCAGCGCGCCGACCTGGAAGCCGATGGTCACGGAGTGGTCCGTGCCCGGGATCTTCACTTCCTGGCCATTGGCGTCGAGCAGCTTCACCTGCGGGCGGATGCCCTTGGTTGCAGCCGTGCGGCGCTTGGCGTCGATCACCACCAGGGTCGACAGGCCGGTGACTTCGTCCATCTGCTTGGCGACGGTCACGCCTTCTTCGACGTTCTCGAACTTGGTCGTACCGGTGTATTCCGAAACGATCGGGCGAGTCAGCGCGTCCCACGTGGCCAGCTGCGTGCCAGCCTTGATGGCCTGGCCGTCCTGCACCAGCAGCGTGGCGCCGTACGGGATCTTGTGGCGTTCGCGCTCGCGGCCGTGGTCATCGGTGATCAGCGCCTCGCCCGAACGCGAGATGACGATCAGTTCGCCCTTCGCATTGGTGACGTAACGCATGGTCGCCGTGAAACGCACGGTGCCGGTTGCCTTGGCTTCCACGCTCGATGCCACTGCCGCACGCGATGCCGCGCCACCAATGTGGAACGTACGCATGGTCAGCTGCGTGCCCGGCTCACCGATCGACTGGGCGGCAATCACGCCAACCGCTTCGCCGGAGTTCACCAGCACGCCGCGGCCCAGGTCGCGGCCGTAGCACTTGCCGCACAGGCCGTAGCGCGTGTCGCACGACAGCGGGGTGCGGACCTTGACTTCGTCCACGCCGATGTTGTCGATCAGTTCGACCAGGTCTTCGTCCAGCAGCGTGCCGGCTTCGATCGCGGTTTCCTGGGTTTCCGGGTTGACCACGTCGGCCACGGTCACGCGGCCGAGGATACGGTCGCGCAGGGCTTCGATCACTTCACCGCCTTCGACCAGGGCCTTCATGGCCACGCCGTTGGAGGTGCCGCAATCGTCTTCCACCACGACCAGATCCTGCGTCACGTCGACCAGACGACGGGTCAGGTAACCCGAGTTCGCGGTCTTCAGTGCCGTATCGGCCAGGCCCTTACGTGCGCCGTGGGTCGAGATGAAGTACTGCAGAACGTTCAGGCCTTCACGGAAGTTCGCCGTAATCGGCGTTTCAATGATCGAGCCGTCCGGCTTTGCCATCAGGCCACGCATACCGGCCAGCTGGCGGATCTGCGCGGCGGAACCCCGTGCGCCCGAGTCGGCCATCATGTAGATGGAGTTGAACGACTCTTGCTTCACGGTCTTGCCTTCGCGGTCGACCACGTCTTCGTGCTGGAGCTGCTCCATCATCGCCTTGCCCACCTGGTCGCCGGCGGCGCCCCAGATGTCCACGACGTTGTTGTAGCGTTCCTGGTCGGTCACCAGACCCGACATGTACTGCTTGTCGTATTCCTTCACCTTGGCCGAAGCCTCGGCGATGATCTTTTCCTTCGCGGGCGGCACCAGCATGTCGTCGATCGCGATCGAGATACCGGCGCGGGTTGCCAGGCGGAAGCCCGACTGCAGCAGCTTGTCGGCGAAGATCACGGTCTCGCGCAGGCCGCAGCGGCGGAACGCCGTGTTGATCAGGCGCGAGATTTCCTTCTTCTTCAGCGGCTTGTTCAGCACCGAGAACGGCAGGCCCTTGGGCAGGATCTCGGACAGAATCGCGCGGCCGACCGTGGTGGCCTGCAGCGTGATCTTGGGTGCGAAACGGGCGTCGCCTTCGGCGTCCTTGTCGACCAGCTCATACTCGGTGATACGCACGTTCACGCGCGAAGCCAGTTCGACTTCCTTGTTCTCGTAGGCGCGGATCACTTCGCTGATGTCGGCAAAGGTCATGCCCTCGCCGCGGCCGTTGATCTTGTCGCGGGTCGTGTAGTACAGACCCAGCACCACGTCTTGCGACGGCACGATCGACGGGTCGCCGTTGGCCGGGAACAGCACGTTGTTGGACGCCAGCATCAGGGTGCGGGCTTCCATCTGCGCTTCCAGCGACAGCGGCACGTGGACAGCCATCTGGTCACCGTCGAAGTCGGCGTTGAACGCCGCGCAGACCAGCGGGTGCAGCTGGATGGCCTTGCCTTCGATCAGCACCGGCTCGAACGCCTGGATGCCCAGGCGGTGCAGCGTCGGCGCGCGGTTCAGCATCACCGGATGCTCGCGGATCACCTCTTCGAGGATGTCCCACACCACCGGGGTCTGGCTTTCGACTTCCTTCTTCGCCGCCTTGATGGTGGTGGCGATGCCCATCGTTTCCAGCTTGTGGAAGATGAACGGCTTGAACAGCTCGAGCGCCATCAGCTTGGGCAGGCCGCACTGGTGCAGCTTCAGCGTCGGGCCCACCACGATGACCGAACGGCCCGAGTAGTCGACGCGCTTGCCCAGCAGGTTCTGACGGAAACGACCGCCCTTGCCCTTGATCATTTCGGCCAGGGACTTCAGCGGACGCTTGTTGGCGCCGGTCATCGCCTTGCCGCGACGGCCGTTGTCCAGCAGCGAGTCAACCGCTTCCTGCAGCATGCGCTTTTCGTTGCGCACGATGATCTCAGGCGCCTTCAGCTCCAGCAGGCGCTTCAGGCGGTTGTTACGGTTGATGACGCGGCGATACAGGTCGTTCAGGTCAGAGGTCGCGAAGCGGCCGCCGTCCAGCGGCACCAGCGGGCGCAACTCGGGCGGCAGCACCGGCAGCACTTCGAGGATCATCCACTCGGGCTTGATGCCCGAACGCTGGAAGGCCTCGAGCACCAAAAAAAAAAAAAAAAAAAAAAAAAA
>NZ_JBIVHB010000043.1:8534-17737 GCF_044748965.1 Cupriavidus sp. NPDC089707
ATCTGTTCGATCTGCTTCTCGATGTCGATGCCGCGCAGCAGTTCACGGATGCCCTCGGCACCCATCATGGCGACGAACTCGCCCTCGCCGTACTCGTCGCACTTCGCCAGGTAGTCGTCTTCGGACATGATCTGGCTCTTCTTGAGCGGGGTCATGCCGGGCTCGAGCACCACAAATGCTTCAAAGTACAGCACGCGCTCGATGTCGCGCAGCGTCATGTCCAGGACCATGCCCAGACGCGACGGCAGCGACTTCAGGAACCAGATGTGCGCGGTCGGCGCGGCCAGTTCGATGTGGCCCATGCGCTCGCGGCGCACCTTGGCCAGCGTCACTTCAACGCCGCACTTCTCGCAAATCACGCCGCGGTGCTTCAGGCGCTTGTACTTGCCGCACAGGCACTCATAGTCCTTGATCGGGCCAAAGATCTTGGCGCAGAACAGGCCGTCGCGTTCCGGCTTGAACGTACGGTAGTTGATCGTTTCCGGCTTCTTCACTTCGCCGTACGACCACGAACGGATCTTCTCGGGCGAGGCCAGACCGATCTTGATCGCGTCGAACTGCTCTTCCTGCTGTACCTGCTTAAAGAGATCGAGCAATGCTTTCATTGCAACTCCTTGTTTCGCCACTGGCCCGGAGTCTGTCCGGATCGGTGGCATTCATTCTGTGGGAAATCCTGCGCTGGTGAGTGCCGGCCGCAGCCGGCACCCGCATCGGTTCGATCAGTAGCGATCGAGGTCGATGTCGATACCCAGCGAACGGATTTCCTTCACCAGCACGTTGAACGATTCCGGCATGCCGGCATCGATCGAGTGCTCGCCCTTGACGATGTTCTCGTACACCTTGGTACGGCCGTTCACGTCATCGGACTTGACCGTCAGCATTTCCTGCAGCACGTAGGACGCGCCGTAGGCTTCCAGTGCCCACACTTCCATCTCACCGAAACGCTGGCCACCGAACTGGGCCTTACCGCCCAGCGGCTGCTGCGTCACCAGCGAGTATGGGCCGGTGGAACGTGCGTGCATCTTGTCATCGACCAGGTGATGCAGCTTCAGCATGTGCATCACACCCAGCGTGACCGGACGCTCGAACGCTTCGCCGGTGCGGCCGTCGAACAGAGTGACCTGTTGCTTGGACGCGGTCAGGCCCTTCTCCTTCGCGATCCCTTCCGGATAGGCGAGGTCCAGCATGCGGCGGATTTCGTCCTCATGCGCACCATCGAACACCGGCGTCGCGAACGGCACGCCCTTCTTCAGGTTGTCGGCCAGTTCCAGGACTTCCGAATCCGAAAGGCTGTCGAGGTCTTCGACCTTGCCGCTCTCGTTGTAGATCTGCGTGAGCAGGTTGCGCACTTCGGCTGCCTTGGCTTGCGCCTTCAGCATGTTGCCAATGCGCTCGCCCAGACCGCGCGCGGCCCAGCCCAGGTGCGTCTCGAGAATCTGACCCACGTTCATCCGCGAAGGCACGCCCAGCGGATTCAGCACGATGTCGGCAGGCGTACCGTCGGCCATGTAGGGCATGTCTTCGATCGGGGTGATCTTCGACACCACACCCTTGTTACCGTGACGGCCTGCCATCTTGTCGCCAGGCTGCAGGCGGCGCTTCACGGCCAGGTAGACCTTGACCATCTTGATCACGCCCGGCGGCAGTTCGTCGCCCTGCGTGAGCTTCTTGCGCTTCTCTTCGAAGGCCAGGTCGAACTCGTGGCGCTTCTGCTCGATGGCTTCCTTGACGGCTTCCAGCTGGGCAGCCAGTTCCTCGTCCGCCGGGCGGATGTCGAACCAGTGGTACTTGTCGACGTCAGCCAGGTATTCCTTGGTGATCTTGGCGCCCTTGGCCAGCTTCTTCGGACCGCCGTTGACGGTCTTGTCGATCAGCAGGCGCTCCAGACGCTGGAAGGCATCGCCTTCCACGATACGCAGCTGGTCGTTCAGGTCCAGGCGGTAGCGCTTCAGTTCGTCGTCGATGATCGACTGGGCACGCTTGTCACGGGTCACGCCTTCGCGGGTGAAGACCTGGACGTCGATCACGATGCCGCTCATGCCCGACGGCACGCGCAGCGAGGTGTCCTTCACGTCCGAAGCCTTTTCGCCAAAGATCGCGCGCAGCAGCTTCTCTTCCGGAGTCAGCTGGGTCTCGCCCTTCGGCGTGACCTTGCCCACCAGCACGTCGCCGGCTTCAACCTCGGCGCCGATGTAGGTGATACCCGACTCGTCCAGGCGAGCCAGCTGGGCTTCGGCCAGGTTCGAGATATCGCGCGTGATTTCTTCCGGTCCCAGCTTGGTGTCGCGGGCAACGACCGACAGTTCCTCGATGTGGATCGAGGTATAGCGGTCTTCGGCCACCACACGCTCCGAGATCAGGATCGAATCCTCGAAGTTGTAGCCGTTCCACGGCATGAACGCCACCAGCATGTTCTGGCCCAGTGCCAGCTCGCCCAGGTCGGTCGAGGCGCCGTCGGCGATCACATCGTTGCGGGCAACGATATCGCCAACCTTGACCATCGGACGCTGGTTGATGTTGGTGTTCTGGTTCGAACGCGTGTACTTGATCAGGTTGTAGATGTCCACGCCGACTTCACCGGCCACGGCTTCGTCGTCGTTCACGCGGATCACGATACGCATCGCGTCGACGTAGTCGACCACGCCGCCACGCATGGCCTGCACGGCCGTACCCGAGTCGACCGCAACAGTGCGCTCGATGCCGGTACCGACCAGCGGCTTGTCCGGACGCAGGCAAGGCACGGCCTGACGCTGCATGTTCGCGCCCATCAGTGCACGGTTCGCGTCATCGTGTTCCAGGAACGGCACCAGCGAGGCAGCGGCCGACACGATCTGCGACGGCGCCACGTCGATGTACTGCACGCGGTCCGGCGTCACCATACGGGTTTCACGCTCGGAGCCCTCACGCGCCGACACCAGTTCGTCGGTCAGGTTGCCGTCAGCGTCGACGGTCGCGTTGGCCTGCGCCACCACGTACTTGCCTTCCTCGATCGCGGACAGGTAGTCGACCTGATCGGTCAGCTTGCTGTTCTCGACCTTGCGGTAGGGGGTTTCCAGGAAACCGTACTCGTTCAGGCGTGCATACAGTGCCAGCGAGTTGATCAGACCAATGTTCGGACCTTCCGGCGTTTCGATCGGGCACACGCGGCCGTAGTGCGTCGGGTGCACGTCGCGGACTTCAAAGCCTGCGCGCTCGCGGGTCAGGCCGCCCGGGCCCAGTGCGGAGACACGACGCTTGTGCGTGATCTCGGACAGCGGGTTGGTCTGGTCCATGAACTGCGACAGCTGCGACGAACCGAAGAACTCGCGGATCGCCGACGAGATCGGCTTCGAGTTGATCAGGTCGTGCGGCATCAGGTTCTCGGTCTCGGCCTGGCCCAGACGTTCCTTGACGGCACGCTCCACGCGCGACAGGCCGGCGCGGAACTGGTTTTCGGCCAGTTCGCCGACGCAACGCACGCGACGGTTGCCCAGGTGGTCGATGTCATCGACTTCGCCCTTGCCGTTGCGCAGGTTGACCAGGATCTTGATGGTCTCGAGGATGTCCTCGTCCTGCAGCACCATGGCGCCTTCACCGCTGGGGCGGCCCAGGCGGCTGTTGACCTTCATGCGGCCAACGCGCGACAGGTCGTACGACTCTTCGCTGTAGAACAGGCGCTGGAACAGCGCTTCCACGGCTTCTTCGGTCGGCGGCTCGCCCGGGCGCATCATGCGGTAGATCGCGATGCGCGCAGCGGTCTGGTCGGCGGTCTCGTCCACGCGCAGGGTCTGCGACATGTACGGGCCCTGGTCCAGATCGTTGGTGTACAGGGTCTGGATCTGCTTGACGCCGGCTTCGCGCAGGTTTTCCAGCAGCGTTTCGGTCAGCTCGTCGTTGGCGTTGGCGATCACCTCACCGGTATCCGGGTCGATGATGTTCTTGGCCAGCACGCGGCCCAGCAGGTAGTCTTCCGGCACGCTGATCAGCTTGGTGCCGGCCGAGTCCAGGTCGCGGATGTGCTTGGCGTTGATCCGCTTGTCCTTCTCGACCACCACGCGGCCGTTCTTGTCGGCGATGTCGAAGCGCGCGACTTCACCGCGCAGGCGCTCGGGCACGAACTCCAGCTGCGCGCCTTCCGACTGCAGCGTGAAGTTGTCGAACACGAAGAAGTGCGCGAGGATCTGTTCCGGGGTCAGGCCGATCGACTTCAGCAGGATCGTCACCGGCATCTTGCGGCGGCGGTCGACGCGGAAGTACAGGATGTCCTTCGGGTCGAATTCAAAGTCCAGCCACGAACCGCGGTAGGGAATGATACGAGCCGAGAACAGCAGCTTGCCCGAGCTGTGGGTCTTGCCCTTGTCGTGCTCGAAGAACACGCCCGGCGAGCGGTGCAGCTGCGAGACGATGACACGCTCGGTGCCGTTGATCACGAACGAACCGGTGGAAGTCATCAGCGGGATTTCGCCCATGTAGACTTCCTGCTCCTTCACTTCCTTGACCTTGCCCGGGTTCTCGCGATCGTTGATGATCAGGCGAACCTTGGCGCGCAGGGCCGAGTGGAAGGTCAGGCCACGCTGTTGACATTCCTTGACGTCGAACGGCGGGTTGGACAGGTGATACGAGACGAACTCCATACGGGCGAGCCCGTTATGCGAGGAGATCGGGAAGATTGCGTTGAAAGCGGCCTGGAGGCCTTCGGTCTTGCGACGCGCGGTCGGCGTTTCCGCTTGCAAGAACTGGGTGTAGGATTCAATCTGGGTGGCAAGCAGGAATGGAACCTGATGTACCGTAGCGCGCTTCGCAAAGCTTTTGCGAATGCGCTTCTTTTCGGTGAAGCTGTACGCCATGGGATCTCCGAATCATCGCAGGACGGCTGGACCTGGCCGCGCCTGAGGTGTTCAGCGACTGGGAGGGGATTTGGCGGTTGGCCGCTACCAACCTCTGGCTGACGGTGTCCGCACGCTGCGGGCGGTGTGGTCGTCGCATCAGCGCAACGCCTGTACTCGCCCGGGGGACACCCGACCAAACTTGTCTTCTGCAGTCGGTTCAGAAGACAAACATCAGCAGCAACCACTTAGTGTGCCACTGATGTTTGGCCTCTGCTGAGATGCCGGCAAATCAAGTGCTGCCGGGACTCGCAAACATCACATTTTGCGACTTTGCCGCTGTGCAGAGTGGTGATTGAAACACAATCGCACAAGCGCAAAAAGGCTGGCGCCGGGAATTTCCCTTTGCCAGCCCCATTCGCGTGCCGCAAGGGCACGCGAGCACAGCATTACTTGACGTCGACCTTGGCGCCGGCGTCTTCCAGCTTCTTCTTGGCTTCGGCAGCAGCAGCCTTGTCCACGCCTTCCTTGACGGGCTTCGGTGCGCCATCGACCAGGTCCTTGGCTTCCTTCAGGCCCAGACCGGTGATTTCGCGAACGGCCTTGATCACGCCAACCTTGTTGGCGCCGACTTCGGCCAGGATCACGTTGAACTCGGTCTGCTCTTCAGCAGCGGCGGCACCGCCAGCGCCCGGAGCAGCGGCCACGGCCATGGCAGCAGCCGACACGCCAAACTTCTCTTCGAACGCCTTGACCAGGTCGTTCAGTTCCATCACGGACATCGCGCCAACGGCTTCCAGGATGTCGTCTTTGGTGATTGCCATTTGAAATACTCCTACTAGATTTGATTCGGTATCGGTAATGCGATCTTTCGATGCGCGGCCTGGATTGCCTTAGGCGCCGGCAGCTTCCGCTTCCGCGGGAGCGCCTTCTTCCTTCTTGGCGGCCAGGGCAGCCAGCAGACGGGCGAAGCCCGACACCGGTGCCTGCATCACGCCCAGCAGCTGAGCAATCAGTTCGTCGCGGCTCGGGATCGAGGCCAGCGCCTTCACGGCGGCAGCATCGAGAACCTTGCCGTCATACGACCCGGCGCGCAGGACCAGCTTGTCGTTGGTCTTGGCGAAGTCGTTCAGAACCTTGGCCGACGACACTGCATCTTCGGAAATACCGTAGATCAGCGGACCGGTCATCTGCTCTGCGAGGCCTGCAAACGGCGTACCTTCGACGGCACGGCGAGCCAGCGTGTTCTTCAGAACACGCAGGTACACGCCTTGCTGGCGAGCGGCAGCACGCAGCTTGGTCAGATCGCCAACCGCAATGCCGCGATATTCGGCCACGACGATGGTCTGGGCCTTGGCGACTTGCGCCGAGACCTCAGCAACGACGGCCTTCTTATCTTCAATATTGAGTGGCACGGTTAAGCTCCAAAATAACGCTGTTTCTCCGGCAATACCGGAGCCTTCACGTCAGCACAAACGAACGGCGTCCGATTGGCCCGAATCGACCGGGACAGTGCCCGGCTTCTTCAATCCCTTCGGGTGCGCCATCTGCGCTGGCTGGCCGGAAAACGTCGCTCAGGCTTGGAAGCCTTCCCGCACGTTCCGACCGATTAAGCCCTTTCCGCATCATTGCCGCGGACAAGGACACCAGCGGTCTTTGATAACCAGCGGTGCCCGCCGATGCTTGCGCACCCGGCCGGACACCACTGCCCAAAGCCATGCTCCGTCCCTTGCGGTCCGGAGACGACCCCCGCCATTGGCCAGGGTCTTCAATTCTTCTTGCCGACCGGTGTTATCGGGTTCCGGTCAGCAATTTGCCGTCAGCTCAGGAAGCCAGCGTAGCCTGGTCGACGCGCACGCCGACACCCATGGTCGACGAGACGGCGATCTTGCGCAGGTACACGCCCTTGCTGGTAGCCGGCTTGGCCTTGACCAGCGCTTCCAGCAGCGCCGACAGGTTGCTCTTCAGCGCGGTGTCTTCGAACGAACGACGGCCGATGGTGGCGTGGATGATACCGGCCTTGTCGACACGGAACTGGACCTGACCGGCCTTGGCGTTCTTCACGGCCTGGGCCACGTCGGGGGTCACGGTGCCAACCTTCGGGTTCGGCATCAGGCCGCGCGGGCCCAGGATCTGGCCCAGCGTACCAACGATACGCATCGTGTCTGGCGAAGCGATCACGACGTCGAAGTTCAGGTTGCCGGCCTTGACTTGCTCAGCCAGGTCTTCCATGCCGACGATGTCGGCACCGGCGGCCTTGGCGGCCTCGGCCTTCTCGCCTTGTGCGAACACAGCCACGCGCACCGACTTGCCGGTACCGGCAGGCAGCACCACGGAACCACGAACCACCTGGTCCGACTTCTTGGCGTCGATGCCCAGTTGCACGGCCACGTCGATCGACTCGTCGAACTTCGCCGAGGCGCAGCCCTTCACCAGGCCCAGGGCCTCATCGATCGGGTAGAACTTGGTACGCTCGATCTTCGCCTTGTTGGCGGCGACGCGCTTGGAAACCTTAGCCATTTACAGACCCTCCACGGTGATACCCATCGAACGAGCCGAACCGGCGATGGTACGCACTGCGGCGTCCAGGTCGGCGGCGGTCAGGTCAGCGTTCTTGGCCTTGGCGATTTCTTCAGCCTGGGCGCGGGTGATCTTGCCAACCTTGTCGGTGTGGGGCTTCGGCGAACCCTTGGTGATGCCGGCTGCCTTCTTGATCAGCACGGTCGCCGGCGGCGACTTCATCACGAAGGTGAAGCTCTTGTCGGCAAAGGCGGTAATCACCACCGGCACCGGCAGACCGGGTTCCATACCCTGGGTCTGGGCGTTGAACGCCTTGCAGAACTCCATGATGTTCAGACCACGCTGACCCAGTGCGGGACCAACGGGCGGGGAGGGATTTGCCTTACCAGCCGGAATCTGCAGCTTGATAAAGCCAATGATCTTCTTGGCCATCTCTACTCCAATCCGGATCGCTCCACTTGGGGGATGCGATCCTGTTGAGTCGTAACGCGCTGTCGCCATACCTGTGGTATGGCCTCACGCTCCTCTTGGCAACGCCTTGGGGCGTTGCCGTTGCCAGTTGCCGCCCTTTCGGCCGACAACCGGCAAATTCCTTAAACCTTCTCGACCTGGCCGAACTCAAGTTCGACCGGCGTTGCGCGTCCGAAGATCGTGACCGAGACGCGCAGGCGCGATTTCTCGTAGTTCACTTCTTCCACGTTGCCGTTGAAGTCGGTGAACGGGCCGTCCTTGACGCGCACCATTTCGCCCACTTCGAACAGCGTCTTGGGACGCGGCTTCTCGACCCCTTCCTGCATCTGGGTCATGATCTTGTCGACTTCGCGCTGCGAAATCGGGCTCGGGCGGTTGCGGGCACCGCCCACGAAACCGGTGACCTTGCTGGTGTTCTTCACCAGATGCCAGGTCTCGTCGGTCATTTCCATTTCCACCAGCACGTAGCCCGGGAAGAAACGACGTTCGGTGACCGACTTGTGGCCGCCCTTGATTTCCACGACTTCTTCGGAGGGCACCAGGATGCGGCCAAATTTGTCCTGCATCTCGGCGCGCTCGATGCGCTCCTGCAGCGCGCGCTGCACGCTCTTCTCCATGCCGGAGTAGGCATGCACGACATACCAGCGCTTCTTCGATGAAGGCGATTCCGGCGCGGTGGTTTCCTGCTGAGCGTTATCCGTCATGTGATACCTCTTATTTCCAGCCCAGTACGAGCGAAAACACGATCCACTCAATGAGCTTGTCCGCCGACCACAGGAACAGTGCCATGATGACGACAAAGACGAAGACCAGCCCCGTCATCTGCCCGGATTCCTTGCGCGTCGGCCAGACGACCTTGCGAACTTCCCGATACGATTCTTTGGCGAACCCAATGAAGTCCTTGCCCGGTGCCGACACCAGTGCAACGACGACACCCAGTGCAATACCGCCGAACAGCGCAGCGCCACGTACATAAGACGGTTGCTGTGCGAGTGCATAGAAACCGATGACGCCGGCAACCACCAGCAGCACCGCGACGCCGAGCATCCACTTGCCGCTGTTGGCGTTCACGGTTTCAACATTGGGATTGGCCATGTTTCGCAAACGAGACTAAGCCGCGTCACGATTGTTCCTCGCGACGCGGCTGATTGATTTGGCAGGGGCAGAGGGAATCGAACCCCCAACCTTCGGTTTTGGAGACCGACGCTCTGCCAGTTGAGCTATACCCCTAGAACTACTTGGAGGCTGACGCTTGCGCCAACCCCTTCTGGCAACGAACGCGACCGGTTGGTGCCGCGTTCGCTATCGAACAGCTTAGTCGAGGATCTTTGCCACGACGCCGGCGCCGACGGTACGACCGCCTTCGCGGATGGCGAAGCGCAGGCCTTCTTCCATGGCGATCGGGGC
>NZ_JBIVHB010000044.1:0-17589 GCF_044748965.1 Cupriavidus sp. NPDC089707
GGCGACCCGCGTAACCAGGTGATCAAGGAAGTGGCGAAGAAGCTGTCGAAGGACGCCGGCTCGCTGAAGATGTTCGACATCGCCGAGCGCCTGGAGACCGTGATGTGGGACATCAAGAAGATGTTCCCGAACCTGGACTGGTTCAGCGCGGTGAGCTACCACATGATGGGCGTGCCGACGGCGATGTTCACGCCGCTGTTCGTGATTGCACGCACTTCGGGCTGGGCCGCGCATATCATCGAGCAACGCATCGACAACAAGATCATCCGCCCGAGCGCCAACTACACCGGTCCGGAGAACCTGAAGTTCGTGCCGATCAAGGATCGCAAGTAAGGCCGGCTGCCGGTTTGCCCTGCGTCGGGTTGCATTGATCCGGGCCTGCGGGCAAAGGGGGTAGTTGGTCGCTGATACGGGACCGCTACCCCTTTTTCATACTTATATAGATTTCCCTACACCATGAATTCTGCAAACCGCAAACCGCTACCGGGCACCAAGCTGGATTACTTCGACGCGCGCGCCGCGGTCGAGGCCATCCAGCCGGGTGCCTACGACAAGCTGCCGTACACGTCGCGCGTGCTGGCAGAAAACCTGGTGCGCCGCTGCGATCCCGCCACGCTGACGGATTCGCTGAAGCAACTGATCGGGCGCAAGCGCGACCTCGACTTCCCGTGGTTCCCCGCACGCGTGGTGTGCCACGACATCCTGGGCCAGACCGCGCTGGTGGACCTTGCCGGCCTGCGCGACGCCATTGCCGACCAGGGCGGCGACCCCGCCAAGGTCAACCCGGTGGTGCCGGTGCAGCTGATCGTCGACCACTCGCTGGCGGTGGAATGCGGTGGCTTCGACCCGCACGCGTTCGAGAAGAACCGCGCCATCGAAGACCGCCGCAATGAAGACCGTTTCCATTTCATCGACTGGACCAAGAAGGCGTTCAAGAACGTCGACGTGATCCCGCCGGGCAACGGCATCATGCACCAGATCAACCTGGAGAAGATGTCGCCGGTGATCCACGCTGACAACGGCGTGGCCTACCCCGACACCTGCGTCGGCACCGACAGCCACACCCCGCACGTCGATGCGCTGGGCGTGATCGCCATCGGCGTGGGCGGCCTGGAAGCCGAGAACGTGATGCTCGGCCGGGCCTCGTGGATGCGCCTGCCGGATATCGTCGGCGTCGAGCTGACCGGCAAGCGCCAGCCCGGCATCACCGCCACCGACATCGTGCTGGCCCTGACCGAATTCCTGCGCAAGGAAAAGGTGGTCGGCGCCTACCTGGAGTTCCGCGGCGAAGGCGCCTCGAGCCTGACGCTCGGCGACCGCGCCACCATCTCCAACATGGCGCCGGAATACGGCGCCACCGCGGCGATGTTCTTTATCGACGAGCAGACCATCGAATACCTGCGCCTGACCGGCCGCACCGACGAGCAGCTCAAGCTGGTCGAAACCTACGCCAAGACCGCCGGCCTGTGGGCGGATTCGCTGAACAACGCCGAGTATGAGCGCGTGCTGAAGTTCGACCTGTCGAGCGTGGTGCGCAACATGGCCGGCCCGTCGAACCCGCACAAGCGCCTGCCGACCTCGGCGCTGGCAGAGCGTGGCATCGCCGTGGACCTGGACAAGGCCCGCGCGCAGGAGGCCGAAGGCCTGATGCCGGATGGCGCAGTGATCATCGCGGCCATCACCAGCTGCACCAACACCAGCAACCCGCGCAACGTGATCGCCGCCGCGCTGCTGGCGCGCAACGCCAACGCGCGCGGGCTGACGCGCAAGCCGTGGGTCAAGTCGTCGCTGGCGCCGGGCTCCAAGGCCGTCGAGCTGTACCTGGAAGAAGCGAATCTGCTGCCGGACCTGGAAAAGCTCGGCTTCGGCATCGTCGCCTTCGCCTGCACCACCTGCAATGGCATGTCCGGCGCGCTCGATCCGAAGATCCAGCAGGAAATCATCGACCGCGACCTGTACGCCACCGCCGTGCTGTCCGGCAACCGCAACTTCGACGGCCGCATCCACCCGTATGCCAAGCAGGCCTTCCTGGCCTCGCCGCCGCTGGTGGTCGCCTACGCCATCGCCGGCACCATCCGCTTCGATATCGAGAAGGATGTGCTCGGCACGGACAAGGACGGCAAGCCGGTCTATCTGAAGGACATCTGGCCGACCGACGAAGAGATCGACGCCATCGTCAAGCAGAGCGTCAAGCCCGAGCAGTTCCGCAAGGTCTACGAGCCGATGTTCGCGCTGACCGCGGAAACCGGCGAGAGCGCCGAGCCGCTGTACGACTGGCGCCCGCAGAGCACCTATATCCGCCGCCCGCCGTACTGGGAAGGCGCGCTGGCCGGCGAGCGCACGCTCCAGGGCCTGCGTCCGCTGGCGGTGCTGGGCGACAACATCACCACCGACCACCTGTCGCCGTCCAACGCGATCCTGCTGAACAGCGCGGCCGGCGAGTACCTGGCCAAGATGGGCCTGCCGGAAGAGGACTTCAATTCGTACGCCACGCACCGCGGCGACCACCTGACCGCGCAGCGCGCCACCTTCGCCAACCCGACGCTGATCAATGAAATGGCGGTAGTCGACGGCCAGGTCAAGAAGGGTTCGCTGGCGCGCATCGAGCCGGAAGGCAAGGTCGTGCGCATGTGGGAGGCGATCGAGACCTACATGGATCGCAAGCAGCCGCTGATCATCATCGCCGGCGCGGACTATGGCCAGGGCTCGTCGCGCGACTGGGCCGCCAAGGGCGTACGCCTGGCCGGCGTGGAAGCCATCGTCGCCGAGGGCTTCGAGCGCATCCACCGCACCAACCTGATCGGCATGGGCGTGCTGCCGCTGGAGTTCAAGCCGGGTGTGAACCGCCTGACGCTGGGGCTGGATGGCACCGAGACTTATGACGTGATCGGCGAGCGCCAGCCGCGCGCGACGCTGACGCTGGTGGTGCATCGCAAGAATGGCGAGCGCGTGGAAGTGCCGGTCACGTGCCGCCTGGACAGCGACGAGGAAGTTTCGATCTACGAGGCTGGCGGCGTGCTGCAGCGGTTTGCGCAGGACTTTCTGGAGTCGAGCAAGGCGGCGGCATAAGGCGTTGCTGTTGGGTTGCTCCCCTCTCCCGCTTGCGGGAGAGGGGTGGGGGGGAGGGCCGGCGTTCGGCAAGCACGATATCGCTTCACTTCGTGGCAACGCCTGCCCTCTCCCCCACCCCTCTCCCAGAGGGAGAGGGGAGAAAATAATCGCTGCTTGCTTCCCAACGATTGATTCTTAAGCTGACTGAGTGAGACAAGGCCCCAAACGGCCTAACCAGGACTAGTGATTCCCATGGCCCACGTACCCCAAATCAAGATCCCCGCCACCTACATCCGTGGCGGCACCAGCAAGGGCGTGTTTTTCCGCCTGCAGGACCTGCCCGAGCGTGCACAGTCGCCCGGCCCGGCCCGCGATGCGCTGCTGATGCGCGTGATCGGCAGCCCCGACCCGTACGGCAAGCAGATCGACGGCATGGGCGGCGCGACCTCCAGCACCAGCAAGACCGTAATCCTGTCCAGGAGCACGCGTCCGGATCACGATGTCGACTACCTGTTCGGCCAGGTCTCGATCGACCAGTCCTTCGTGGACTGGAGCGGCAACTGCGGCAACCTGTCCGCCGCGGTCGGCCCGTTCGCCATCAGCGCCGGCCTGGTTGACCCGAGCCGCATCCCGCAGAACGGCATCGCCATCGTGCGCATCTGGCAGGCCAATATCGGCAAGACCATCATCGGCCATGTGCCCATCACCAACGGTGAAGTGCAGGAAACCGGTGACTTTGAACTCGACGGCGTGACCTTCCCCGCCGCCGAAGTGCAGCTCGAGTTCATGGACCCGGCTGCCGAGGAAGAAGGCGCCGGCGGCGCCATGTTCCCAACCGGCAACGTGGTCGACGACCTCGAGGTGCCGGGCGTCGGCACGCTCAAGGCGACCATGATCAACGCCGGCATCCCGACCATCTTCGTCAATGCGGAAAGCATCGGCTATACGGGCACCGAACTCCAGGACGCCATCAACAGCGACACCAAGGCGCTGGCGGTGTTCGAGACCATCCGCGCCTATGGCGCGCTGCGCATGGGCCTGATCAAGGACGTGGACGAGGCCGCCAGGCGCCAGCACACGCCCAAGGTTGCCTTCGTGGCCAAGCCGGTGGACTACACCGCCTCCAGCGGCAAGAAGGTGGCTGCGGCCGACGTGGACCTGCTGGTGCGCGCGCTCTCCATGGGCAAGCTGCACCACGCGATGATGGGCACGGCAGCCGTTGCCATCGGCACCGCGGCGGCCATCCCCGGCACGCTGGTCAACCTGGCTGCCGGCGGTGGCGAACGCAACGCCGTGCGTTTCGGGCACCCGTCCGGCACGCTGCGCGTGGGCGCCGAAGCGCAGCAGGTCAATGGCGAATGGGTGGTCAAGAAGGCCATCATGAGCCGCAGCGCGCGCGTGCTGATGGAAGGCTGGGTGCGCGTGCCGGGCGACGCGTTCTGAGCTGAGCCCCCTTCCGCGAGGCCGTTCATGTCCACTGACACGCCGTCCGCGCAACGCCCCGATCCGGACCAGGTGCTGGTCGACATCGTCGACTATGTCACCCGCTACGAGATCAAGAGCGGCCTCGCCTACGATACCGCCCGCAACTGCCTGATCGACACCCTCGGTTGCGGGCTCGAAGCCCTGTCCTACCCGGCCTGCACCAAGCTGCTCGGCCCCATCGTCCCCGGCACGATCGTGCCCAACGGCGCGCGCGTACCGGGCACCCAGTTCCAGCTCGATCCGGTCCAGGCCGCGTTCAATATCGGCACGATGATCCGCTGGCTGGATTTCAACGACACCTGGCTGGCGGCAGAATGGGGGCATCCATCCGATAACCTCGGCGGCATCCTGGCCGTCGCCGACTGGATCTCGCGCAATAACCTCGCCGCCGGCCGCAAGCCGCTGACAATGAAGGCCGTGCTTACGGCCATGATCAAGGCGCATGAGATCCAGGGCTGCATCGCGCTGGAGAACTCGTTCAACAAAGTGGGCCTGGACCACGTGGTGCTGGTCAAGGTGGCCTCCACTGCCGTGGTCGCGCAGATGCTGGGGCTGGCGCGCGACGAGATCATCAATGCGGTCTCGCTGGCCTGGGTCGATGGCCAGAGCCTGCGTACCTATCGCCATGCGCCCAACACCGGCAGCCGCAAGAGCTGGGCCGCGGGCGATGCGACCAGCCGCGCGGTGCGTCTGGCGCTGATCGCGCGCACCGGCGAAATGGGCTATCCGTCGGCGCTGACGGCAAAGGCCTGGGGCTTCTATGACGTGCTCTTCAAGGGCCAGCCGTTCAGGTTCCAGCGGCCCTACGGCTCGTACGTGATGGAGAACGTGCTGTTCAAGATCTCGTTCCCCGCCGAGTTCCATGCACAGACTGCGGTGGAAGCGGCCATGCAGCTGCATGGCGCGCTCGCGTGCGCCGGGCGATCGGCGGCGGATATTGCAGCCATCACCATCCGTACCCATGAGGCCTGCCTGCGCATCATCGACAAGCAGGGCCCGCTCAGCAACCCTGCCGACCGCGACCATTGCATCCAGTACATGGTGGCGGTGCCATTGCTGTTCGGCCGCCTGACCGCCGCTGACTATGAGGATGACGTTGCGGCCGATCCGCGCATCGACGCACTGCGCGACAGGATCGCCTGCCTGGAAGACCCCGCGCTGACGCACGACTACCACGACCCGGACAAGCGCTCGATCGCCAATGCACTGACCGTCGCGCTGAACGACGGCACCGTGCTGGACGAAGTGCTGGTCGAATATCCCCTCGGGCACAAGCGCCGGCGCGCCGAAGGCATCCCGCTGCTGGTGGAAAAGTTCCGCACTAACCTGGCGCGGCGTTTCCCGCCGAAACAGCAGCAGGCGATCCTGGCGGTGTCGCTGGACCAGGCTCGCCTTGAGGCGATCGCCGTTAACGACTACCTCGATATGTATGCGATCTAGGTTATCGCGTGCGGATTTTCATGCCGAATCGGCATAACCCCTGAAGATTCTCCTAACGTATAGTCTCAGCCGCTGCCCGGCCGTTGCCTGGACGCAGGCCCCGGCAGGCGGACGAAGACTGAATGCGGATGGCACCGCTGTGCCCACAAGGCATGTGCTGCCATTCCCGCTGCTGTTCCTATACGCGCCTACACGTTCGTATATATACCGAGGAGAATCATGAAACGTTTTGCCCGCGCCACTACGCTGGCTGCCGCCCTGCTGTCGGCCAGCCTGATCACCGGCACCGCCAGTGCGCAACTGGCACCGGCCGCCCTGCCCGTCACGGCCGCTGCCACGGCCCCGGCCCCAGCCGAAGCCCGCAAGGCGAACATCGTCATCATCGGTACCGGCGGCACCATTGCCGGCGCCGGCGCATCGGCCATCAATACCGCGGCTTACCAGTCCGCCGTGGTGCCGGTCGACAAGATCATCGCCTCGGTCCCGGAAATGTCCAAGGTCGCCAACGTCAAGGGCGAGCAGATCTTCCAGATCGGCTCGGAAAGCTTCAACAACGAACGCCTGCTGAAGCTGGCCAAGCGCGTCTCGGAGCTGCTCAAGCAGCCTGACGTCGACGGCATCGTCATCACGCATGGCACGGATACCATCGAGGAAACCGCGTACTTCCTCAACCTGACGCTCAAGAGCGACAAGCCGGTGGTGGTGGTCGGCTCGATGCGCCCGGGTACGGCGCTGGGCGCGGACGGCGCACTGAACCTGTATGACGCGGTCCTGGTGGCTTCCAATCCCGCTTCGAAGGGCAAGGGCACGCTGGTGGTGCTCAACGATGAAATCCACACCGGCCGCGACGTTACCAAGAGCAATACCTTCAAGACCGAAACCTTCCGTTCGCCGTTCGGCCCGCTGGGCTACGTGGTGGAAGGCCGCTCGCTGTATTACCGCCTGCCGGCGCGCCCGCACACCGTGCAGACCGAGTGGGATATCGACAAGATCGACAAGCTGCCCGAAGTGGCAGTGGTCTACGCCTACGGCAACGTCAATCCGGCCAGCATCGACGCTGCCGTGAAGAACGGTGCCAAGGCCATCGTCTATGCCGCCACCGGCAACGGCAGCGTCGGCGACTATATGGTCGAGTCGCTCAAGGCAGCGCGCGCCAAGGGCGTGCAGATCGTGCGTGCCTCGCGCACCGGCAGCGGGGTGGTGGTCCGCAATGCGGAGCAGCCGGACGACAAGTACGACTGGATCGTCACCGACGACCAGCTGCCGCAGAAGGCGCGCATCCTGATGGCGCTGGCGCTGACCAAGACCAACGACGCGAAGGCGCTGCAGCAGGTTTTCTGGAAGTATTGATGGCGGCGTGGAGCGGCCGGTCTCGACGCCAGACGCTCCTGCTCTCCCCCCTGATCCCCCGTCTCCTCTCCCGCTCGCGGGAGAGGAGACACTCTGGTGGTTGTTTCGATGACGACGGCTGCCCGGTCCGCTCTACTTTCTCCCGGTTTCCTCCCGCTCCAGCCATTGCCGCGGCGATTCGCCCAGCCGCGTGCTGAATGCGCGCGATAGCGCAGACGCATTGGCATACCCCAGTTCCACCGCCACAGATTTCACCGGACGACCCAGCCTGAGCTGCGCCTGCGCCAGCGACAGCCGCCAGTCGGTCAGGTAGTCAGCCGGCGGCTGGCCCACGATGCGCCGGAACGCGGCGGCAAACGCGCTGCGCGACATGCCCGCGCGCTCCGCCATGCGCGGCAGGTCCCACGCGGCGCCGGGATCCTCGTGCAGCGCCACCAGCGCGCGCGCCAGGCGCGGGTCAGACAGCCCCGCGATCAGTCCGGCCTGGATGCCGGCGTCCTGGTGATGGTCGATCAGCCAGCGCAGCAACTGGATCAGCACGACTTCGAAGAGCCGGTCCGCCAGCAACCGGTGGCCGCAGCGCACCTGTTCGGCCTCGGCGAACAGCAGCGCCAGCGCCTGTTCCAGCCCCGCCACGCGCGCCAGCGGCAGGGCGATCAGCGGCGGCAACGCGCGCACCACCGGATTGCGCGCGCCGCCGTCGAAATCCAGCGCCGCGCAGGTGAAATCCGATCCCTCCACTGGCGGGTTGTGGAACATGTGGTGGATCGGGCGAGGGTAGAACAGCAGCGTCGGCTCCTCGAAGCGCAACATCCCCGGCAGCCCGGCGCCGGGCGGATGGCGCAGTTCGAGTTCGCCCCGCCGCAGCACATGCAGGAACCCGCGGCCGGGCTGAGCGACGAATTGCGTCAGCCCGCACAGCGGACCCTGGTGGAACAGGTGGGCGCGGGCGCGGAAACGCTCCAGCAGCGCGGACAGGCGGTCGACCGGTGCATTCATGGCAAGCGTGGACGAATTGATATGGATGGAGGACGTTGCGTATCCCATAGTACGCAGTTTCCAACCATTATGGGTTCCAGGGCGATCACAACGCCTGTTCACTTAACCCCGTACCAAGGAGTTCATCATGCCCCGCGTTCCTCTCGTCACCGCCGCCACCGCCTCGGGCGACACCAAGGCGCTCTTGAACGAAATCCACGGTGCCTTTGGCGCCACCCCCAACATGTTCCAGGCTGTTGCCAACTCACCCGCTGCGCTGCGCAGCATGTGGGGTGCGTTCGGCGCGCTAGGCAGCGGTGTATTGGGCGCTGCGCTCGGCGAGAAGATCGCCGTTGCCGTGGCCGACCGCAACCAGTGCGAATACTGCCTGGCAGCCCACACCGCACTCGGCCGCAAGGCCGGCGCGACCGCCCAGGAAATGTCGGAAGCGCAGGCCGGGCGCGCGCAGGACCCGCAGACGGCCGCCGCTTTGTCGTTCGCGCTCAAGCTGGTCAACGACCGCGGCCAGGTCAGCGATGCCGATGTGGCGCAACTGCGCGAAGCCGGATTCAACGATGAACAGATTGTCGAGATCCTGGCACATGTGGCGCTGAACCTGTTCACCAACTACGTGAACGTCGCATTCGCGGTCCCGGTCGATTTCCCGAAGATCAGGCTGCGCGCCGCGGCCTGAGTGACCTGAGCGGCCTCAGCCCTCGCGGCCCGGCATGCCCAACGCCTGGCCGCGCGAGGCGCCCGTCATCAGCCGGGCCTCGATGATCTGGGCCTTGCTGCTGCATCGACGCGTCCATGAAGCCGCCCTCTCATTGGAAGCGGATTCGCGCCAGCTTACTGGCGCGCATGGAGGTCTAGAAGCAATGCTGGCGGTTAATTGCATTTTCTGAAGAGGTAGCAGCGCGCCTGCGCTGGCCCGTCGACTCAGAACATGGCGCTGCTCATCAACGCCTTTGCCACCAGCACGGCTTCGTCGGCTGCCTCGGCGTAGACGGACACCTCGCTGGCTACCTGCCGCCGGCCACGCCGCACCACTGTCGCCACCGCGCGCAATGCCGCCCCTTGCGCCGGCGCCAGGTACTGGATCGACAGCGAACTGGTCGCTCCGCCCTTCACTTCGTCGGCACTGGCGCCCGATGCGGCCACCGCGGCGCCGGCAATATCGATCAGCGTGGCAATGACCCCACCGTGCACGGTGCTGCCATGGGTCACATTGGTCGGCAGGAACGGCATTTCAAGCTCGACGTGCTCAGGCGCCAGGCAGGCCAGCCGCACGCCCAGCGCCCGCGCGACCGGTGAGCCCAGCAGGATGTTGTCGATCATCGTGCGCATGCGTGGGTCAACGGCGGCATCGCGGCGCGAGGGGGCGAGAGTGGCAATGGCTTGCGGCATGGAACGGCTCCAGGGTGTGGTCCTTGCAGGGATGGATGGAGGGTAGTGGCTCAGGTGCCCCGGCTCAATTACGTATGACGTAGTTGGCTTGCAGTCCGCCCGCGCCCGGCGGGCCACCACCCGGACCCCGTATAATGTCCCCCCGTTTCACCCCAACCCCGCTCCCGCCACCATGCCGCAGTCTTTCGAATCCGCCCCGCTCCGCCCCGAACCGGAGACCGGCAATACGGATTCCACGCTGTCCGATCGCCCGGACAGCCCATGCATCGGCATCTGCTCCACGCTGTTCGACGAAATCTGCCAGGGCTGCGGACGCACCGCCGCCGAGGTCAGCAACTGGGTGTTCTTCAGCGATGAGGAAAAGCAGGTGGTGTGGGAGCGCATCACGCGCGAAGGCACGGCCCGCCGCTTCCGGCAAGGCTGAAACGCGCCTTCCCCTGCCGGGCCCTCAGCCGCCCGCCAGGCGCCGCTCCATGTCTTCGACTTCGCACCGCTCCAGGCGCTGCCGTGCGAGCTTGCGCCAGCTCTCCGCCAGCGGTGCCAGCGCGGCCATGTCGTTGAGCGCGGCATAGTCGAGCCGGTCGACATACAGCACGTGCAGCAGCCGCTGCAGCGGCCATTGCGGGTACGGACGCGCCACCAGCGCCAGCGTATCGCCCGCGCCTGCCTCGCCATCTTCCAGCACGCGGTAGTACCAGCCGGTGCGCAGGCTTTGCTGCACCGCCCGTGACATGCCGGGAAAGCCGAAGCGGTGATTGAGCTTGAAGCATGGCTGGCGCGCCTGCGAGACCTCCACCAGCGCCGTGCCAAGCCGGAAACGGTCGCCGATACAGATATCGGCCTCGGTCAGCCCCAGCGTGCTCAGGTTCTCGCCGAATGCACCGGGGGCATCCAGCACGCCAATGCCGGCCGCGCCCTGCTCCGCCAGTTCGGCACGCCAGCCGGGGTAGTGGTCGCGCGGATAGTGGTGCACGGCCTTCTCCGGACCGCCGTGGTGGCGCGGATCGCCCTGCTGGTCGCCTTCCAGCCCGAGCATGCCGATGCGCACGCGCGCGCTGGCCGCGACCTTGGCAATGCCGCTGGGGACGCCCCTGGGCCCGAACGGCCGCACCTCGCCAACGAGCACGGCGTCGATCACAGCCTGTACCGGCGGCACCGGCAATGGCGGCGTGCTCATAGCCCCGCCTGCTCCAGCCAGCGGGCAAACATGCGTTCGCCTGCCGCCGCCACGTTCGCGCCGACCTCCGCCGTGCGCGCACGGATGGTGCGCGGGTCGATGCCGGCCTTGCCGAGTTCGACGGTATGCCCAACCAGCCAGGCCTCGATGTCTCCCGGCATGACTTCCGGATGGAATTGCAGCGCCAGCACCTGGTTGCCGATGGCATAGGCCTGGTTTGTCACCGCCCCAGTGGACGCCAACAGTTCCGCGCCGGGCGGCAGGTCGAAGGTATCGCCATGCCAATGCAGCACTTCCCAGTTAGCCGCGTGTAGTTCGCCAAGCACCGAATCCCGTCCAGCCGGCGTCGGCACGATCGGTGCCCAGCCAATCTCGCGCGTGCCGGGAAACACGCGCGCACCAGCGGCACGCGCGATCAGCTGCGCGCCCAGGCAAACCCCGATCATCTTGCCGCCGGCGGCCAGCCGCTGGCGGATCAGTGCGATTTCGCCTTCCAGCCACGGATAGGCATCCGTCTCGTAGACGCCGATCGGCCCGCCCAGGATCAGCAGCAGGTCGGCCGGCTCGTCGGCGATGGGGCACAGGTCGTCGACGCCCGCCTGGAATACCCGCAGTGCATGTCCGCGCGCGCGCAACGCATTGCCGATCACGCCCGCATGCTCGAATGCGAGGTGCTGGATCACATGGGTGGTGCGTGTGGCCATGGGCGACTCCTGCCGATCAAGAAGGGTCCCCATGGTAGCGCCAATGGCCAAGTCGCGAGACAGCCACGGCAGGATATCGCCTGTTGCGGCGGCATTCCGGCACGGCATGCCGCCACGGTGCGCTATTTTGTCGCAGCCGGGACCAGGGTCATGGCATCGGCCCGCGCGGGGGCCAGGGGCATGGTCACGTACTCCACCGCCGCCCATTTGCCGGCCCAGTCGCGATAGCGCGGCAGCAACGCGTTGCCGGACTGCCCCGTCGAATCCATGAAGCGCGATCCCGGCAGGTCGGCCAGGTCATACAGCGCGCGCACGCTTGCGGCGTGGGTGTTCTCGAACGGCGCCTTTTCGTCGCGCAGGTTGTGGCGGCCGACGTTGACCGTATACGTGTCGCCACCGGTCGGCACGCGCAGGTTGAACAGCGGCGACAGGTACGCGACTTTGCCGAACGGCTTGTGCTCGGAACGGGCCGTATGCGCCTGGCCCCAGTGCCAGCGTTTCGGGTCGTCGCCATAGCGGCGCGACAGGTCGGCCATCGCCTGGGTCCAGGCATCGGCAATCGCGTCGTTGCAGCTTTCGGCGGGTCCAGTATGCGGACGGTCGCACCAGAACGCCCCGAGCTTGCCGGGGTCGCGCAGGATATTCATCATCGGCTGTTGCACGTTGCGCTGGTCCCACAGCCGGACAAAGATTGCCTCGCCGACCTTTTCCTCGAACAGCCGCCGCGACAGCTCGCGCAGCCAGGCGGTGACGACCAGCGGCTCGGCGCGCTCGGCGTCCATGGTGCCGTCCCACTTGCGCAGCGCATCGAGCAGCGCGCGCTCGCGCTCAGGCCTTGCGCCGTCGTGGCTGACCGGTGCGGCCAGCAGCAGCGGCAAGGCCTCGCGCACGGCCAGCGACAGCACGTCTTTCTGGATCGCGGCGAACGTGTCGAAGGTGTGCTTGGGCGTTGCCGCCAGCAACGCCTGGATGCGGTCATGGCGGTACGGCACTGTCCATTCGCTGGTGATGAAGTACGGGTAGTCCGACGGCACGATGCGCTGGTTGGCCGTTACGATCACCCCTTGCGCCGGGTTGTAGCGCTGCGGCAGCGCCTCGAACGGGATAAAACCGGCCCAGTCATAGCGCGCATCCCAGCCTGGCGCGGGCGCCAGGCCCTTCAGGTCGTTGTCGGCGCGGCGCAGCGGCACCCGACCAGGCGCGAAGAAGCCGATATTGCCGTCGACATCGGCGTAGACAATGTTCTGCTGCGGCGAGTGGAAGTCGCGCAGCGCGGCGGTGAAGCTGGCCCAGTCGCGCGCCTCGTTCATCTTCATGCCGGCCTGGAAGGTGCGGTCGTCCGGACGCAGCGCGGTCCACTGGAACGCGACCACGTATTGCGCGCCAAGCGGCCCGGCCGCCGCGGACAGCGGCTCGGCCACGTCGGAGATAACCGGCCCGTGGCGCGTGCTGCGGACCTTCAACGTCACGTCGGGCGCGCCCTTGACGCGGATGGTTTCGGTGCGGGTCTCGAAGGTGGCCCAGCCGTCCGGAGTCTGGTACTGGGTTTCGCTGCCGGGCCGCAGCCGTTCGATAAACAGGTCCTGCACGTCCGGCGCGGTATTGGTCAGGCCCCATGCGATGCGGTCGTTGTGCCCGAGCACGACCACCGGAATGCCGGGCAGCGTGGCGCCGGCCACGTCCAGTCCCGGGGCTTTCATGCGGGCGAAGTACCACAGCGCCGGCGCCTGCAAACCCAGGTGCGGGTCGTTGGCCAGCATCGGCTTGCCCGATTGCGTGTGCGCGCCGGAGACCACCCAGTTGTTCGAGCCCATGCCCTCGACATAGCCCGGCGGCGCCTTGTCGCCGACGCTGGCCATGGCATTCGCCAGCGGCGCCAGTTGCTTGTACAGGTGGCCGTAATCCATGGTGCGCACCGGCTGCTCGCCTGGGTACGGCGCCAGCAGTTCGCTGATGCGCGCCACCGGCAGCACCTGCGCCAGGCGCATGCGCAGCGTTTCCTGGTTCCAGTTGCCGCCCAGGTCCCAGGCCATCATGGTCTGCCAGCCCAGCGTATCGGCCGGTTCCCAGTGTTCCGGCTGCGTGCGCAGGAGCAGGAATTCTGGCGGCAGCGGTCCCTGGCGATGGTCGATCCACGCATTGACGCCGTCGGCATATGCCTGCAGCGCGGCCCGCGTTTCCGGCGAAGCCTGCGCCAGGATCGCCTCGGCATTGCGCCGCACTCCCAGCGTGCGCAGGAACCTGTCGTTATCGAGCGCGGACGGCCCCAAAATCTCGGCGAGCCGACCGGCCACCACGCGCTTGTTCATCTGCATCTGCCACAGCCGGTCCTGCGCATGGACGTAGCCCAGCGCGAACCAGGCGTCGGCCTTGCTGGCGGCACGGATCTGCGGCACGCCGTTGCCATCGCGCACGACGGTGACCTGGCCACGCAAGCCTGGCAGCGCGACAGTGCCGGATGCGGGCGGCTGCGCCGCCTGGCGATACCAGATGAAGGCCCCCGCCGTGCCGGCTATCGCCAGCACCAGCAGCCATCCCGCAAGCTTGGCCAGACCACCGAACCAGCGCATCGTTGCTCCCCTTTTATCCTTGTCGTGGTGTGGTAACGGCGACTGCCGCCGCTTCGTTGGCGGCGATGCAAAATGCCCGGACCAGCCGGGCATTTTCCCATGTCCGCAGGCCTCAGGCCGGCTTCTTCAACTGCAGGGCCTTGTATTCGAGGAATTCCTCCAGCCCGTACTTGCCGGCCTCGCGCCCGTTGCCGGACTGCTTGTAGCCGCCGAACGGCGCGGCCATGTTGAACGGCCCGCCGTTGATATCGACCTGGCCGGTGCGGATGCGCCGCGCCACGCGGATCGCGCGCGCCTCGTCGCCGGACCAGACGCCGCCACCCAGCCCATAGATGCTGTCGTTGGCAATGCGCACCGCCTCTTCCTCGGTGTCATAGCAGATGATCGAGAGCACCGGCCCGAAGATCTCTTCCTGCGCCACGGTGGCACGCGGCTCGACATTGCCGAGCACGGTCGGCTTGACGAAGAAGCCCTGATCCAACCCTTCCGGCGCCTCGGCGCCGCCGGCCACCAGTTCAGCGCCCTCTTCCAGCCCGCGGCGAATATAGCCGGTGACACGCTCCTTCTGCACGGCGGAAATCAGCGGTCCGAGCCTGGTGGTTTCCTGCAGCGGATCGCCCACGGTAAAGCCGGCCACCACCTTCTGCGCGATCGCCTTCACTTCGTCGTAGCGGGCACGCGGCACCAGCATGCGGGTATGCGCCGAACAGGTCTGGCCCGAATTGAGGAAGCAGGCGCTGATCGTGCCCTTGACCGCCGCCGCCAGGTCGGCATCGTCCAGGACCACCGAGGCAGACTTGCCGCCCAGCTCCAGCGCCACGCGCTTGACCGTCTGAGATGCCAGTTCGGACACGCGCTTGCCGGCCCGGGTCGAACCGGTGAACGACACCATGTCGACCTCCGGATGGCTCGCCAGCACCTCGCCCACCACCGGGCCAAACCCCGTCACCAGGTTGAACACCCCTGGCGGCAGGCCGGCGGCCTCGATCACCTCGGCCAGCACGAAGGCGTTCAGCGGCGCCACTTCCGACGGCTTGAGCACCACGGTGCAACCCGCGGCCAGCGCCGGTGCGACCTTCAGCGTGATCTGGTTGAGCGGGTAGTTCCACGGCGTGATCGCCGCCACCACGCCCACCGGCTCGCGCACCACCAGCGAATTGCCGACTTCTTCCTCGAAGGGGAAGGTGTCGAGCAGCTTCGCGGCCTGCCCCCAGTTGTAGACCGGGCCGCCCACCTGGATCGCGCGCGCCAGCTTGATCGGCATGCCGACTTCGCCGGCGATCATCTGGGCCAGTTCTTCGCTGCGCGCCTTCAGCCCTTCGGCGATCTTGGCGATATACCCGGCGCGCACCGACGCGGGCGTCGCCGCCCAGCCGTCAAAGGCAGCGCGGGCGGCCTGGATGGCGTCTTCCGCATCGCGCGGCGAGCCTTCGGGAATGGTCCCCATCACCGCTTCGGTGCTGGAATGGATGACGTCGATGGTGCCGGTACCGTGGGGCGCGACCCACTTGCCGTTGATAAACAGTTTGTCTCGTTGTTGCATGGCCACAGTTCTCGGTTGGTGCTGAGTTTGACGGATGGGCAACCGCATTTTTTTGTTACTTTTATGGTGCACGCACATTGTAGAGCGGTTTGGAGACTATGTTTCCAGCCCTGGCAGCCCCCGCGCCGGCCGCTCTTTATCAAATGGCGATAATCGGCCGCACCCGCAAAACGGACTGCTCGCACGGACGGCCGGCATAACAAGGGAGCGAGACACATGGTCGATCCGATCTACCGCAAGACGGATGCGGGACAAGACGAGATCAGGACGCGCGCGCGCAAGCTGGACCACAAACTGCGCGCGCTGCTATTGATGGTCAACGGCGAGCGCCGCGGGCAAGACCTGCTGGCGCAGGCGGCAGGCATGGGCGTGGGGCCCGATGCCATCGACATTCTGGCCGCCCAGGGGCTGGTCGAGGCAGTGCAGGAGGCGGCACCGGCGATTGCGGCTGCCGTTGCGGATGCACCTGCGCGCACTTCGGCCGCCGCGGCGGATACCAACTTGTTTTCGGTGTACGCCATGCGGCACGCGCCGGCCGCCGAGCCGGCGGGTATTCCTGCCTCGACACAGCCGATAGCGCAGCAGGCGCCGCCGACGCACTCTGCCGCCGAGATCGACGCGTTCCAGCGCCTCTATCACTTCTATACCGAAGTCATCGGCCAGCACCTGGGCCTGCGGGGCTACATGCTGCAGGTCAAGGTGGAAAAGGCGCCGGACTTGCCTACGCTGCTGACCCTGCGCGAGCCGCTGCACGCGGCGCTGCTCAAGGCCAAGGGCGAAATCACGGCGCATGCGATCCTGCGTGAACTGGACACCATCGCACAAGACCTGCCGGCGGCAGCCGGATGACCGCCCCCGGGGGGCCAGACAGCAAAAAGGCCGCCTCGGAGGGCGGCCTTTTCCATGGGAATGCGGCAAACTCAGCCGTCGATCCCCTGCGACTGCAGGTACTCGTCATACGTACCCAGGTAGTCGGCCAGCGTGCCGTCGGTGCGCACTTCGATCACGCGCGTGGCCAAGCCCGAGACGAACTCGCGGTCGTGCGACACGAAGATCAGCGTGCCCTGGAACTTGTCCAGCGCGATCTGCATCGACTCGATCGACTCCATGTCCATGTGGTTGGTCGGCTCGTCCAGCGCCAGCACATTGTGGCGGCCCAGCATCAGCTTGCCCCAGATCATGCGGCCCTTCTCGCCGCCGGACAGCACCTTGACGTTCTTCTTGATATCGTCGGCCGAGAACAGCAGGCGGCCCAGCGTGCCGCGCAGCGACGTTTCGTCATCGCCGGCCTGCGTCCACTGGCTCATCCAGTCCATCACGTCGCGGTCTGCGGGGAATTCCTCATACGTGTCCTGCGGCATGTAGCCGACATTGGCGTTCTCGGCCCACTTGACCTCGCCGCGGTCGACTTCCACGCCGCGCTGCACGCCGGTCTGCACCGCGCCGTTGAGCAGGCTGCGCAGCAGCGTGGTCTTGCCCGCGCCGTTTTCGCCAATGATCGCCACGCGCTCGCCGGCCTGAATCGCCATCGACAGGCTGTTGATGATCTTGCGGTCGTAGCTCTTGGTGATGTTCTCCACCTCGACCGCCAGGTTGTGCAGCTTCTTCTCGAACTCGAAGCGGATGAACGGGTTCTGGCGCGACGACGGCTTGATGTCCTCGACCTTGATCTTCTCGATCTGCTTGGCGCGCGAGGTGGCCTGGCGGGCCTTGGACTTGTTGGCCGAGAAGCGGCGCACGAAGTCCTGCAGTTCGCTGATGCGCTCCTTGGCGCGCGCGTTGGCGGCCATCTGGCGCTCGCGGGCCTGCATGTACGCTTCCATGTATTCGTCGTTGTTGCCGGGTAGACCTTGAGCGTGCCGTAGTCCATGTCGGCCATGTGGG
>NZ_JBIVHB010000045.1:0-13510 GCF_044748965.1 Cupriavidus sp. NPDC089707
GATCCCGCGCAGACGCGCACGGTGCTGGGGCTGGGCCTGTCGGCCAGCCTGAACGCGCCGATCGAGGACATGAAGTTCGGCGTGTTCCGCATGTAGTGCCGTCACGGCATCGGCGCTGTCTGCTTTACTGGCTTCATCGGTTTCATTGGCTTTATCGGTTTTTGGCTGCTACATCCATGCGCTGCGTCACTCGTCTGCTCTCCTGCCTTGCCACGGTGCTCGCCTTGCTGCCGGCCCTGCCGGCGCCGGCGCAGACCGGGGCCGGCATCGGGCAGGCCACGCCGCGCATGCGCTTCACCGAGCAGGTGGTGATGCTGCCCAAGGCCGCGATCCCGTCACGCATCGACCTGGAAGCGACGGTATTCAAGCCGCCGGGAGAAGGGCCGTTCCCGCTGGTGGTGATCAACCACGGCAAGGCGCCGGGCCGGCCTTTTACGCAAGGACGCGCGCGCTTCCCGGCGCAGAGCGCCGAGTTCCTGCGTCGCGGCTACGTGGTGGTGCTGCCGATGCGGCAAGGCTTCGCGCGCTCGGGCGGCGCCTACGTGGGCGGCAGCTGCGACATCGAGGCCAACGGCATGATGCAGGCCGACGACGTGGTCGCCACGCTCGACTACCTGGCCACGCTGCCCTATATCGACATGGAGCGCATCGTGGTGATCGGGCAATCGCACGGCGGGCTGACCACGATGGCCTTCAGCACCATCGGCTATCCCGGCGTGCGCGGCGTGGTCAACTTTGCCGGCGGGCTGCGCAACCTGAACTGCGCGGACTGGGAAGACCGGCTGGTCGACGCCTTCGCCAGCTATGGCAGCACGGCGCGCTACCCGTCGCTGTGGGTGTACGGCGACAACGACAGCTACTGGCCGGTGCCATTGCCCGGCCGCATGTTCAACGCATACAAGGCGCAGGCCAAGGGCGAAGCGGCCAAGACGTGGCTGATCGACGTGGGCGAGTTCGGCAGCGACTCGCACCGGCTGTTCAGCGCGCGGGAAGGCATCCCGCTGTGGCTGCCCGAGGTCGCCGCCTTCTTCCACGAGCTTGGCCTGCCGTTCGAGACCGGCTCCTGAGCCGCACCCGCCAACCATTCAGACATCCGTCAACGGAGCGAACCATGGAATTCACCACCCTCACCGTCAATATCGCCAACCACGTCGCCACCGTGACGCTGAACCGGCCCGACGTGCGTAACGCCTTCAACGAGACCGTGATCGCCGAAGTCACCGGCGCCTTCCGCGCGCTCGGCGACATGGAAGAGGTGCGCGCCATCGTGCTGGCCGGCAACGGCCCGGCCTTCTGCGCGGGCGCCGACCTGAACTGGATGAAGAAGATGGCCGGCTACTCCGACGACCAGAACCGCGCCGATGCACTGACGCTGGCGCAGATGCTGCATACGGTCTGGTCGTGCCCGCGCCCGGTGATCGCGCGCATCCAGGGCGACACCTACGCCGGCGGCATGGGGCTGGTCGCCGCGTGCGATATCGCCGTGGCCGCCGAGCACGCGCATTTCTGCCTGTCCGAGGCGCGGCTGGGCCTGCTGCCAGCCACCATCAGCCCCTACGTGATCCGCGCTATGGGCGAGCAGGCGGCGCGCCGCTACTTCATCACCGCCGAGCGCTTCGACTCGGGCGAGGCGCTGCGGCTGGGCTTCGTGCATGCGGTGGTGCCGGCCGAAGCGCTCGACGCCAAGGTGGCGGAGCTGGCGACTGCGTTGGTCGGCAACAGCCCCAATGCCGTGCGCGAGAGCAAGCGGCTGGTGCAGGATATCGCGGGGCAGGTGATCGATGACGACCTGCTGGCGGATACGGCGGACCGGATCGCTAAGATCCGGGCGTCGGAGGAAGGGAAGGAGGGGGTGAGGTCGTTCCTGGAAAAGCGGTCGCCGTCGTGGCGGCCGGCCTGAGGGGGGCGATGATTTGAATGCCTTGCCTGCGGCTGGCATCTGGTAGTGCTTGATATGCCTGGTTCCGCCCTCCTGGGCGGGTCACTTTTTGTCCGAGCGACAAAAAGTAACCAAAAAGCGCGTTTACGGCCCTGCGGGCGGCCACTCTTATCGTAGTGGGCCGCGGCTCTCGTACGGGGCCTGGCTTCGTCGCAGAGTAAGACTGCCTGACGCCGTGGTGCGCCACGGTGGCTGGGATTGACGCGGTGTTTGAACGAGCCCAGAGCTGTGGGTGGTCCCTGCTGCTGACGCCAACGTAGGGACGCCTACGGCTGCGCTGTGCGCCGTCAGCATCGCAGGTCATGTGCTCGGGCACAGAACGCATCGCTGGGCTCGCTTAGCGCTATCGCTGGCGATCCCTCTAACGGCTTCTCCCGCGCTTGTTTTGCTCCCCTCTCCCGCTCGCGGGAGAGGGGCCGGGGGAGAGGGCCGGAGCGTCAACGGAGTCAGGTCTCAAAAAAATCTCCCTCCATTTTGCGTGAAGATCGCGGCACGCAACTCCCAAGTTCCATGCTTCATCCCTATAAAATCGCCGAAATCACGCGAACCGGCGCCCAAAACAAAAAAATCGCCCTCATTGCCAACCCCGCGTGGACGTTCCTAACATGACCCTCCCAACCGTCAGCCGCGTTGCAGCAACGCGCACGCAGACGGTCAACAAAGGAGGGCTACCTTGGATCATCTGTCCCTTTCCCCAGGCGGCGCGCAGTCGCTCGGCCAGCGCAGCCGCAACGCCGTCTGGCACCCCTGCACCCGCCTGCGCCCCGATGACGACGCCCTGCCGCTGGCGATCGTGCGCGGCGAAGGCCCGTGGCTGTTCGATGCCGACGGCCGCCGCTATTTCGACGCCACCAGCTCGTGGTGGGTCAACCTGTTCGGCCACGCCAACCCGCGCATCAACGCCGCGCTGGCGGCCCAACTGGAAACGCTCGAGCATGTGATGCTCGCCGGCTGCACGCACGCTCCCGCGGTGGAACTGGCCGAGCGCCTGTCCGCGCTGAGCGGCGGCGCGCTCGGCAATGTGTTCTACGCTTCGGACGGCGCCTCGGCGGTCGAGATCGCGCTGAAGATGAGCTTCCACTACTGGCGCAACACCGGGCTGCCGGCCAAGCGCGAGTTCGTCTGCCTGCGCAATGGCTATCACGGCGAGACCGTGGGCGCACTGGCGGTGACCGACGTGGAAATCTTCCGCGACGCCTACGACCCGCTGATCCGCCGCGCCCACGTGGTGATGTCGCCCGACGCGCGCCAGGCCTTGCGCGGCGAATCGGCCGCCGACGTGGCCGCGCGCGCGCTGGCCGAGCTGGAAGCGCTGCTGCGCGAGCGCGCCGGCCAGGTCGCCGCGCTGATCGTCGAGCCGCTGGTGCAGGGCGCCGCCGGCATGGCGATGCATGACCCGTCCTATCTCGACGGCGTGCGCGCGCTGTGCGATCGCTACCGCGTTCACCTGATCGCCGACGAGATCGCGGTCGGCTGCGGGCGCACCGGCACCTTCTTCGCGTGGGAGCAGTCGCGGGGCGAGGCCTCGGCCGAGGCTGCGCTGCCCGCGCATGCGTGGCCCGATTTCCTGTGCTTGTCCAAGGGCATCAGTGGCGGCTACCTGCCGCTGTCGCTGGTGCTGTCGCGCCCGGAAATCCAGCGTGCCTTCGTCGCCGACGAACTGGCGCGCAGCTTCCTGCATTCGCATTCGTACACCGGCAACCCGCTGGCCTGCCGCGCCGCGCTGGCCACGCTCGACCTGTTCGAGCAGGACAACGTGATCGCACAGAACCGCGAGCGCGCCGGCTGGCTGGCCGACGCGATGGCGCCGCTGGCTGCCGACGCGCGCCTGCAGCACGTGCGCCAGCGCGGCCTGGTCTGGGCCGCCGACGTGCGCGACGGCGTGGCCGGCGCGGAATTCTCGTCGCGCTTCCACCATGCCGCGCGGGCGCGCGAGCTGCTGGTGCGGCCGATCGGCAACACGCTGTACGTGCTGCCGCCCTATGTGTTCGATGCCGCGCAGGCAAGCTGGCTGGGCCAGCAATTGCTGGCCACGCTCGACGATGTCACCACCAGCGCGGAGGTTCGCCATGCTGCTTGAACAACTGAAACAGGCTGCCGCACAGCGGCAGCAACTGGCCCTGACGCGCCGCCGCCGCATTGCGCACACCGCGTGCGCGCCGCACCAGGCCGTGGGTGCCGTCGATGCGCAACCGCAGCCGCTGCTGACTTTCTGCAGCAACGACTACCTCGGGCTGGCCAACCATCCGAAGGTGATCGCCGCACTGGCCGAAGGCGCGCACCGATACGGCGCCGGCAGCGGCGCGTCGCACCTGGTCAGCGGCCACTCCCTGGCGCATGCGCAGCTGGAGGAGGAACTGGCACGCTGGTTCGCACCGCATATCCCGCACGCGCAGACGCTGTACTTCTGCACCGGCTACATGGCCAACATGGCGGTGCTGACCGCGCTGGGCACGGCGGGCGCGACGCTGTTCTGCGAATCGCTCAACCACGCCTCGCTGATCGACGGCGCCCGGCTGGCACGCGCCGACGTGCAGCGCTACCCGCATTGCGACACCGCCGCGCTGGAAGCGCTGCTGGCGGCGAGCACCAGCGAGCGCAAGCTGATCGTCACCGACAGCGTGTTCAGCATGGACGGCAACGTCGCGCCGCTGCGCCAGTTGCTGGCACTGGCCGAGCGCTACGACGCATGGATCATCGTCGACGACGCGCACGGCTTCGGCGTGCTGGGCGAAGCGGGCCACGGCGTGCTGGAAGCGCTGGGGCTGTCGTCCGAGCGCTTTATCTATATCGGCACCCTCGGCAAGGCCGCCGGCGTGGCGGGCGCGTTCGTCGCCGCGCACGAGACCGTGATCGAGCACCTGGTCAACACCGCGCGGCCGTATATCTACACCACGGCCGCGCCGCCGGCGGTGGCGCATGCGTTGCTGGCCAGCCTGGCGATCATCGAAGGCGACGAAGGCCGGCAACGCCGTGCGCAACTGACCCGCTGCATTGCATTGCTGCGTGAAGGCCTGGCACGGCTGGCTGCCAGCGCCGGCTGGTCGCTGGGCGAGAGCCAGACCGCGATCCAGCCGCTGATCATCGGCGACAACGCTGCGTCGCTGGCGCTGTCGGCGGCGCTGGAGGCCGGCGGCATCCGCGTCGGCGCGATCCGGCCGCCGACGGTGCCGGAGGGCACGGCGCGGCTGCGTATCACGCTGTGCGCCGCGCACGACGAGGCCGACGTGCGTCGCCTGCTCGACGCGCTGTCCGAGGCGATGCCGCGCAAGGAGGCCGCATGACCGCGCCGCGCCATTTCGCCTGCTTCGTCACCGGCACCGATACCGGCGTCGGCAAGACCCACGCCAGCGCCACGCTGCTGCATGCACTCAATGGCGCCGGCTACCGCACCGCGGGCATGAAGCCCGTCGCCAGCGGCAGCGACTGGCGCGATGGCCACTGGCACAACGATGACGTGGCGCAGCTGCGCGCCGCCAGTTCGGTGACGGTGCCGCTCGGCCATACCTGCCCGTTCCTGCTGCGCACGCCGTGCTCGCCGCACCTGGCCGCGGCGCAGGAAGGGGTGCGCATCACGCGCGCGCCGATCCGCGATGCATTCGACGCGCTGCGCCGCCAGGCCGACGCCGTGGTGGTGGAGGGCGTGGGCGGGTTCCACGTTCCGCTCGACGCCGGCGCGGTGCGCTGGAGCACCGCCGACCTCGCCGTGATGCTGGGCCTGCCGGTGGTGATGGTGGTCGGCATCCGCCTGGGCTGCCTCAACCACGCCGTGCTGACCGCCGAAGCGATCCGCGCGCGCGGCCTGGTGCTGGCCGGCTGGATTGCCAACCGGGTCGACCCCGACATGCTGCTCGCCGACGAGAACATCGCCACGCTGCATGCATCGCTGGACGCGCCGTGCCTGGGCGAACTGCCCTGGCAACTCGACCCCGCCGCCGCTGCCGCCGCCGCCGCTACGTGCCTCGACCTGGCGCCGCTGTTCGCCGCCACCGCCAGATCCCAAGCCGAGGCCGCCGGCCTTGCCGCCTGAACCAGAATTCGACTGAAAAAAACATGACCCAAGCCCACACCGTTACCACCATCTCCGCCGAATCGCTGCGCCAGACCGCCCGCCAGCACGCATTGCCCGACGACGCCAAATGGCGTGTCGACGACGTCGCCGCGCTGTTCGCGCTGCCGTTCAACGACCTGCTGTTCCGCGCCCAGCAGGTGCATCGCGAGAATTTCGACGCCAACACCGTGCAGCTGTCGACGCTGCTGTCGATCAAGACCGGCGGCTGCGAGGAGGATTGCGGCTATTGTCCGCAAAGCGCGCACCACGATGCCGGCGTCAAGGCCGAGAAGCTGATGGCGCTGGACGAGGTGCTCGACGCCGCGCGCGCCGCCAAGGCCAACGGCGCCACGCGTTTCTGCATGGGCGCCGCCTGGCGCAGCCCCAAGGACCGCCACCTCGAGCCGGTGATGGACATGGTGCGCGAGGTCAAGGCGATGGGCCTGGAGACCTGCGTCACGCTGGGCATGCTCAAGGCCGAGCAGGCGCAGCAGTTCAAGGAAGCCGGGCTGGACTACTACAACCACAACCTGGATACCTCGCCCGAGTTCTACGGCAAGATCATCACCACGCGCACCTACCAGGACCGGCTCGACACCATCGGCCACGTGCGCGACGCCGGCATCAACGTCTGCTGCGGCGGCATCGTTGGCATGGGCGAATCGCGGGAGGCGCGCGCCGGCCTGATTGCCCAGCTGGCCAATATGGACCCGTACCCGGAGTCGGTGCCCATCAACAACCTGGTCCAGGTCGAAGGCACCCCGCTGTCCGGCGTCGAGGCGCTGGACCCGTTCGAGTTCGTCCGCACCATTGCCGTGGCCCGCATCACCATGCCCGGGGCGATGGTGCGCCTGTCCGCGGGCCGCGAGGCGATGGACGAAGCCTTGCAGGCGCTGTGCTTCATGGCCGGCGCCAATTCCATCTTCTACGGCGAAAAGCTGCTGACCACCGGCAACCCGCAGGCCGACCGCGATCGCGCCCTGCTGGCCCGCCTGGACATCCGGGCGGAGGGGTACGCGGGATAGTCGCCCGGCATCGTTGCGCGAGATAGCGACGCGGAATTAACCCATTGGACACCTCCCCGCCGTAAGATGCCGATAACGGCATAACAAGGAGGGAGTCATGTTCAGCAAGATCCTGATCGCCAACCGCGGCGAGATTGCCTGCCGCGTGGCCGCCACCTGCCGCCGGCTCGGCATCCGCACCGTCGCGGTGTACTCGGATGCCGACGCCGATGCCCGCCACGTCGCTTTCTGCGACGAGGCCGTCCATATCGGCGGCGCCGCCGCGCGTGACAGCTACCTGCGCGCCGATCACATCATCGAGATGGCGAAGGAAACCGGCGCCCAGGCGATCCACCCGGGCTACGGCTTCCTGTCCGAGAACGAAGCCTTTGCCGAGGCCTGCGCCGCGGCCGGGCTGGTCTTTATCGGCCCGCCGGCTTCGGCCATCCACGCGATGGGCAGCAAGAGCGCGGCCAAGCAGCTGATGGAAAAGGCCTCCGTGCCGCTGGTGCCCGGCTACCACGGCGAAGACCAGGACCCGGCGCTGCTGCGCCGCGAGGCCGACCGCATCGGCTACCCGGTGCTGCTCAAGGCCAGCGCGGGCGGCGGTGGCAAGGGCATGCGCGTGGTCGAGTCGGGCGATGGCTTCGAGGCCGCGCTGGCGTCGGTCAAGCGCGAGGCCAGCGCCAGCTTTGGCGACGACAAGGTGCTGGTGGAGAAGTACCTGACCCGGCCGCGCCATATCGAGATCCAGGTGTTCGCCGACACGCACGGCAACTGCGTCTACCTGTTCGAGCGCGACTGCTCGGTGCAGCGCCGGCACCAGAAGGTGTTGGAAGAGGCGCCCGCGCCGGGCATGACCGAAGCGCGCCGCCGCGCCATGGGCGAGGCCGCCGTGGCCGCGGCCACGGCGGTGGGTTACGTCGGCGCCGGCACCGTCGAGTTCATCGCCAACCAGGACGGCTCCTTCTACTTCATGGAGATGAACACGCGCCTGCAGGTCGAGCATCCGGTCACCGAGATGATCACCGGGCAGGACCTGGTCGAATGGCAACTGCGCGTCGCCGCCGGCGAGCCGCTGCCGCTGGCGCAGGATCAGTTGCGCATCGACGGCCACGCGCTGGAAGCGCGCATCTACGCCGAGAACCCCGACAAGCAGTTCCTGCCGTCCACCGGCACGCTGCGCTTCCTGCGCACGCCGCCGGCGGTGCAGTTCATGCGCGGCGAGGATGCCCATGGCCCCGCCGGCATCCGCATCGATGCCGGCGTGCGCGAGGGCGACACCATCAGCCCGTACTACGACCCGATGATCGCCAAGCTGATCGTTTGGGGCAAGGACCGCGACGAGGCGCTGGCGCGTATGCGGCAGGCGCTGGCGGCCTATCACGTGGTCGGCCTGTCGACCAACGTGGCGTTTCTGCAGCGGCTGGTGAAGTCGGAAGCGTTCCGCACCGCCGACCTCGATACCGGACTGATCGAGCGCAACGAGAAGACCCTGTTTCCGCCGCCGGCGCCGGTCGGCATGGAGATCATCGCGCTGGCCGTTGCCGCGCTGCTCGACCGCGAGGCGCGCGAACTGCGCATCGACGCCGCCGATCCGCACTCGCCGTGGACCCACGGCGGGGCGTGGCGGCTCAATGGTGGCGTCTCGCGCCAGCTGCGCTTCGGCTATGGCGACCAGGTGCTCGACGTGACGCTGAACACCAATGCACGCGGCAGCACGCTGATCTACGCCGACCAGGCCGCGCCCTTCGCCAGCGCCTGCCAGGCCGACGACCTGCGCGTCAATCTCGGCACGCGCCGTGCGCATGGGCAGGTGCACAGCGACGGCGAGACCTTCCATGTGTTCTATGCCGGGCGGCATGTCGCGCTCGCGTGGCTCGACCCGCTGGCTCATGCCGGAGAGTCCGAAAGCGAGGGCGGCAAGCTGACCGCGCCAATGCCGGGCAAGGTCATCGCGGTGATGGTCGAAGCCGGCAGCACCGTCACGCGCGGCACGCCGCTGCTGGTGATGGAGGCGATGAAGATGGAGCACACCATCAGCGCGCCCGCCGACGGCGTGGTCAGTGAAGTGCTCTATGGGGTGGGCGAGCAGGTGGCCGAAGGGGCGCAACTGCTGGCATTCGAAGGCAAGTAAGCGGCGCGCATGGACGGGGTCCGGCCCGAAGCCTGACCCCGATCGCATTCCTCTGCCAAAATAGCCTTTTGAGCGATCAAGGTCTGCCGTCAATCCCGTGCATGGGGAAACGGCAATGGACGCCGTTTCGCCGCCCGCAACATCCCCTGGAGACAAAATGAAGTTGCAGTTGTACGTCCCCGACGGCCGCTATGAACCGTGGATCGAAGGCTTTGCCGAGGCCCTGCCCGAAGCCGAATGCCTGACCTGGGAGGGCAGCCGCGGCGAGCCAGCCGACTACGCCGTGGTCTGGCGCCCGCCGGTAGAAATGCTGCGCGGCCGCACGGACCTGAAAGCGGTCTTCAACCTTGGCGCCGGCGTCGACGGCATCCTGCGGCTGCGCGACGAGGCGCCCGACGCGCTGCCCGCCGGCGTGCCGATCGTGCGGTTGGACGATGCCGGCATGGCCGCGCAGATGGCCGAGTACGTCACCCACGCCGTGCTGCGTTATTTCCGCAAGCTCGATGCCTATGAGGCGCAGGAGCGCGCCGGCAACTGGAAATTCCTCAAGCCGCATCGCCGCGCCGACTTCACCATCGGCGTGATGGGCGTGGGCACGCTCGGCACGCATATCGCCCGCACGCTGGCCGGCTTCGGTTTTCCGGTGCGCGGCTGGAGCCGCACCGCGCGCGCGATCGAAGGCGTCAGCGGGTTCTATGGTGATGCGGGCCAGGCGCCGTTCCTGAATGGCCTGCGCGTGCTGGTCAATGTGCTGCCGCTGACACCGCAGACCGAGAACATCCTGAATGCCGGCCTGTTCGCGCGGCTGGCGCAGGGCGCCTATGTGATCAACGTGGCGCGAGGCCAGCACCTGGTCGAGGAAGACCTGCTGGCCGCAGTACAGTCGGGCCAGGTCGCGGGCGCCACGCTCGACGTATTCCGCACCGAGCCGCTGCCGGCGGATCACCCGTTCTGGCAGGAGCCGCGCATCACGGTGACGCCGCATATCTCGGCGCTGACGCTGCGCGAGGACAGCATCGCCCAGATCGCCGGCAAGATCCGCGCGCTGCGTTCGGGCCAGCCCATCGCCGGCGTAGTCGACCTGCAGCGCGGCTACTGAGCACCGCACCCTACATAACAAGGACAGGAGACGGCCATGACCATGCCCAATTACGTGAAGATCGTCGAAGTCGGCCCGCGCGACGGCCTGCAGAATGAGAAGGCCATGGTGCCGACCGACGTCAAGGTCGCGCTGGTCAACCAGCTGACCGACGCCGGCTTCGTCAATATCGAGGCCGCCTCGTTCGTTTCGCCCAAGTGGGTGCCGCAGATGGCCGACGGCGCGGATGTGATGGCCCGCATCCAGCGCCGGCCCGGCACGCTGTATTCAGTGCTGACGCCGAACATGAAAGGCTTCGAAGGTGCCATCGCCGCCGGCGCCGACGAGGTGGTGATCTTCGGCGCCGCCAGCGAGGCGTTTTCGCAGAAGAACATCAACTGCTCCATCGCCGAGTCGATCCAGCGCTTCGCGCCGGTCGCCGCCGCGGCGAAGGACAAGGGCGTGCGCCTGCGCGGCAGCATCTCGTGCGCGCTGGGCTGCCCCTATCAGGGCGAGGTCCCGGTCAGCGCCGTGGTCGACGTGGTGCGCCGCATGCGCGAGCTGGGCTGCGACGAGATCGATATCGCCGACACCATCGGCGTGGGCACGCCGGTGCGCGTGCAGGAAGTGATGCGCGCGGCCGCCGCGGAGTTCGCGCTGGACCGGCTTTCGGGCCATTTCCACGATACCTACGGGCAGGCGCTGTCCAATATCCTGGCCAGCCTGGAAGTGGGCATCTCGATCTTTCACGCCTCGGTTGCCGGGCTGGGCGGCTGCCCGTATGCCAAGGGCGCGACCGGTAACGTAGCCACCGAAGACGTGCTGTACATGCTGCACGGCATGGGCATTCATACCGGCATCGACCTGGAAGCGGTGGTGCGCACCGGCGACTATATCTCGCAGGCGATCGGCCGCGCCAACAGCTCGCGCGTGGGCCGGGCGCTGCTGACCAAGTGGGCCGCCGCCAGCGATGCGGCGCCCGCCTGCGTCTGAGCGCAAAAAACAAGGAGAACGCATGACGGCAAGTAACGAAGCGCTGCCCGAATCCGCGCAGCGCGTGGCGGACCTGCTGGCCGGGCTCGGCCACGACCGCCCGGTGGTGATGCTGCCCGCCACCGGCAAGACCTCCGCCGAAGCGGCGGCGGGACTGGGCTGCAGTGTGGCGGAGATCGCCAAATCGATCATCTTCCGTCGCGTCGAGGACGATGCGCCGGTGCTGGTGATCGCGAGCGGCAGCAACCGCGTCGACGAGGCCAAGGTGGCCGCGCGCGTGGGTGCGCTGGGCAAGGCCGATGCGCGCTTCGTGCGCGAGAAGACCGGCTATGCCATCGGCGGCGTCTGCCCGATCGGCCATGCGGTCGCGCCGGTGATGCTGCTCGACCAGGACCTGTTCCGCTACGACAGCCTGTGGGCCGCCGCCGGCCATCCGCATGCGGTGTTCAGCCTGACACCGCAGCAACTGCAGCAGATGACTGGCGCGGAAGTCGCCGACGTG
Organism: Cupriavidus sp. NPDC089707; assembly: GCF_044748965.1. Lineage (NCBI taxonomy): Bacteria > Pseudomonadati > Pseudomonadota > Betaproteobacteria > Burkholderiales > Burkholderiaceae > Cupriavidus > Cupriavidus sp. NPDC089707. The sequence goes on from NZ_JBIVHB010000045.1 coordinate 11,705, forward strand.
GCCGCCGGAGCGCAGGCGTGAGCCCCGAGCTGCCATCCGGGCTGCCATCTGCGCTGCAATCTGGGCTGCGACCAGGGCTGGCCTTCAGCTGGCAATACACGGTGCCGCCCAAGGCCACCGTGCCGCGCCTGTACGACGATATCCCCGGCTGCCCGGAGATGCCCGACGTGCTGGCCACTGGCTACCTGGTCGGCATCATGGAATGCGCCTGCCTGCAGATGCTGCGCGAGCACCTGGACTGGCCGCGCGAGCAGTCGCTCGGCACGCTGGTCAGCTTCTCGCACCTGGCGCCGACGCCGCCGGGCATGACAGTAACGGTCAAGGGCCAGCTGGTCGAGGTGGACGGTCGCCGCCTGCGCTTTGAACTAAGCGCCTGGGATGGCGAGGACAAGATTTCCGAGGGCGTGCACGAGCGCCACCTGATCGACGCGGGCCGCTTCAACGAGAAGGTGGCGGCCAAGGCGGCGCGCCAGCCAAAGCATGCCTGAAGCGCGCGCGCCAGCCACGCTTGCGGCATTGGCCGCGGAACTCGCGGCACAGGCCGCCCGGCTGGCAACGCCGGTCCCATCGCCGTGCCGCAACGTCTGCCGCATGGATGCGGCCAGCGGCTACTGCGAGGGCTGCCTGCGCACCATCGAAGAGATCGCGGGCTGGTCATCGGCCAGCGACGAAGACAAGCGCCGCATCTGGGCGCAACTGCCCCAGCGCGCCGCCTGGCTGGCGGGCGAGGAGACACCCCCTTGAGCGAAGCATCGATGCCGACGTTGCCCGAGACCATGCGCGTGTTCGAGCGCGGCTGGCTGTCGGCCAACAACATCCTGTTCGCCGATGGCGGCGATACCGCGCTGGTCGACACCGGCTACGTCACGCATGCCCCCCAGACCGTGGCGCTGGTCGCGTCCGCGCTGCGGGACCGGCCACTGGCGCGCATCCTCAACACCCACCTGCATTCCGATCACTGTGGCGGCAATGCCGCGCTGCAGGCGCGCTGGCAGCCGCGCACCGCGATTCCCGCGGCCGCTGCCGCGGCCGTGGCCGCGTGGGACACCGAGGCCCTCACCTACCGTGCCACCGGGCAGCAGTGCGACCGCTTCGGCTTCGACAGCGTGCTGCACGATGGTGACACGGTGAGGCTCGGCGGCATCGACTGGCAGGTCGTAGCCGCGCCGGGCCATGACCCGCATGCGGTGATGCTGTTCGCATCCGGGCCGCGCATTCTGATTTCCGGCGATGCGTTGTGGGAGAACGGCTTCGGCGTGATCTTTCCCGAGTTGGAAGGCGAGAGCGGGTTTGCCGAGCAGGCGGCGGTACTGGCGCGCATTGCGGAACTCGATGCACGGCTGGTGATTCCTGGCCACGGACGCATGTTCACCGACGTTGATGCCGCGGTGGAGCGTGCCACCGCGCGGCTGCGTCACCTGAGCGCCGACCCCGCGCGCAATGCCAGCCATGCGGTCAAGGTGTTGGTGAAGTTCAAGCTGCTGGAGCAGCAGCGGATGATGCAGGGGGAACTGGCGCAATGGATGGCGGAGGCGCCGTTGATGGTGCGGATACGCGACCGGTTCATGCCGGGGCAGGAGATGGCGGAGATTTCCGCGCAGGCGGTGCGGGCGCTGGCGGGCGCCGGGGCGCTGGCGGTGGAGGGGGAGTGGGTGGTGAATAAGGATTGAGATGGTTGCAGGGCTTGCGTGATTGGAAGCGCCGGCCCTCTCCCCCGGCCCCTCTCCCGCAAGCGGGAGAGCAACTGTGTTTAAAGTCAAGGCGTAACGGAAGGCAGAACATGCTTAGCCGGGTCCCACATTGCGC
>NZ_JBIVHB010000046.1:0-12919 GCF_044748965.1 Cupriavidus sp. NPDC089707
GCACAAAATTCCTTTGATGCGACCTGTCGCAAGCTCTATCAGTACCTGAATCGGGATTCACTCGGCTAGCCGCGCATCCGCTTTCACCCACAGATCCGCCGACGAGCCAATGATTTTTTGGACGTGTTGCGAGCCTTAGCGGAAAAGCTGCCCTTTGAAAACGCGATAGAACTGGCTGGCGAATTGTACGGACCGCGCATGTGGTATGCCACCCATGGGGCCTTGGGGTACGTGAAGAAACTGCTAATTGAGGCTATTGAAATGAGTGACACGACCAAACACAAACTCACCATGGCCTTGATGGAGAAGGCATTCACGGTGGCGATCTGGCATGACGGAGTTGGGAAGTTGAATCCGTTCAACCGCAGCTTCAGTCACCATCTTCTGGATGAAGTCGGACAGCCGTTCTGTCCGGACATGACGTTCTGAGATGGGCAATTTGCTTTGGGCTGGCGGATACACCAATCTGGCCACATTGTCAATCGAAGACCGGCGCTCCTCGTTAGTGCGCGCAGCGCATCTTCCTGACCCATCGGCTGGACCGCATGCCCACACTTCCGACCGGCACGCTTTGGATTATGAGAGTCTGTGCGGTTATACGCTTCGGACGGGAATCAAGTTGGACGCGAAGGCGACAGTCTCACCCAGAGAGCACGCCACGCCAAACCTGGAATTCGATTGGCTTCGCCACCTTGCGTGCTTTTGCCCAGTGTGTTTTCAGGCTGAGCCGGTCTGGCGTGACGAGTGGCAGCGGCGAGGTGTACTCGCGTGTCTTTTGCATGGAGTTCGCCTGGTGGCGGAGTGCCCCATCTGTAGGAGGTCGTTGAGCTGGCGTCGCCGCAACCTCGGCCATTGTAGCTGTGGCTTTCCGTTGCCACTCTGGCCGCGTGAGGTTGCCAATGACGGCGAGGTAGCCGCCACCCGGTATGTGTTGTTATCAGAGGGGCCGACTGGCAAGACTCGATGTGGATGGACAGGTCTGTCGCGACAGGCACGCGCCTCCTTTCTACGGGCGCTTGGCTACGCCTGGTTGGGAGAGGCTGTTACTGCACGTCAACGGTTGGGCAAACGCGACGATAGGGAAGCCCGCGCCTTCTCGGCAGCAGGTAACGCAATCTTGAGCTTAAAGGACCCGGTCTCTTTCCTCGTAGAGGAATTTGCCGAAGTCAACGACAGCAAGTTCCTTGAGCTTCAGAAGCTGGTTGCTATCGAGTTGTACCGAAGTATGCAATTTTCGTGGGTCTCAGAGACAGGTTCAGAGTTGCACCAGCACTTTCAGGCAGCAATTGCAAGATTCTTCGCGAGCGGTGTGGTCGCGGGGCAGGTGCTCAGCTATTGGATACCGATCTTCCTCGGTGGCTCGACTAATTGGCCGGCGGATATCGAGCCGCTTGCCAGCCGGGGAGGAGATGTCGTCACCCTACCGCACCGTACGATTTGGGAGAATGAGCCGAAGAGCGTCTCGCTGACGGATCTTCAGCGCGCTTGGCTTGCGCGACAAGGGGGGCAGTCAGCTCGTGACATTGCGGAGAAACTCAATGTCCCCGTGTCAATCATCGCCCGCATGCTTCGGCGAATTGGCTGCAGAAAATATGGACCAGAGCACAGGTATCCCCATCAGGCAGTGGACGTGCTGCTCAGCGATTATAGGAGGACAAGCAGGGTCGATGATTACATCGACGTCGCAACTGTAATGCGGCACGGGATGACACTCGGCGAGTGCGTTAGACGAATGCTGGATCCCACATGGATACGTCGCCGCGCGGTGGCGCTTGTGTACTGTGGAGGCGAATACCAGTTGAAGTTTGCCAAGAGGGTTCTTCCAGATTGCCCCTCCGTTCGAGTTGTGGTGCCGAACGGCTACGGGGGAGATCGATGCGACTTGCGGTGGACCAGTGTCAGCGTCGCGGCGAAGTTCTTGCGAGTTGAACGAGATGCGATCATTCGCTGGGCTCGCGAAGGACGCCTTGGTATCGTGCTTCCTGGTGTACTAAATGAGGAAATGGGTATTCCGCGAGAGGCGCTACGACGCATGCGGAACAAGCAGCGGGCTATCGTCGCGCGCTGAGGGCTGAACGCAAAAAGATCGTTGTTCTCAGGAAGAGACTGGCTGCAGCGCTCGATAAGCCGTGGTCCCCAGCGTGACGGCCGAGCGCGGGGGCACTAGGTGTCAACGCCAATCCAATATTGCAGGCTGTGGGTACAGGAAAACTGCACGAACACTGCTGCGACAGGTGTTAGATGCGTTCGATGCATCGCATTACCTATGCCTTAGTCGGACCTAAAGCGATGAGCTGCTACTTGCAGCTCATTGGCCATTTGGCGTCCGAGCCTACCGGAGCGACCCTCGTGAGCAGACGCCCAAGGGGTCGTAGCGGTCTGCTATCGCGACCCCATAGCCTTCGCCTGGACCAACGCTACCGTCGGACATGAAAAATCAATGGTCCTTGCACTATCTTATGTCGATGTGCCGGGATGCCGAAATACGGTGTCTTGCGGAAGAAGTAGGGGGAGTTGCCCAACTCGGTCGGGGCTGCATTCGGATTCAGCAGCTTTCAAGGCAGTCGAAATCGTGAACCCGTGTCACTCGAATCGTCTGCGATTCGGCACCAAAAATCGCCAGGAAGTACCACCATCCCGTCGTAGATCAGGACGCATGCCGGTAACTGCCGCGCGCGACGGAGAGACATTGCCTAGTCGTGTTTTGGAGGCGGGCACCGGCGGTCTCAGCCTGGTAGCCAATAAGTTGAGGCCCTCGGCTTGTATAGCGCTCCTGCGGGCGGGAGAAAGAACCTAGTCCGGTACCTCGGGCGACCATAGTGGCTGTGCTTTCCAACCTTTGCGCCAGGCAGAGGCCAACTCGAGGTTCTGAAACGGGCACTGCGAGATCGGGACGCCGTGCTTCGCCGCGTCACGTCCATGATCGTGCGCTGACTCCGGCGTAGCGGCTTGTTCGAGGGCCCATCGCCACGCCTTGTCGCAAGTCGCCTCGTCGAAGAAGCCGAAATGGCATTGTTCAATATCGACGGCCAGATGAGCAGCGAGCGCTTGATATGCCGCGGAGCGCTTCTTCGTGCTCGGCTTCCAGAGCAGATCAAAAGGTGCCTTCGCTTTGTTCCGCGCGTTCCGAAGTGCTTTGTTGGCTAGAGTCCCGAGCGGAGTGGCGGTGTACGGGTGCATGCCCACATATGCATCGCAGCGTGTGCATGCGTAGGACCACGGCCATTCCCCGTACGATGCGCCGTAGATCTCGCTGTTATTGACTATGCGGACCGGGCTGTCGCAGTACGGACATGCCTGCGGGGCAGGTACCTTGTTTTTGACGCGGGCTACATGTTGGGGGCTTGGATCCCACGGAGTCTTGTCTGTTAGCGCCATGATCAATTTGACGGATCGCTTATTGCCCAGATCGGCAGATGGCTAGAAATAGGGGGAATCTTCTGCTTCCTCGTTTTCGTCCTCGGATTCTTGGTCATCCTCGTCGAAACCGTCGATGTCTCCATCGAACGAGAAAATGACACCCTCGTAGCCGCCATCGCCTTCCTCGTAGTCAAGCCAGTCCTCCACATCGTCAAGATCAAAAAGAGCTTCAATCCTGGCAAGATTCTTCCGAGCCAACGCATCTTGCTTCGCCGTGAATAGAGGCTTTAGAGTTGCGGATTGATCGTAGAAATGTACGTTCAGCGCGAGGAGGCAATTGAAAGCTGCATCAGCGGCGATATGCGTGTTAGCGAAGCCGCCCCATCCTCTAATTCCTGCTTCGTAGGCGAGCAGCCACAAGTCATCGTAGAGTGCACTGGATTTTTCCTGTGCCTTCCAGAATGTATTTTTCGGTACCTTAGTCAGACTCCCTGTGCTATTGAGATCCATCAGAATCAGCGCGCATACGGAGCTGTGCATTTCTGCGACAAGATCGATATTTGCCTCAGAAAGGTGAAGGCCGAGATCCTTCGCCATCCACAGGCACCAAGCCACTTCGCTGTGGTGACCTAGGGGAGCGTGATCTTCGATCAAAGCGTTGATGAAGCGACTGAGCCTTGTTTTGCCTAGTGGATATCCTACGCTCTTGTAGGTTGAGAGGATCTTCGCAACGGTTTGAAGGGTATTCGGATATCCCATTGCGACTTGGCAAACATGAGCTTCGAAGCGATCCCAGTTGTTCTTCCGGACAATGACAGAAGACGCTTTTTTGAGAGCATAGATCATGACGCTCTCATCAGCATTTAATCGCGCAAGTTCTTTCGCCAACTCGAAGAAATGGCTGAAGTCCGCCACCTGCTTGGGGCCGGCTTTGGCGATCGAAAAGCTGCGAAGCCTGTGGCTCCAGAAATCATCCGTTATCTCAAGAACCGGTGATGTTTTGGTTTTCTCGAAATTGACTTGAAGCTCAAATTCTTTCAGAGAGCGGATGAGCGCCGCGAGTGCCGATTCCGCTTCGCGGGCCGTGGCAAAAAACATGAAGTAGTCATCGACATATCGGAAACCCGCAGGAAGGCCTTTCAATCGCTTTTTCAACTCCAGATCAACTGCTGTGGCGATGGCTTCAGCAATGATGTGTGACGTGTCCGGTCCAATCGGCAGGCCGAATGTCTGTTCGTCCTGCGCCTGACGAAGTGCCAGATCCAACAGATTACCGAAGAATTTTGGCGTTGCCTTCCGATTTTTCTTTGCCGCGGCCTTACCGTGAAGTGCCCACGGAACGGAGTGTGTGTAAATCGTCGGAAAAAATCTCGAAATGTCGGTGCGAAGCATATACCTAAACCCCGCGGATTCCAGGACCTTGCGATTGTAGAGAAACTGCATCGAAGGTATGTTTGCTCCTCGAGATCCATTGTGCAAGAATCTCGGTCGGCTTGCCGATAGCCTGGACTGTCGGTAGTGCTTCAGCAACTCGCCCCAATTCTCTGCAATATGCTTCGATAGGTAAGTTTGTGCGACGGGATTCGTCAGGCTCGTGATGCGCCGCTGGTGACCGGCCCGAGCGACGCTGAAGAGCTCTGCCCGAGCGCCCGGTGCTTTTGGAATCTTGGGGCCTGTCTTGGGGGGCGCCTGAAGAGCAAGCCATTGTGTATAGAGAGCCCCATGATTTCTTGCCAAATCCTCCGTTGTGAATGATGGAGGTAGTTGGGAGGGGAAATAGCCTCGCTCGAGAAGTCGTTCGGTGCGGTCCATTGTTTTTCCTTCAAGCCCCAGCTTCCCACTCTGGATTCGCCACGGCGTTTCAAGTTGTTCACCCAAAAACTCGTCACGATACCGCGGTGCCGTGGCCCTTACACTCCCCCACTAGCGGGGGAGTTGCCGTCGAACGTGTCGATATTGCGCCGGGGTGAATGCAAGTCGATGAGCGGGGAGTTACGGAATCCAGTAAGGCAAAGCAGACGTGCCCGCTTTGTCAATAACGATGGCCACACTTTGTTCAGCACGGGTCACTGCCACGTAGAAACTTGCCGCGGGTACTGGCTCGAGAATTGATCCTTTACGCAGGAAGTCAGAAATTCCTGCCGTAGGAACGATGAGCACACGCGTATATGTGGAACCCTTCGCAACCTTGAAGTTGATGAAGTCGAGATTGAACTCTTTGCCAGAGGCCGCCATGCTTCGAAGGCATTGTGGTGCGAATCGTTTCACGTAATCCGCTACGTGCTTCTTCATAAGCAGAAATACGCCGTCGTGGTCCGTCGTTACTTCGTTGCGGGATCTTGTGGACGGAAATGCCCAGCTCGGATCGAAGATCGTGTCGGAAAATTCTGCGATCTTCGGGTGGCACCGCCATGTCTCCACACTTTCGCTGATGGTCAACTTCCCGAGTTGTTCTCTCTCACGGAACCACTTAACCGCTTCGGCATAGGCATACCGCTTATTTTTGGTGCCGCGGGGGTTCGTCGCCAGAACGGATTGCCGGATATCACCGACCATCCGGATCTGAATAGTCGAATGCAATAGGGCGTCGACGATCTCCCAGTCATGGGCGCTCAGGTCTTGTACCTCGTCAATCAGTATCTCATCGTACAAGCTCTCCAATCGTTTCAGTAAGGCGCCTTTGCTGGCGCCTATCAGTTCATTGGCAAGCCGCCCGAGCTCGCACGCGTAGGCAGCGCCGTTGCGGTCGAGGAATCGGGAGAGGCCCGTCGCGTACCTGTCCGGTCGTCCCTCAAAACTGAACCCGAGAACCCGCCCGCCCGGAAACATGAAAGGGAGAAATGGCTTCGCAAAATGCCGTAGCAAGAAGGTGAACCACCCCATAACTTCGATGCCCAGGTGATCGCCCGCTCGCTGCCCTAGTCGGCGTCCCAGTTCTTCCTGATTTGCCTGGGTGAAGGTCAGGACGAGGGCGCGGCGCTCCGATGGAAGCCCTGCGCAATGATCGACGATACCTTGCGTCTTGCGCGAACCTGCAACAGCCAGGGTGAGCAGGTTAGCCATGGATGAAGGCGGCGGCGTCGCGCATGTAGTCGGGAGGCGCAAGCTGGCACGTGGCGTTCGCAATTCGGAACGCCGTCTCGGTCTTCTCGCGGCTCATCCATTTGTGGAGATCCGCGGTCGCGGTGATGCCAAGCAAGCTGCGCAGTGTCGCCTCGCCATTGTGGTGGACGATTTGCGGTTCCAGGGTGCGGCCGTGCGCCACTTGTCCGATGAATAGCTCCCGCCTGCCTGAGCAGAGCCACTTCTCAATGCCGGTTCGAAGTTCGGAGGGGTCCGTCCCATCATTGTCGCGCAAGGCGGCCACCGGTTTGTCCAGGGCCGCACAGAACTCAAGGCAGCGTGCCAGCGATAATCCACGCATGCTGATCACGTCGATGCCATACTCCATGGGGCGCTTTGCGAACATGTCTTTGAAGAAGCGTTCGAAGACGATTTCGTCAGAAGGCCCTTCCACGAGGACGATCTTCTTGGCCAGGGCCATGCGCAGCGTGTCATAGCCGGGAAGACGCTGGAAGTATGAGACCGTTTCGGGATCCAGCGCCGTAATCTTCGAAGCTTTGCCGTGTGCCAGGAGCAGGATGGCATCGAGACCGAGGCGGTTCAGTACGAAGGTGCTGTGCGTGGTGATGAAGAGCTGCTGATGGTCGCCGGTGAGCGACTCGATCCGCGAGAGAAGCGTGGTCAGGCTGGTATGGGAAAGGTGATTCTCTGGTTCCTCGATCATGACGAACGCTGCGTGGCCGGCATTCCGATTCAGGGCGAGAGAAATCTTGATCGCGGCCTGTTGGCCCTGCCCGGACATCGAGAACGGTACATCGTTGACATGTGGGGTCACCGCGCCGTCCCAGGCGGTCCTTGCGCTTTGATCCATGGCCAGCGAGATCGGCTGATCGTGCAGAGACGCGTGAATCGTGCCAATGCGCTTATTGATCGCGTTCAGTGCCGTGGTCGACATGGTTTCCTTCAGCTCGCGGTAGGCTAGGGACACGGCGGCACGCTCCGGCGGCTCGAGATGGTCGCCAAGGATCTGCCGCAGGTGATAGTCAACGCCGCTGGAGGAGCGAACGGTCCGCGAGTCGATAATGGAAGCCGCCAATTGCCGGGGGCGATTGGTGATGCGCTCGTCGGCGAAGGAGCGCCAGTCAACAAGGTAGAACTCGACCGGAAGAAGAGCGGAAGGCTTGGTCATCCACCGGGCCAGCTCGTCCGCATAGTCGGGATCCGGCATGATCCGCAGCGACAGGCCTGGGCAGGCCAGGGTTGGCACCTCGGTATTGATGGCGCCGCAAAGCCTTTGCAGCTCAGGCTTGTTCTCGAAGTACAGCTCGATATGGATCTCGGGAAATCGAGGCCGTTCACCGCGCTCGATCTTGGCGACAAATTCGGCCACTAATCCGGCGTTGAACCAGTGCGGGTTTAACTCTTCGCTCGCGCTGCGGCCACCGATGCGGCCGGTAAGCGCGAGCGCGATGGCTTCCATCAGCGTCGACTTGCCGGCTTCGTTGCCTCCCACGATCAGGTTGAGTTTCGCATTAGGCGACAGCGTGAAGTCGGTGTAGATGCGGTATCCACGGATCTTGATCTTGGTAATCAACCGACACCCCGCCTCTAAGTTTGTCTGGAGCGGATTATATGGCACATACCCATCGGGTTGATCTCACGTTGCATGGCGTGCTTCGGCCCGACGTCAGCAAGCCGGCCATTGCCGATCCGGCGCCGGCGCATTCGATTCCGCCCAAATTGACTGCAAGATAAGGCGTCTTATTTTGTATCGTAGAAAGGCCAACGCCAAAGCCCACTCCGCCAGCTTCTACTCAGCGACGCTGCCGACCTTCTCCACGCCGTGACGCAGACGCCACAGCGAGGAGCAGGACATGGCGTCCACGCCCCTTCCCACCATTCCCCGCGTCGAAGCGTGCCCGGAACGGGACTACCGTGTGACACGCGCCCGGCTGCACCTCGGCCACTTCGCCTTTCTGCGCGCGGTGGCCCGGGGCGTGTCGCCCCGCGCGGCCTGGGAGCGTTCCCTGCCGGACGCCGGCGCGTTTGACGACACCCCGCGAGTGCATCGCATGACCGGGCGGATCCAGGCCGAGCTGGCGGCGGCGGCGGCCCGGGGCGGTGGCTTTGGGCTGGCGCGACTGCTGCGTCTCGATCTGGTTCCGCTGTCGGCGGGCCGGCCGTCGCTGGCGGAGTTCGTCGAACGTCGAGCGCTCGATGGCCTGACCGAAGCCGAGCAACTCGCGGCCTATCAGTGGGCTTACGGACCGGCCCTTGCGCGACAGCGTCGGCGCATGGCGCTGATGCGGCGGCAGCTGGCCGCCATTCACGCACCTGATGGCGCGACATCCCGGGCGTCGGGCCGATCAAGGCGCACGCGCTGGGGCAGTTCATGATGGACAACTTTGAGGCAGTGGCTCCCTGGTCCGTCTCGGCACTGCGGACGCTACCGCACGTCACCGAGGCGGCGCTACCGACCCCTGCGGTGTCGGCCTTGATGTCGATGGACCGGCTCAGGATCCCCGATGAGCTCAGCGGACGGCGGTCAGTGCCTGTTGGTGGCCGATGACGACCGCGCCGCGATCCAAGCCTGGCTGGCCGCGCGCGGCCGGCCAGGCAAGCGTCAGGGCCTGCCATCCGCTGATGAGGCCGTCGACCAGGTCGCGTCTCCGACCTGCACGCAGCGCGCCTACCGCAAGGAGGCCGAACGCTGCCTGCTCTGGGCCGTGTGCGAGCGGCGGTGTGCGATGTCATCGATGACCGTGGAGGACCGCCTCGCGTATCGGGACTTTCTGCTATCGCCGCCATGGGATTGGTGTGGCCCGCGCGCGCAGCCGCGCTGGCGAGGTAGCTGGCGACCGTTCGCCGGTCCCTTGTCCCCGCGCTCCTGCGTATGCGCTGGGCGTGCCGGGCAACCTGTTCGCCTTTCTGGTTGACCAAGGGTATCTGATCGGCAACCCGTGGCGTGCCGTGGTGCCGCCCCGCGAAGGGCCGCGGGGGCCCGACGCGGGGCGAGGCCTGACGGCAATGCAATGGCAATTCTGTTGCAGCAGCTCGCGCAGCTTCCCGCGACGGTCTCGTCGCGGCGCCCGCAGTTCGCCTTTCCACTGCTGCACGAGACCGGCTTGCGCCTGGCCGAGCTGCTCGCGGCGACAACGGGCGACCTGCGCTGGGAGGCCTTGTCGCGTCCGGGTATGGCGCTACTGGAGGGCTGGTGGCTGACCGTGCGCGGCAAAGGCGATCGCTTCCGGCAGGTGCCGGTGTGGCCGGATTCGCTGGTGCGTCTAGAAGACTACGTGCGGGCGCGTGGTTTGTCCGCCGGTCGGTCCTCGCAGAGAGACCGTCCTCTAAACATAGTTGCCGTGACAAACTGGCCGGGACACCGCCGCCGTGTACCCATTAACTGTGAGACAGGTCGCACCATTAGCCCACTTACTGTGAGAATCCAGTCCAATTATCTTGAGACACAGAGTCTAACTTGTTGATTTTTCGGGAGCCTGTTGTCCATTTACTGTGAGACGGGACAGTTGCGGCGGGCGGCGAGTCTTGCGCGGGTGCAGGCGTAGCGAGGGTAGGCCGCGTCCAGCATGTCCGCGATCCGCTCCAAGCGGTCCGCCTGCGTGAAGCAGCACGCAAGCAGGCATTCCCAGGCGCAGTAGCGCATGATTTCTTGAAGCAGTGTGCATACCGCTTTTCGGGAGGGAACTGCAGATTGCCGACCTTCGCCCACGCCTTCAGCCCTGCATGGGCGAGCGCCACGAGTTTGTGGGGTGTTGCTGGCCCGGTTTGGCAAAGCTCAACCGCATCCCGATGCAGCTGTCCGTCAAGATCACTCATGCCGGCACCTCGGCGGAAGGGTGGAGATTCCGGACGCTGACCCAACGCTGGCAGATTTTCGCGCGGCCGCGCACGAATTCTTCCACTTCAACATCGGCGGTGGGGCCGCTCGGCCCGTTGAAAACGGAGAGCACGCGAGCCTGGCGCGAGGGAAGAGCTGGAACGGCCCAGTAGAGCAAGGTGGCGAGGGCGCCGGCCTCGATCCATCCGTATGCGCGATAGAGCGGTGTGCCGTTGGCTTGTTGGCCGATTTGGTCGCGGAGCGCCGGCTGCAATCCGTCAAGGAAAGCGCCAAGTTGCGACCGCTGCATGCCGATGCCACCAGTGGTTTCCTTCAGGGCAGGCAGTTGGGGACCGTACCGGCGGGCCAGCGCGGCGCGCATGACGCGCCGATACTCGACGCCGCCCGCGAGCAGCACTGAGCCGACACGGGTTGGCCAGGCAGCCGGCCGCAGGTAGCGAGACAAGTCGGCCAGCATCTGGTCGGCGCGTTGCCGCGTCATGCGCTCATCGTAGGGGGCGATCTCGGTGTCGGGTTGCATAAAACCGTGACGCGCGGACAGGATCAAGACGCGGGGCGCCGCATCGCTGCGCACGTGCGCCCGATACGATGCGTACATCACGCCCCGGTATAGGTCGATGGCGCGCGCATCCCGGTCGAGCTTCGTGCCCGAGCCCCATCAGGAGTAGGGCCGGCTCGCCGGCATCGGTGCAAGGTGTTGGTGCGTGGGGGAATAGGGGAAGCTGCATGGTCGAAAGCATGGGCATGGAGTTGCGTTGCATGCTTTTCACTCTACAGACTTACCACCAAAGTTAAGGGCAACCGCGCGGGTTAGAAGAATTCAGCGTTGCCGCGGACATGTCCGGGCAGTCTCCAGTTTCTTCTGGACACGCATCCAGTTGCGCAGTGCCTCATCAGACAAGACCCGTTGCCCATCTCCAGCCAGGACGGCCGCGTGTCTATCCAGGCCTGGGCGAATCGTTCGAACTGCTCGCGCTCTCGACCGCACAGCCACACTTGGACTGTGAAATCGCGAACCGGGTAGTCCACCGAGGCTCGGCATTCCCGAGACCTCACCAGATACCGGCGTTCACCCGCCCGTCCCGCGTAACCATGCGAGATCAAATCGGGGTTCAACGAGATGAACCTTTCACCGATCGAATACTGGCGCGCTGCCTCGTTGCAGCTTTTTTCGGGATGGCAGGCGAGTTTGCCACGTTCGCTTTACCGGCAACAACGTTGCCAGATGTTGATTTGCGTGGCGCAGCAGATGACTTGACTGCTGACTTCCTTATTACCGATTTATTGTTCCCAGCAGTCTCTGCGTTCGCGGGTGGCTTGGGAGTTTTCGAGGCAGCCGATCTGGTCGCCTTCTTCGCGGGCGCCTTTCCTGCCGGTGCCTTGTTACGTCCGGCAGTAGGCTTCGGCGGTGCAAAAGCGTCGGCCATCTCGATCCCAAACACGTCGGCAACGAGCGAGCTGTCTAGCACCTTGCTAGTGGTGGATCGCTTGGTGGATTTGGGCAGGACAGCGCTGGCCTGCCTGACGAGATCATTGGCATCGACACGGCGCAAGGCAAAGAGCAATTCCGGCTGTTGGTCGAGCCGCGCACCGACCCCGTAGAGTACTGCAGCAACGTGCTTGCACATTGACGCCCAGTCCGGACAACTGCAACTGAACCTGATTTCTTTCGGCACCGGGAAAAGTCCGGTGCCAGGTTGGCAGATGCGCTCCATTACGGCTGTCGACAGCTTGCCCTGCAAGAGTTCCACGATCGAATCGATTGACCCCGCGCAATCGGCGCCGATTGCTCGCCAGTGCTTGGCCGGACACGCCGTCACGGTCACCGCAACCGTGTAGAGGCTTGAACCCATGACCTGTGCGCGGACCTCGCCTGCCGTAATCTGAAGGTCGATCACGGAACCGTTGCGTACATAGGTACGGCCGCGCGGCAGCCGGTTGGCATAGTCGCTGTAGCCTTCCAGGTTGTCGCACCAGGCCTTGCCCCAGAAGGTCTTGGCAATGGCACCGCGATACGCCGCGATAGGCGACAGGACCGCACCAGCCTTCTTCGCTGTCGCGGCGGCCAGTTCCGCCTTTTTTCTGCGCTCGGCGGCAGACACATAGGGCTTCCATCCCCCGTAACCGTAATCCACTGCGGTTCCTCTGACGTCAGGTTTCTTGCGCGGCATGAACGTCTAGCTTGACGAGATCGAGCAATTCGCGATCGCTCATCTCGGTGAGCAGGAGTTCTGCGCCGCCCTCCAGTACATCCTTCACCAATTGCTGCTTCGCTTCGATCAACTGGTCGATACGGTCCTCGATCGTGCCACGGCAGTTGAACTTTTGCTCGAGGTCGTTCCTCTGCTTGCCGATACGAAATGCTCGATCAGTCGCCTGATTTTCCACGGCCGGATTCCACCAGCGGTCGTAGTGGATCACATGCGAAGCGGCGGTGAGATTCAGACCGGCCCCACCGGCCTTGAGCGAGAGCACGAAGAAGGGGATCAACTCATCTTCCTGGAAGCGCTTGACCAGTTCGCGGCGCTTGGCTACCGGGGTGCCGCCATGGAGCACCAGACCTTCGCGGCCAAAGATCGACCCCAGAAACGCCGCCAGCGGCTCAGTGGTCTCGCGGAACTGGGTGAATACCAGCAC
>NZ_JBIVHB010000047.1:0-12534 GCF_044748965.1 Cupriavidus sp. NPDC089707
GATGGACAGAATGCCTTGGTTAGCCTGCACCCAGTCCGTCTGCTCGATGTAGCCGTCCAGGTCGACGTTCTTTCCGATGCGGCCGGTTCCGACGCCCGGCGGCAGTTCTATCTCCATCTCCACGGTCAATGCCGTGAAATGCTGGCGGATACCGTCCGCGTCCTGCTCAGGCATCCCGGCTTCGGCAGCAGGACTCTGCCATTCCTGGTTGGACAGTTGCTGCGCGACGCGCGCGCGGTTCTCGTCAATCGATCCGCTCGCCGGCCACGTCAACGCACCAGTCTCGTTCATGGCGGCAAGGATGGTTTCGGCTTCCCAGGCCGGCACCACCGCCTCAAACGCATGCACCAGGAACTCCTGCATCAGCGTCGCTTGCCCCGCTTGCCCCCGATTGCCCGCCCCGTCGAAGTAGCGGGTCTGCTCCTGTCCGTTCTCGTCAATCCATTTCAAGTACAAATGACCGGGGGCGCCGTCAAAACCCGCGGCATTGCCCAGGTAGCTATCTGGATCGTAGGCGTAGCCGATGGTCGGCAGCCGCTGGGGGATGATTGCGTAAACAGGGTTGCCATCGGCATCCACTTGGGCGGCCAGCGACTTCTGCAGTTCATCTACCAGGCTCTGCAGCATCCTGGTGGGCGTGCCGCCGCCTTGCTCGGTATCGACCGTGGTCAGCACATGGATGCTGCCATCCGGATTCCATACCGCAGTGGCCTCGCCTTCCAGCGTCGGGATATCGTCGTCGGTGAATGCCGCGCCAATCATCGCCACGGCAACCGCAGCAAAGGCCAGCGGCGGGCAGTAAGACGTGTATCCAGCGACCGCAAATCCAGCGGCAGCGGTACTCAGCGCCGCGCTGGCAATCTGGTAGCCATTCCCATCCTCGATCGCCATTACCAGCGACACGATGCTCGCGACAAGGGCAAGTCCGCCCGCCACCTGTCCCATGGTGCCGGCCGACTCCATGAGGCTGTTGCCCGCGGTGGTCGCACCGGCCTCGTATGCCGCGATGCCCTGGTCCTTGAGCATATTGGCGTAGATGGTCGCCGCCTGGCTACCCAGGTTCAGGCTGGACGCCGCAATACGCAGTCCATCGCCGTCCTGGATGGCATTGAACAGGTTGATGCCTGCCGCCAGCGCATTCAAACCAACTCCGACGCCATCCGGCAGCAGCGTTCCGCCACCAGCTCGATCCAGGTTGGCCAGCATGGCCGCGCTCGCCGCCACGATCGCCTTGGTATCTCCCGATTCGATCGCCTGGACCAGCGACAGCATGCTTTGGATGCTGCCGAGAACATCCTGGGCGACCCCGGTGCCGGCACGGCCGCCTTCCGTTGACGGCGATGTGTCCGATGGATCCGCCGACGACCCGCTACCATTGCCACCAGCATTTCCTTCAGGGACATTCGCAACAATGTTGCCCGCGGCATCTACGGTTTGCGAAACTTCCCGGCCGTCAGCATAGTGAATGGTCTGGCGATAGCTGCCATCGTCAAACGTAGTCCTCTCGGCAACGCTCGAAAGGACACCGCTGTCATCGTAGGTCTTCGTAACGATGGTGCCACTGTCCCCTGCGACCTGCACAGTCGAACTACCATCCCCAAATAACTGCGCAAACTGTATGACATCCCGGTCGCGGTCATACTGCGTCACGACAGCACTGGCACTGTCGCGAGCATTCATTGTCAGTTCGGTGTACCCACCAAGACTGTTTTGCTGCTGAATCAGGGTGCCCCCTGTAGCGCTGTCCACGCGAACCCACTGCTGGGTGCCATCAGCGCGCTGGACAACATAGGAATCCTGGCCCTCCTGAATGACGTTTGTCACCGGGCTGGAACTCAAACTTCCGAATTGCTCACGGACGGTCGCGGGGATGGACGCAAAGTCAGCATGATTTGGCGGGATGATGTACTTCCCGGTACTCGGATCAACGCTGAGCCCTTGCTGTCCAGCAAACAGCGCGCCCATCGTGTGGTCCATACCAAACGTGGCCAAGCCAAATGGGGTTGCTCCAGCAAGCAGAATGGTCTTGAAGGCTTCGGGCATGAATGTGCCCGGCAATATCGTGATTGGCTGATCCGTCTGCTCCGACAGATAGACACCTGCGGAATCGCGACTGTAGTAAAAAGTCGCGATGTCGTTTGGCGTACGAATGTCCTGAACGTTATGTCCTGCCGCAGCATATCGCGCCATGGCCGCTTCATAGCCACCATCCCCAAAATAGCCGCTATTGATCGTCGCCGATGGGATCGGGAGACTGTTGTAGACCTGCGTATCGAGGTTGTTCTTTAACGCAAACGTCTGCGCCATCCCACCACCGAGGCTATGCCCCGTCGTGGAGATTGAATAGTCAGAATACTCAGGGTTTTCCAAGATGGCATCTAATGCCTCCTGGGCCTTCCTCTGGATCTTGAAGAACTCACTTGAGCCGTTATCTAGTAGATCTGAAGTCCAGTTTGATAGAGCATCCGATCCTTTGAAGGAAAAAGCAATTCCCTTATTATCTGGATTTACAAAGATCTCCAGACGATTCTCTACAACGCCGCTGCCATTTCGTTGCTCATTCCAACCGTCCGTGAACTGAGGTTTCCCATGGCTGGCAATGCTCGCGGGCGCCATGATCGTCCATCCCGTTGGCATCTCGGCACGGCTATCTTGGTATGACAGGCTCGCGAGAGCCATTCCATCTGCTTGGTTTGGTGTTGTCATGGCAATGATCGTGGCAGCCTGTAGATCACTTCATTTGGCAGTCGCGTTTTGTACTCTGCATTTCCGGCGTGGCATTGCATATCGCGTCCTTCGCGCGCCAATCTTCTTGAAGCTTTTGATTCTTTTCAATGACGGGAACGTATTTCCCCTCAGGACTCCATCTATATTTTCCATCCCTGAAAGCCGGCCAAATCCAGGACGCCGGGGATCTATATACTAGGCATTGCCTTCCCGGGGGCGTAATGGCAATATAGAGTGGCTGTGCATAGGAGCACCGGATCTTCATGCCTCGCTCCACCCATTCGAGCCCCCTTTTCCAATTTTGCTGCTCATAGGGAAGATAAATCCCCTTTGCATACTGTGGTGCGCCACGACCATCAAAAAGCATCAATCCGAGCGCAATCATTGCATCGCTTGAACCTTTGTTGGCGGCCTTCTGATAAAGGTCTTTGATTTCCATGGGGTCGCTAATACGATTTTCCCCAATCCATCCTTCTGCATTGGCAAGCGCAAAGAGATAATCCCCCATCGGATCGCCCTGGGCTTGCAAGGATTTAATCTGCGCAATTTGCTGTGCACGCAAGCCTGCAACAAGCTTACGCGTGGCGGCCTGATCTAGGCTATTCGCGGTGGCAATGGTTCCGCCCACGATGGCCCCACATCCAGACAGCAGCAGGACATTGAGCGCAAATAGTTGGCGTGCCAGTCGAAAGATGGGGTGACGCCCGAAGATCGATTCCCAAGACCTCAGGCGCGTTGGCCTGCGCCGGTCCGACGGGCCGCCTTCGCGAGAAGACACATTACTCATACTGCATACCTTCTGCTTCATTCTTGTTTTTTCGACGAGGAGTCTGCATCAAAGCCCTCGTCGCATAGTTCGTGTTGCGCAGAATGCCGGAACGGCATAGCGATCGTGCGATCGCGCGATGGATGGTATCCACCAACGACGTAGATAGCTTGCGAAGCTCACAAGCCCCACGTCGATCCGCTCGGGACATCATGCGCGGATTATCTGTCGCGCATTCTGACCCCTCGATTGGAACAAGTCGTGTACTGATGCCGACAGTCCGTTCCTCCGTGGTGTCGCCAGCTTTTTTTGCGGTGCCTTGCCAGAGCGAGTCGCATCGAACCAGCACATATGAACGAAGTGGTCACCCCGCCACCGATCTGGCATCGCGGCTCGCAACTCAGCAACCCACACGGTTTACGTCCATTCTGGCAAAATAATGAGCCCGTCTTCCGCCGGCAACAAAACAATTGCAATATTGCAAAGGTTCACATTCCGTCGTCCGACAGCAACGGGGCCGTAGCACCGGAGCGTGGCAGAATTGCGTGAGCGCACGCGGGTCAAGATCGAGCACCCCGAACTGCCGGAATCCATCAAGCGGGTCGCGGCTGAGGCAGTGCTGGGGATCTGGCAGGCTGCCTCGGAAGCTGCCGCCGGCCAGCTCGCTCAACGCCGTGAAATGCTGGCGGATACCGTCCGCGTCCTGCTCAGGCATCCCGGCTTCGGCAGCAGGACTCTGCCATTCCTGGTTAGACAGTTGCTGCGCGACGCGCGCGCGGTTCTCGTCAATCGATCCGCTCGCCGGCCACGTCAACGCACCAGTCTCGTTCATGGCGGCAAGGATCGTTTCACCTTCCCAGGCCGGCACCACCGCCTCAAACGCATGCACCAGGAACTCCTGCATCAGCGTCGCTTGCCCCGCTTGCATAGCCTTGCTTGTCCGCCTGTGTCTTCAGCGCATCAAGATAGCCTTCAGCCATGCCATACTTGATTTTCGTGATCTGCGCATCGGTCAGCGACTTGCCTAGCTCCTTAGCGGTGTTCTGCATGTAGGTGAGCGCTGATGCCCCAGCTATGGTGTTGGCGTCAGCCACACCGCCAGCCCAGCCGGCGTACTTATATCCATAGCCCTCAAGCTGACTATAGACTTGCGATGGCGTGAGTTTGCCCGCGTCGAACTGTGAGCGGATCTTGGCTATGGAATCTGCAGATATCGCCTTTGGCATGAAATCGTTCTCTTATTTTTGTAATGGCGATGCAACGCCAGAAGGCCTATAAGGCTGCACACGGAATCTGAAGATAAGTTCGCGAGCTCTATGTTCGTATTCCCTCCATGAATGCAGCGACCTCGCGTCGTAGTGCAAAAAGATATGGCAAAACGATTAGGGACGGTCTGTATGTTAGTGGCGGTAGCGCTGACATTTATGGTGTTAGGCGGGGCGGGCCTCTACGTCTATGCACAGGAGCGGCACGACTTGTCACCGCCCGGCCATGAGAAGGCGAAGCAGCTTCAGGGCACCCCCTTTTGGGCTGCCTCGGGGCGCCGATCCGATCGTTGGTGATCTCGGTGGCGTGCCAGTATCGGTGCCGCTCAACTACACGCATCTGATAACCGAGTACGACGGTGATCCGAGTGTGTTTGATCCAGAGCGCCGGAACTGGAAGGCCCCGACGCGTACTTTTGTATCGAAGATCAATTCTCTGCCCCTGATGGTGCATTTGCCCGATTTCGCACCCAGGGCGCCGGAAAATGAGGCGAGCTACGACCGCGCGCAAAAATCCGTTACTGAGCCTGAGGAGTGGTTGTCGATCGGGGTTCGAGCCGGTGAGCGGTTTTTCATCCAAGATGCCGCACTCAATAGCGGCCGAATATATGACAGAGCCAAGTTTATCGAAAGTCATTCGGGGCCGACAAATCTACGGTTCGGAGGACCTGCGGTTGTCAAATACGAACGACGAGCGGAGCTGCGACATGGTCTCGTGGAATTTAGACCGCTCGGTTTCAAGGCAGACGAGGATGGGAATGGTCGCAACACCCGTCTCTTCTTCAATGAGGTCGACGGTGGGGACGTGACGTTTATCAAATGTCATGCAAGTGGTAGTCCGATCGAGAACAATCATCGCAACATTTGCTCACACTCGTTCGTTCTCTATCCCGCGGGTCATACCTCCCTTGCATTCGAACATTCCGGCAAGACGCTTCGCTCTCTGCTGGCAGCCCGCCGCAAACAATGACGTTTGGTGCTTCTCTTATTGCCGTGAGGACTGAAAGCCTCGTAAAAGGCCGAGGCTATGACATTTTCTCGATGGCCACAACCTGCTGGGGCCACGAAAGCAACCTCAGTTTTTCGATTTTTACAATGCGAAATGCAAGGCCGCGATAGTGAGAACTGGCGCTGGTGCTTATGCTCAGATTGAGCTATCAGAGTGGAAGAAGCCCCGCCTCAGCAAGACAGGCTGTCGGATTGGTTGATCATCTACGGATGACCATCAATCTGAATAAATCAAGATTTCGCCCCCTGGGCGCAAGTACGTGAAGTACTCGAAGGCACGTCCCACTGGAGTTCACCTGCCGCCGACGCGCTCTCACGCTGCGAATGGGTGGGGCACGCCTGCGCTACCACTATTCCATGTGAACATTGAAACCGCATGGCCCCGAATGCTGCCACTTCATTCCGCCCCCGCATACATCTCCATCAACTGTCCATCCGTATAGCCCCAGTCCGCGGCATTCTCGAACGCCACCACCGTCTCCTCACTGTGCCGCAGGTCAACCAACTCGGTCGGCAACGGCTTCGACTGCGACACCGAGAAGAACACCATCACCAGCGGCCGCAGCGGATCGGCTACGTTTTGCCCGCAGACCACCGCCAGCCGGTTCGAGCGCAGCCGCAGCACCGTGCCGAGCGGATAGATGCCAACCGTTCCGGTGAAAGCCTTGAACACACGCCGGTCGAACAGCGTGTCGACGCGAACGGCCATGTATTCCATGGCGCGGGCGGGAGACCATTCCTGGTGGCCGGGGCGTGCGGAGGTCAGTGAATCGTAGGCATCGCAGATCGCGGCAATCCGCGCGTGGATGCTGAGTTCGTGACCGGCCAGGCCGAAGGGGTAGCCGCGGCCGTCGACGCGCTCGTGATGGTGGACGCAGACGTCGAGCGGGATGTTGGAGTACAGCCGCGCCTCGTTGAGGATGCGGTAGCCTGCCGACGGATGGCGGCGGTAGCTTTCCTCTTCTTCGGGCGCGCGCGCGGTGCCCGTGTGCTGCACGGACTCGGGCAGCGTCAGTTTGCCGATATCGTGCACCAGCCCGGCCAGGCCGAGTTCACGCACTTCATCGTCCGGCAGGCCGAGCTTGCGGCCGACCGCGATCATCAGCGCGCAGACGGCAAAGGCGTGCAGGTAATTGTAGTCGTCGCGCGCCTTGAGCCGCGCCAGCGCCAGCAATGCCTGGCCGTGGCGGGATAGTGAGCGCGAGGCGGCATCGACCAGCAGCAGGGCCCCCTCGACTTCCAGCGCACGGCCCATGCGTATACCCGCGAACATGGAGCCGATCACGGCCTTGCCGGACTGGAGCAAGTCGCGCGCGCGGCCGATCTCGGCTTCCAGCGAGGCGGCCGGTTGCGGAGCCGGCGGCTGCCTGGCGTGCGCCGCGGGACCGGGCGCTGGTACCAGCGGCGGCTCGGCCACGCCAGGCGCCGGCAGGTTGCGGCCCCTGAGGATATCGATCCAGACTTCCCGGACGCCGGCGGACTGGATCTGCCGGATCTGGTCTTCATGGCTGACCAGGAATCTGGCGCGCCAGAATGGATGCTTGATCCACGGTCCGCCCAGCCTGGCGACAAACATACCGACCTGCAGTTCTTCCGACCCGATCCGTCTCAGCATGAGATAACCCCCGGATATTGGTTTTCTTCTTGTCGGAATGGCTATCGGCAAGCCGGAGCCAGACTTGAGACTTGTTTGCTGCGGCCAGATCCGGGGCGCTCCCCCTTGTCAAGCTGCGGCGGAATGCCCGGACGGCACCGTCAGGCATTCCAGGGACCCCGGCGCCCGGGCGCTACAATGGTGCGCCCAGTGCTCCAGACGCCAGCCAGTCGCCCCCGTTCAACCATGTCCGGAACGTACACGCTAGTCGGCATCGCCCGTGCCAAGTCCCATCGCCGCGAGGCGCTGGTATCCCAGCTCACCTCCCTGCAGACGCGCGGACTGAAGGAGCCCGGCTGCCTGGACTACCATGTCGGTCAGGATGCCGAGGATGCACAGGTCATCGTGATCTATATGGTCTGGGACTCGAAGAACGCCCTGGAATCGCACCTGAACCGGCCGTATATGCGCGATTTCCACGCCTCGCGCCGGGAATTCGTCGAAGGCGACTTCAGTTTCCGCTGGCTGAACGCCGCCTGACGCGGCCAGCGACGGCGCCGGGCGTTACCGGCGCCACTTCTACGGGTTCAAAGGCCCTCCCCCCCCAACACCCCCCAAACGTCCCCGATCCGGCCTCCCCCGCTTGTCATTCCAGCCGCCCCGGTCTATCAATCAGATTGACCCTCATCCAGGGCCGCCGCGGCCCGGCAGGAGTGCATCATGGAAGTCAGGGACGGATTTGCCGGCACCATTGGCCACACCCCGCTGATCCGGCTGGCCGGACTGAGCGCCGAGACCGGCTGCGATATCTACGGCAAGGCCGAATTCCTGAACCCGGGCGGCTCGGTCAAGGACCGCGCCGCGCTCTATATCATCCGCGACGCCGAGCGCCGCGGGCTGCTGAAGCCCGGCGGGACCGTGATCGAAGGCACGGCAGGCAATACCGGCATCGGCCTGGCCCACCTGTGCGCGGCGCGCGGCTACCGGTGCATTGTGGTGATCCCGGACACGCAGTCGCCGGAGAAGATGGAGCGGCTGCGCATGCTGGGCGCGGAGGTGCGCGCCGTTCCCGCCAAGCCTTATGCCGATCCGGACAACTATCAGAAGATCGCCGGCCGCCTGGCCGAGGAAACAGACAACGCGATCTGGGCCAACCAGTTCGACAACCTCGCCAACCGGCAGGCCCACTACGAAACCACCGGCCCCGAGATCTGGCATGCCACGGCTGGCCGCATCGATGCCTTCACTTGCTCCACCGGCACCGGCGGGTCGCTGGCGGGCATCGCGCGCTGCTTGAAGGAGCACAAGCCGGCCGTGCGCATCGTGCTGGCCGATCCGCATGGCAGCGGGCTGTACCACTACGTGAAGCATCGCGAGGTGAAGGCCGAGGGCAGCTCGATCACCGAGGGCATCGGCTCCAGCCGCGTCACCGCCAACCTGCAGGACACGCCGATCGACGATGCGGTGCGGATCGACGACCAGACCTGCGTGGACATGGTCTACCGGATGCTGCGCGAGGAAGGGCTGTTCCTGGGCGGCTCTTCAGGAATCAATGTCGGCGCCGCCGTGGCACTGGCCCGCGAGATGGGACCGGGTCATACCATCGTGACGCTGCTGTGCGATCGCGGCGACCTGTACATGGGCCGGTTGTTCAACGAGGCGTGGCTGGCCGGCAAGGGCTTGCAGCCGATCCCGTTCCGGCGCGTCGGTCCCGGAGTATAGGCACGGCCAGCGGGCACCACCAGCGGCTACGCCGCCTTCAGCCGCCGCCACAGCGTGGTCGGGCTGATGCCCAGGACATGGCACGCGGCGGTCCGGTCGCCGCCGCATTCGGCCAGCACGCGGCGGATGTGCTCGACTTCGCTCGATTGCTTGACGCGGGCCAGCGAATGGCCGGGCTTGCCAGCCGTTGCAGTGCGCGCGGCGGGGTCGGCCGGCGCTTCCGCCATGACCATCGCAACACCGTCGCCGCCGAACAGTTCCGGCACGGCCGCCTGCAGCTCGCGCAGCAGTGCATCGGCTTCCAGCTTGCGGCCGGCCACCAGCACCGCGATGCGCTCGGTGACATTTTCCAGCTCGCGGATATTGCCCGGCCACGCATAGCGCGCCAGCCGCGACCGCGCCGCGGCGGGCAGGCGCTGCGGGCGCTCGGTGCCCAGGCGCTCCTGCGCGCGGCGGTACAGCAGCTCGGCGAGCTCGGCCAGGTCTTCGGCGCGCTCGCGCAATGGCGGCATCTCGATGCGCAGGATATTGAGGCGGTAGTACAGGTCCTGGCGGAAAGAGCCGTCGCGCACCATCGCGGGCAGGTCGCGATGGGTGGCGGCGATCACGCGCACGTTGACCGGCACGGCGTCCAGGCCGCCGATCGGCAGTACCTGTTTTTCCTGCAATACGCGCAGCAGGCGTGTCTGCAGCGTCGGCGGCATGTCGCCCACTTCGTCGAGGAACAGCGTGCCGTTGTGCGCCGACTCGAACAGGCCGGCCTTGCCGCCGCGGCGCGCGCCGGTGAAGGCGCCCTCTTCATAGCCGAACAGCTCGCTTTCCAGCAACGCTTCCGGAAACGCGGCGCAGTTGACCGCCACGAACGGGAACGCGCGGCGCGGGCTGGCGTCGTGCATGCCCTGCGCCAGTACTTCCTTGCCGGTGCCGCTCTCGCCGCCGATCAGCACGGTGGAATCGACCACGGCGTAGCGCCGCGCCAACGTGCGCAGCTCGGTCATCACCGCGGACGTGCCGGCCAGGTCGTCGAGGCTGTAGCGCACGCCCGCGGGCCGGGCGCGGCTGCGCGAGCGCAGGTTGCGGTCCACGCGCTGGATCGCGCTGGCGTCCTGGATAGTCAGCACCGCGCCGGTGGTGCCCGCATCGCTGGCGATCGGAATGCGGTTGACCACCACCATCTTGTCGCCGAGCTTGTGGATCGCTTCCAGTTCCTTGTCGCCGCTCTGCATCACGCCTTCGAGCGACAGGTTGGGCGCCAGCGTCTGCAGCTTGCGGCCCACCGCGGCCGCGGCCGAGGTGCCGAGGAAACGCTCCATGGCTGGGTTGAACGACTGGATCCGCCCTTCCGCGTCGACGGCTGCCACGCCCTCGTTCAGGTGCGCCAGGATGGTGTTGACATAGTCGCGCCGGGTGGATTCAATGCGGCGCAGCCGTGCGGCCTCGATCGCGTCTTCCAGCGCCATGCGCACCGAATTGCCCGAATACAGGAACACGCCGGTCAGGCCATAGCGATCGGCCAGGTCGGTGACCAGCCCGGGGCCGACCACGACCTGGATGCCCTCCTGCTTGAGCGCCTTGACCCGCGCCACGGCGTCATCCTCGGTCAGGTAGGTATAGGCCGGGATCGCCAGCGAAAACGCGCGCACGAATTCATCGACTTCGGCATAGGTGGAAGCATGCGTGACCAGCGCTACCTTGGCCGAGATGCGGCGCGCGGTGGCGAGTGCGCTCATGACGTCGAAGCCCGTCACCTTGACCAGCACCACCGGCACGTCGACGTGCTGCCGCAGGTAGGCGCCATTGGAGCCGCCGGCGACCACCACGTCGAGGCGGCCTTCGCGCACTTCACGCGATACCGCGCTGGCGGCGGCTTCGAAGCCCTTGCCGACGATGCGGAATTCCGCGCGCGCGGCGTAAGACGGAATCAGGTCGGCAAAGGCGCGCGCCAGGCGGCTGATACCGATGGCCCAGATGCGCGGGCGGGCTGGCGTGGAGGCGGGAGGACTCATGGTGCGGTGCCGGGTGGGAACGGAGCGGGGAGCGGGTGAAACCCCGCCGGAACAGGCGTACAGTGCTGGCACATTGTCCGTCATGCCAGTCTCGATTTCAACTTTGAATTCACGATTTGCGAAAATGAAATGCAAATGTGCTGAAATGATGACATCTGGCATTCGCACGAATTACCCCTGCTGCCCGCCAGTCCAGTTCTGACAAGGCTTCCCGGGATTTCGCCGACGTCCGCGCGAGGACTGGCACGGCCCTTGCGCTTATGGCACCGTCTTGTTCACCTCAACGCAAACGCCATGACCTACTCCGCTTCCGACCTCGCGCGCTCCGCAGGCGCCCGTTTCCGCCAGGCGCTTGCCGAAGAACATCCGCTGCAGGTGGTCGGCACCATCAACGCCAACCACGCTTTGCTGGCCAAGCGTGCCGGTTACCGGGCCATCTACCTGTCCGGCGGCGGTGTCGCGGCCGGTTCGCTGGGCCTGCCCGACCTGGGCATCTCCAACCTGGACGACGTCCTGACCGATATCCGCCGCATCACCGACGTGTGCGACACGCCGCTGCTGGTCGACGTCGACACCGGTTTCGGCGCCTCGGCCTTCAACGTGGCCCGCACCACCAAGTCGCTGATCAAGTTCGGCGCCGCGGCCATGCATATCGAGGACCAGGTCGGCGCCAAGCGCTGCGGCCACCGTCCCAACAAGGAAATCGTCACGCAGGGTGAAATGGTCGACCGCATCAAGGCGGCCGTCGACGCCCGCACCGACGAGAACTTCGTCATCATGGCCCGCACCGACGCGCTGGCCGTGGAAGGCCTGGACCGCGCCATCGAGCGCGCCGTGGCGTGCGTGGAAGCCGGCGCCGACGCCATCTTCCCGGAAGCCATGACCGACCTGGCCATGTATCGCAAGTTCGTCGACGCGGTGAAGGTGCCGGTGCTGGCCAACATCACCGAGTTCGGCGCCACGCCGCTGTTCACCACCGAAGAACTGGGCAGCGCCGGCGTGTCGATGGTGCTGTACCCGCTGTCCGCCTTCCGCGCCATGAACAAGGCCGCGGAAAACGTGTACGCGGCGATCCGCCGCGATGGCACGCAGAAGAACGTGGTCGATACCATGCAGACCCGCTCGGAGCTCTACGAGAGCATCGGCTACCATGACTTCGAGCAAAAGCTCGACGCCCTGTTCGCACAAGGCAAGGGCAAGTAAGGCAACCAGACTCAGGCGCGGCCGGGCTGGGTATATCCCCTCCCGGCCGTTCGGCCGCATAGATCCGGCCGATCCCAAACAGGCAACACCAGGCATCACATCAAGGAGACCCAGATGTCCGAAGCGCAACCGCTCGTCACTCCCAAGCCCAAGAAATCCGTCGCGCTGTCCGGCGTTGCCGCCGGCAATACCGCGCTGTGCACCGTCGGCCGTACCGGCAACGACCTGCACTACCGCGGCTAC
>NZ_JBIVHB010000048.1:0-7783 GCF_044748965.1 Cupriavidus sp. NPDC089707
CACTACGCCGCTTCGTCAGAAGTTAACAGAGCCAGCGTTCCAGCCGTTGCGCGTAAACGTCAGCCCAACCGACCCCAGATTTATGCAACAACGCCGATCTACGCGTTACGATTTGCGGTCGTCAGGTTCTGACCCATTCGTTTCAGATGTCCCTTCCGACGACTCCTCGTAGCTCTTTTTGGCTTCACGCCAAGCGGATTTTTCGAACGGTCTAAGACCTAGCATCTTTGCCTTGCTTGAGTATCCACCAACAGCGGCAAGAGCTAGACCGAAAGACATGAGCAAAATGGACTCAACCTTAGAGAGGCTTATAAAAACGATGCCCGCGCCCACGATGACAAGCGCCCATCTAGCTCCCGTAGAGAGCCCACCATCCTCAATAATTTTGATTTTCATTTCCCTGGCGCCTTATAGGGTTTTGCCCATTCTGAGCCTTTGACAGATTCTGCAACTTCATTGAATACAGGACTGCCCATTGGATATCGTTCGGAGACTGTGAAGTTAATTAGATCGACAGTGCTATCAAAGCCAAAGGCTTTGGCATTGGGGCGAGCAATTTGCTCTATCGCGCTAGCGGTAAGACCAAATGCCGTTGCACCCAGGGCTGTGACAACCGCACCGGGTTGATGAATACCTGGAACCGCTGCTGCAGCGCCTGCAGCAGCCGATACTCGGCCAGCTTGTTGGGATAGCGACGATGCCACATCAGCGACATTGGTGCGCCGATCAGCAATTTCCTGCGGTGAATAGTCCTTTTGCAGTCCCGCGGCACAAGCAGCCTGGCCCGCACCGCACTTGCCGGTCGGCAACTGCCCCATGGAATTACTGTACTTCACTACGTTGCTGTAGTCCTGCCGGCTAGCATATGGAACGTCGCCTTGCATTGTCTTCTGTTGTGACTGGATGTAGGCGATGATTTCGGCATTCCCTTGGGCTTGTAGCTCCCGGATTTGCGTCGTGCCAGCAACCGATACCCATTGCGCACCGCTATCGTAGGGCTTGGTTGTTGCCGCATCAATTTGATCGGGGCGACCTGACTCCAGCACGTTGCCATTCATATCAACTACGTCCGACAGGCGCATTTGGGCCTCGATCTGCTCTGCGGTGTACTTGCCTTGGCTGTTGGCCGCCATCTTCTTAGCTAATTGCCTTTCATCGGGATGCAACTGACGAACTGCGCGGCGCCGAAATAGTGGCGGTCGGTGAAGCCGGCCTCCAGCACGGTGTTGTTGCGATGCTGCTGTTCGATCTCGGTATCCTCGATGAAGCTCTTGCCAAAGCGGCGTGATAGGCGGAATTGCACGCCGAGCACGTCGTTCTGGCTGCGGCGGATCACGCGATGCAGCTTGAGGTCGACGGTCTGCGACCTGCCGCTGGAGATAAACGTCTGGTTGACGCCCGCGATCTGCTGGTAGTAGTTATTCGAGTAGGCCGAGAGCGTGGCGGTCCAGTAGCCCCATGGCACCGAATAGAAGCCATGCCAGCCCTTGGTGCCATGCTGCTTGTCGCTGAACTCCACGTCCTGCATGTAGCCGACGTTGAACAGGTCGTTCAGGCCCAGCGGGTTGTCGATGCCGACACTGAGGTTGCCCACCCACTTGCCGGTGGCGCGCGTGCCGGAGTTATCGAGCGACGCCACCACGGTCCACGGCTTGGCGCGCTTGACCGTGATGACCACGTCGCTGACGCCCGGTATCTGGGTGGGCACGACCTGCATGTCAGCGTCCTGGCTGGCAACGCGCTTCATCTGTTCCAGCCCCTGTTCCAGGTCGCGTAGATTCAGCAAGTCGCCCGCGCGTGCGGAGAAGGCGGATTTCCAAGTGCCGCGCGTGTCCCGATCGGCGAAGCGCAGCTCCCCGATTACGCCAGGAATCAGGGACAGGCGCAGCGTGTCGGTGCTCATATCTTGCTGCGGTAGGAGCACGCGCGTGGTGACGTAGCCCCGGCTCAGGATGGCCTGCGCCCCCCCGGGTCAGCGCCTCCAGTCCCTGCTTGCCGACGCAGGCACCTTGGTAGTGGTCCAGCCAAGCGCGGGCGAAAGCAAACGGATCTTGTGGCAACGGCAACGCGGAGGCGCCTTGTGCCTGCGATGCGGCGGACAGATCGGCCGGCACCTCCAGCACAAAGCGGTCGATGCGAAAGCATGGGGACTCATCCGGCAACGCAGGATAGTCGACCAGAGTCACGTCCTGCGCGCGTACGCCCGGCGCCTGCACTGCCTGGGCGCGCTCCCGGGCTTCCTGCTGCTGGCGGGTGCGCTGCTCCTGTTCGGCCGCCTTGGTAATCGCTTGGGCCGGCCCCGTTAAAAACGTTTGTCCTAATGCGGTAGGACTCACTAACAGCAGACCGGCAATGGATGGCCACGATTTCTTGGCCGTGAACTTCTTCTTGATCATTCAGAGGTCAAAGGTATTTGCCAAGCGAAAAGGGCTACGGTTCTGCGTGGTCACTGTCCTTTGGACAAGTCACATGTTTTAGCTGCGCCAGTCGATTTTCCGCCACTTCCGCCCGCCATGAAGCCTGCGCCGATGCTGACACTGCTGCCGCTGAATTCAGCTGGTTGTGGATGGAAGTCCAGGAACATCATAGCGATTGATTACATAAACATCGTCCACAGAACAATCCGGCCACGCCCATTTTTTCCAGTTTTCAGTGATCCATTGCCTAGAAATGCCACTTCCTTTTGCGTTATCAAAACCAGATTCCTCCGGAAGCATTACCGCTAGCAGTCCAGCTTTATGGCCCGTAGCAACAACTAGGGCACTCTCTCGCTCGCAAACAGGAAGGTAAGCCAGAAGAAAATCAACCGTATCTTCGTATGGCCAGCCCCCCGGGAATCGGAAAACTGCTCCATAACGAACAACGTCACAATCCAGATCAACGAGTTTTTTAATTTCCATTTATTTCACCTTCAAATCGTGTCCGCCGGACTTGTCCATGCTGCCGGAAACGGGAGATAGGTCCATCCGCACTTCACCTTGATGGGCTCCATTCTTCGAATTTACTTGCTCAAATCTCCCATGCTGGGTATCCAATGCGTACAAGTAGCCATCGTCCCCAACATATACGTCTCTGCCGTTGAGCCGGGACAGCTTACTATCCTTTACCCAGCCGTTTGCTTCGGCAACATTTTGCGCGGTTTGCTTCACCTCTGACACTCGCTCTCCGGGCGGCAACCCGACAAGGCTCTTTTCAAAGTCGGTGGCGCTTCTTCCGTCGGGGAGCGCTGCTCCATCGGATGTTCCCTTACTGAAGATCGCACCCAGCCCTTCCACAAGCTTGAGCGGATTCGGCAGTATGGTCCCAACGACAGCGCCTAGATTGTCGGCGGTCCCAACAATGGGTTGAATGAGGACCTTCGCCTCGTTGTCCTTAGACTGATCCGGCTTACCGGTCAGCTCCGCAGTATTCTGATCGGCAGGCTTGCCAGGTGTCTGGAAAGGCTTCTGCGGCGTGCCAGGTGTCGGCATTGGCCTGGGTGCAGGCAGGGCAAGCTGGTTGTTCTCGACCTCGAAGGTCGCCGCATTGGCCGCCGTGGCCGGGTTCATGCCGCTTGTGCCGGCAATGCCGGCGACCAGGCTCTGCACCATGCCCTCGCGCGCCTGTTTTTGCTCCGGCGTCATCCCTTCGGTCGACCCCAGCAGGCTGCCCAGCACCGACGCCGAGGCCTCGCCCATGGCCCCAGCACCGCATGACTGGCTGGCTGCGGCCGCTCCAGCACAGCCGACGATGGCATGAAGCGCCGCGCGTGCCGCTTCGCCTTGCGGCGTTTGATCGAGTTCCAGCGTGCTGATCAACTGCTTGACCTGATTGGCGGCGAGGCCCTGCAGATAGCCCACTGCCGCGCTTTGCACGAACTGCGCGGCCGAGCCGGTCACATTGCCGCTGGCGGCCGCCGCCAGCACCGTCATGACCTGCCGGTAGGTGCCACCCTGGCCCCACTTGGCCAGGTCGTCGGCTCGCTGCTGGAGTGCCGCGCGCTGCTCCGGCGAGGCACTGGGGTCCTTGTCAGCAGCGTCGGCCGCCTTCTTCGCCGCATCGGCCTCGTTGGCGCGGTTGTTCAGGAACACTCCTGCCTCGCGCTGCAGCGCCCCCACGATCTCGAACCCGGCCTTGATCTCCCGTTCGTTAAAGATCGGCGTCAGCGAGTTGCCTGTGTTGGTGGTGTCCCGGTTCAGGCCGGCAAGCGTCTCCGCACCGTCCTTGCCGGTCAGCTCTTTCTGCTTGGCATCGTTGCGGATCGTGACCGCGCCGGCGCTGACACCGCTGGAGGTGGTGCTGTCCGCGCTGCCTGAGGCCCCGGCCACCATGGGCGGCGCAAACGAGAAGCCTTGGCCGTTGCCGCCGGTCGTCGGCAGGGTCGTGCCCGGCACCGCGTCGCCGCCCGTGGTGGCCTGACCACCCTGGTTCAGGCCGACGCCGCTGCCCTCGCCAGTCGATTTGCCGCCACTCCCGCCCGCCGTGAAGCCGGCCCCGATGTTGACACTGCTGCCGCTGTATTCCGCATGGTTGTGGATGTCGCTCACCGTCAGCGTGTCGGTCGCAAGGGTGTTCTTGTCCGCCGTCCCGCCGGCAATGATGCCGCCCTTGAGGTCGGTATTGCCCTTCACGTCGATCTGGTACCCGCCATCGCCGGCACGGATCGCCGATTGCTCGCCCACGCTGGCGAAGTCGCTGTTGATCTTCTGCTGACCGACATTGGCACTACCCGAGAACCCGGCTCCCACAGTCACGCTGCCGCCGATCGACTGGTCCTTGCTTCGGTAGGTGCTGGTGTCCTGCAGGCTCTCGATGTTGAGGTCGGCCCCGACGTTGGCGACGACCTGCTTGCCGGATGCCACGGCACCCTTGAGGTTGGTGTCACCCCCGGAGTCGATCACCAGCGTATTGCCCGCCGTGGCGTGGCTGTTGGTCCAGGTCACGTCGTTGCCATCGGCATTGCCGCGCGAGGCCGCGGCGTTGGCGGTGACGCCGAAGGACGTGCCCTTGGCACCGACACTGATGCCGATGCCGACCCCGCCTGACACGCTCTGGCTGGTGCTGTGCTGCTCGGCAGTGCTGGCGGCGGCCTGCAGGTTCACCTGGTTGTCGGCCTTCAGCAGCATGTTGTTGCCGGACTGGATGTTGCTGCCGACCACATTGATATTGCTGTCCTGCCCGCCGCTCTCGGCGCGGATACGCACGTCGCCACCCGCGCTGACCTTGCTGCCAACCGCCGTCGTGGCGGTCTGCGTTTGCTGGCTGTCGCTCTTGGACCCGCCCACGGTAACGCTGATGTTGATGCCCCCGGCGCTCGCCGGGTCGCCCTTGACCGCGTCATAGGCGTTCTTGGCCGCCAACCCGCCGGCCGCACCGGCGAGGGCCTTCATGCGCGGATTGTCGGTCTTGCCCTGTGCCTCGGCCATCTGTCCAACAGTCTGTGCCGCCGCGATGAGCGGGTTGGACACGGCGACGGTCAGGCCACTCTGCTTGAAGTGCGTTTCCTGATCCATGCGGTACGTATCGGTCGCCGCGTTGATATCGACCGACTTGGCCTGGATGTCCACGTCGCCCTGCAGTGCGGTGACCGCACTGCCGGTCTGCTTGTAGGCTTCGCCCGCGCTCAGGTCAACGTTGCCGCCGACACTGCCCACCAGCGAACCGGTGTGGATCGTGGCCTGGACCGTCTCGCTCTGGTTGGTCTGCTGCTTGCCGACGGTGACCGACGCGCCACCGCTGGACATCAGCCCGGACTTGCGCGTCTCCTGGGAACTGCTGCTGGAAGACGTGCTTTCCGATGCGCCGATGGTCAGGTTGCGGTCGGCGTGCAACGACACATCGCCAGTTGCCCCGACGCTGGAGCCCGTCACAGTCAGGTCGCGGCCGGCGCGGCCATTGACCGAGTCTGCCGACACCATGGACCCGACGGCAATGTTCTGCGTCTGGCTGCTGGACTTGGTGATCTGCTCGCTGGCAAGGCCGGTGGAGTGCCGGTTTTGCGACCAGCTGTCGGCGCTGTGCTTCTCGTTGACCGCTCCAACGGTGACGTCGCCGGTTGCGATCAGGTTGGCAGCACCGTTGTCGGTGGTCACCGACGACCCGAGTACCGACAGGTTGCCGATGCCGTTGCTGTCGGTCGAGGCTGCAATGCCATTGGCGTGCAGCACCGAATTCACGGTGGCCGATTGGCCCGCTGCGAGGTTGGCTTTGTTGCCCGCGTGGACCGCACTGCCGCTCACGGACTCGTCATACGACGATTTCGTGTACTCCGCCCCCTTGCCGCCGAGCGAGCCTTCGCTGTGCGTATGGGTGTCGATCGCTGCGGTGACGGTGGTATTGCGCCCCGCCACCAGCGAGGCGTTACCGCCGGCGTCGATGCCTGAGCCGGTCAGCGTGGCATCCCGTCCCGCGACCGCCACCACATTGTTGCCGGCCTGCACCGAGCTGCCCACGTTGACGATGGTCTGGTCGTGGTAGTAGCCCTGGCCGCCGCGCGAGCTGGAATCCTGCGTGGTGCCAGTCGCCACCGTGCCCAGGTTCAGGTCACGTCCGGCGCCCAGCAGGGCACTGTTGCCCGCGCCGACCACGCCGCCGGCCATGTTGATATCACGCCCGGCAAGAATGCCGACATTGTTGGTTGCCGAGATCGATGCCACGGCGCCGATTCCTGTCGCCCCGGCACGGTTAGTGCCGTTCGTGACCTGGTTCGAGATCGTCTGCGTCTCGTTGATCACGTCGCGGCCAGCCGACACCAAGGTGTCAGTACCTGTGATCCTCCCGCCGAGGTTGCGCACGTCCTGCTGCGCGTTGACCACCGTCGTGCCGGTGTTGCCAATCTGGCCCCGGTTGACGATGTTGTTGCCCACGACCTGCGTCGCCACGTCGCCGACGATCCTGCCGCTGTTGGCGACGTCACCGGTGGCGTTCAGGTTCACCTGGCTGCCCGTCACCAGCGCCCCGGTGCTTTGCAGGTCGACCGAATTGGACTGCGCCAGGTACAGCTTGGGCACCAGCACGGTCTGGTGGCCGCCATCGGGCAGCGTCACCTCCCGGCTGACCAGCCACACCATGTCGGTGGTGAGTTGGGCCATCTGATCTTCGGACAGGCCGATGCCCGGCGCCAGCTGGAACCGCTTGGCATACAGAAGGCCGTTGTCCATCAGCGCCTGGTACTCGGCCAACTGGTCGCTGTAGCCGGCCAGGTAGGTGCGCCCGGTCAGTTGCGTCACCTGGTCGCGGACGAGCTTTTGCTCATACCAGCCATCGCCCAGGCGCTTCTGCGTCATGGCCGGGTCCAGGCCAAGCTGCCCGAGCATGTAGTCGCTGGAGATGAACTTGCCGTATTGCGTGAAGCGCAGGTCGGTGGCGATCAGGTAGGTCGCGCCCGGTGCGGTCTGATAGTGATACAGGCCGTTGGTGGGCAGCGTCAGGTTCGGGATGCCGCCGCTGGCAGTCCCCAGCGTCTGCGGCGCCTTGCCCGCGCCACCCGCAGCGCCGGCCACCTGCGTGCCGCTCGCGCCGCCGCCCGACAGGTTGCCGCCGCTCCCCGTCACGGTCTGGCCCTCGCGGTTCACGGTCGCCACGGTAATGGTCTGCGCCGTGGTCTGCACCGACTGGTTGGCCGAGGCAACCGCCGGCAGCGCCATCACCGTGGTCGGCGCCTGCGGGTTGGTTGGATTGACCACCACCTGCGTATCGCTGTTGCTGCTCGTCTTTCGATGCCAATAGAAGGTCGAGGTGTCGGTGGTGCTGACGGACTGCTGCAGCGCCGTGCCGATGTCCTGCACGCCGCCATTGGGCGCCA
>NZ_JBIVHB010000049.1:0-7734 GCF_044748965.1 Cupriavidus sp. NPDC089707
GTTTGTCCGTACAGCTTGCGAATGTCGATCACGTCCGGGCCAACGGTGCCCGTATAAATCGGCAGCTCAACGCTGGGGGAACCATCGGAGAACGATAGCGTGGCTTTCACATCGGACGGCGTCATGTCGGATCCTTCAAATGCTGTGAATAATAATGTTGACCAAAACTCAGACCGTACGCAGCAGGTTCACTACGCGCTGCATCGGGGGCGTGTCGAGCTCACCGTCCAGTTCCTTGCGGGCAAGGAGCAGGTCCATCAACTCGTTGTCGCTGAGCTCGAACAGCTGGCTCAGCGAAGCCACATCCTCGTCGGACAGGCTCTCCTCGTAACGGTTGAAAAAACGTTCGACGATGATGTCGTTCTCCAGGAGGCCGCGGCGGGCGCGCCAGCGCAACCGTGCGCGCTTGTGCGGATCGGCCTGATGGGAGAAGGTGGTGGCAGGACTCTCAGTCATGGCTTCCTACTTTCGGTGCGCCCGCCAGATATAGCCGCTCTGGCTGACGCACCGCTTACTACTTAGACAGCCGCAGGATCACACCGCGCGGCGGACCATCAGTTCCTTGATCTTGCCGATGGCCTTGGTCGGGTTCAGACCCTTCGGGCACACGTCGACGCAGTTCATGATGCTGTGGCAGCGGAACAGGCGGTACGGGTCGTTCAGGTCGTCCAGACGCTCGCTGGTGGCCTGGTCGCGGCTGTCCGCGATAAAGCGGTAAGCCTGCAGCAGGCCGGCGGGGCCGACGAACTTGTCCGGGTTCCACCAGAACGACGGGCACGACGTCGAGCAGCTGGCGCAGAGAATGCACTCGTACAGGCCATCCAGCTCGTCGCGCTCTTCCGGCGACTGCAGGCGCTCTTTCTCGGGCGGCGGCTCGTCGTTGATCAGGAACGGCTTGATCGAGTTGTACTGCTTGAAGAAGTTCGTCATGTCGACGATCAGGTCGCGCACCACCGGCAGACCGGGCAGCGGACGCAGCACGATGCGGTCCGGCAGCTCGCGCATGTTGGTCAGGCAGGCCAGACCGTTCTTGCCGTTGATGTTCATCGCGTCCGAGCCGCACACGCCTTCGCGGCACGAACGGCGGAACGAGATGGTTTCGTCCAGCTTCTTCAGCTTCACCAGCGCGTCCAGCAGCATGCGCTCATGACCGTCCAGCTCGACCTCGTAGGTCTGCATGCGCGGTGCCGCATCCTTGTCCGGATCGTAGCGGTAGACTTCGAAAATACGCTTCATTTCTGTGGGTCCTGTTATCTCTACGATGCGGTGCTCAGAAGGTACGGGCCTTCGGCGGCACGCTTTCCACCGTCAGCGGTTCCATCTTCACCGGCTTGTAATCGAGGCGATTGCCTTCGCTGTAGAACAGCGTGTGCTTGAGCCAGTTCTGGTCGTCGCGGTTCGGGAAGTCGCTGTGCGCGTGGGCACCGCGCGATTCCTTGCGAGCCGCCGCCGAGATCATGGTGGCCTTGGCCACTTCCACCAGGTTGGCCACTTCCAGGGCTTCCACCAGCGCAGTGTTGAAGACCTTGGACTTGTCCTTCAGGTGGATGTCGTTGGCACGCTCCGAGACTTCCAGGATGCGCTCGACACCTTCGTCCATCAGCTTCTGCGTACGGAACACGCCGGCATGCGACTGCATGTTGCGGCGGATGTCGTTGGCGACGTCCTGGGTGTATTCGCCCGAGGTCGTGCCCTGCAGCTTGGCCAGGCGCGACAGCGCGAGGTCGGCGGCATCGGCCGGCAGCGGCTTGTGTTCCTTCTGCTTCAGGTTCTGCGCGATGATGTGGTTGCCGGCGGCACGGCCGAACACCACCAGGTCGAGCAGCGAGTTGGTGCCCAGGCGGTTGGCGCCGTGCACCGACACGCACGAGCATTCGCCGATCGCGTAGAAACCGTTCAGGACTTCGTTCGGGTTGCCGTTCTTCGGCACCACGACCTGGCCGTGATAGTTCGTCGGGATACCGCCCATCTGGTAGTGGATGGTCGGGACCACCGGGATCGGTTCCTTGATCGCGTCGACGTTGGCGAACTTCATGCCGATTTCGCGGATCGACGGCAGGCGCTTCATGATGGTCTCGGCGCCGACGTGGGTCAGGTCGAGCAGCACGTAGTCGCCGTTCGGGCCGCAGCCGCGGCCTTCCTTGATTTCCTGGTCCATCGAGCGCGAGACGAAGTCACGCGGCGCCAGGTCCTTCAGCGTCGGGGCATAGCGCTCCATGAAGCGCTCGCCGTCCTTGTTGCGCAGGATACCGCCCTCGCCGCGCACGCCTTCGGTGATCAGCACGCCCGCGCCTGCCACGCCGGTCGGGTGGAACTGCCAGAACTCCATGTCTTCCAGCGGCACGCCAGCGCGTGCGGCCATGCCCAGGCCGTCACCGGTGTTGATGAAGGCGTTGGTGGATGCGGCGTAGATGCGGCCGGCACCGCCGGTCGCGAACAGGGTGGTCTTGGCCTCGAGGATGTAGACCTCGCCGGTTTCCATTTCCAGCGCGGTCACGCCCAGCACGTCGCCGTCCTGGTCGCGGATCAGGTCCAGCGCCATCCACTCGACAAAGAAGTGGGTCTTGGCGCGCACGTTGCGCTGGTACAGCGTGTGCAGCAGCGCGTGGCCGGTACGGTCAGCCGCGGCGCAGGCGCGCTGCACGGGCTTCTCGCCGTAGTTGGCGGTGTGGCCGCCGAACGGACGCTGGTAAATCGTGCCATCCGGGTTGCGGTCGAACGGCATGCCGAAGTGTTCGAGCTCGTACACGACCTTCGGGGCTTCACGGCACATGAACTCGATGGCGTCCTGGTCACCCAGCCAGTCCGAGCCCTTGATGGTGTCGTAGAAGTGGTAGTGCCAGTTGTCTTCGCTCATGTTGCCCAGCGAAGCACCGATGCCGCCCTGCGCCGCCACGGTATGCGAGCGGGTCGGGAACACCTTGGACAGCACGGCCACGTTCAGGCCGGCTTCCGCGAGCTGGAGGGATGCGCGCATCCCGGCGCCGCCAGCACCGACGATGACCACGTCAAAGCGGCGACGCGGCAATCCAGTCTTGACTGCGACCATTTATTACACCCTCCAGAGAATCTGAGCAGCGTAGCCCGCGCAACCGACGAGCCACAGAATCGTAAGAACTTGCAGCACGAGGCGCACGGCCATCGGACGCACATAGTCCATCCAGATGTCGCGCACGCCGATCCAGGCGTGATACAGCAGCGACAGGATGGTCAGGAACGTGATGATCTTCATCCACTGGTTGGCGAAGAGCCCTGCCCACGCCTCATACGAAGCGCCGTTCGACAGCAGGAAGGCAATGGCCAGGATCACGGTGAACACCACCATGATCACGGCCGTGACGCGTTGCGCGAGCCAGTCTTTCAGGCCGTAGTGGGCACCGACGACAAGACGCTTGGGACCGATATTGTTA
Organism: Cupriavidus sp. NPDC089707; assembly: GCF_044748965.1. NCBI lineage: Bacteria > Pseudomonadati > Pseudomonadota > Betaproteobacteria > Burkholderiales > Burkholderiaceae > Cupriavidus > Cupriavidus sp. NPDC089707. The sequence continues at coordinate 3,411 of NZ_JBIVHB010000049.1, forward strand.
TTTGCCACCTTGATTCTCCTCAGAACAGGCCGTACAGCTTCAGGCCGAAAATCAGGGTAAGCAGCAGGCTGACAACCAGCACGCTGATGGCAGACTTGGCCGAAGCGGGCTTGGAGACACCAACGTGCACATCCAGCAGCAGGAAGCGGATACCAGCGCAGAAGTGATGCAGATAACCCCAGATCAGGGCCAGCACAACCAGCTTGACAAAGCCACCGGACATAAGGGCCGAGAACTTTGCGAAGCTCAGTTCGGAGGTGATGCTCTGCTCAAACAGATACAGGACGAAGGGAAGAAGGAGGAACATCAATGCACCGCTCACGCGATGCAGGATGGATACCTTGCCGGCCCAGGGCAACCGGTAGCGCGCAATCTGCGCGATACCGATATTCCGGAACTCCGGCCTGGCTTGTTTGACGGCTTCAGCCATGCGAGACCCCATTAGCGGTAAACAAAGAAACGAAACTGCCATTGCCTGCATGCAGCGGGATGCACTGAGGCAAATCCACGAGATTTTAGCGCCTTTGTTGCGCGCTGCACCAATAATTTTCAGCTATCGCGCAACAACATGCGCCGCCCGACAATCGCACACTACGCACATGACACGGCAATTGCCACGCAACATTCACCTCCGCTGCGCAACAGGCCGCACCACCATCACAAAAGCCGCAATAATCGCGGCCGGCGCGGGGACCACGCCAGCTCTGCGACTTCAACTCAAATCGTTCTGATAGTAGTGTTTCGTCGTCACATACAACCCGCGGCGCACCTCTACCGGGCGATCGCCGTAAGTAAAGGAAACGCGCTCGACTGACAGCAGCGGCGAACCCACCGGCACGGCCAGCAGTTCGGCCGCCATCTCGTCGGCGGCCACGGCGCGGATCTTTTCCGTGGCGCGGATCATGCGCGTTCCGAACTCGGCCTCGAACAATGCATACATGGGCCCCTTCCACTCGGTCAGCTTTTCCGCGGTGAGGCCTTTGAAGTTGGCGCCCAGCAGCCAGATCTCATCAAGAACGGTCGACTCGCCGGAGAAATTCAGCACGCGGCGGATCTGCACCACGCTGTCGCCGGTGCGGATATCGAGCAGCCGCGCGATCTCGGCGGGCGCGCGCAGGCGCTTGCACTCCAGCACGTGGCTGGCGCCGTAGTGGGGCTCGCCTTCGTCGGGGACGAGGCGCAGGAAACGGAACTTGACCACGTCCTCATGGTGCGTGGTCACGAAGGTGCCCTTGCCCTGCCGGCGCGCCACCAGGTTCTCTGCGGCGAGTTCGTCGATGGCCTTGCGCACCGTGCCCTGGCTCACCTTATAGCGTGCCGCCAGCTCCATTTCGCTCGGGATCATCTCGCCCGGTTTCCACTCGCCGGATTGCAGGCTGCGCATGATGAGCGCTTTGATCTGCTGGTATAGCGGACTGAAGGTGGGCGACGGGGCGGACTGCGGGCCCGGCTGGGCAGCGACGGCCTGGGGCGCAGGGGATGCCGACGGGGTGGTCGACGAAGGCGGCTGCGTCCCGGCGCCAGGGGTGGCCGCGCCAGAGTCCTGCGCGCCGGGAACGGCAGCGCCGGAGAGGGACGGAGACAGGGAGGACATAGCCGGGATTTCACCACAAAAGGGCGGCGGGCGCCAGCCTGACGTTAATTGTCTTATGTCTTATATAAGACATATGAATTGACAGCCAGTGAGCCCAGGCCTACACTCGCGCTGGTCCACGCCCGCGAATGCCGTGAAATGCCGTGCTCGTGCCGTCGGCGGATGCCTTCCCCGGCACCCTCCCCCGCGGCCCGGACTGGAAATCGGTCTGGAAATGGCGGCTCGCTTCGCAGTAGACTTACGTTTCGTTGCATCACCATGACCCGTTGTGGCTCCCCCTCACCGGTTCCGCCCCGTGGCCCCGCCACCTGGTTCCGGCGGACGGCCGCTCCCCGCTGTGGCGACAACCAGCATCCGGCGTATACGCCGCCTTGCCGCCTTGAGTTGGCGACGGCGTGCCGCCGACCGGCTACCCCTTTCTATCGTTTGGAGATTTACTCATGGCTAAAGCCCCAATGCGCGTCGCAGTGACCGGCGCCGCTGGCCAGATCGGCTATTCCCTGCTGTTCCGCATCGCCAACGGCGACATGCTGGGCAAAGACCAGCCGGTCATCCTCCAACTGCTCGACCTCCCGCAAGCCCAGGCCGCCGTCAAGGGCGTGGTGATGGAACTGGAAGACTGCGCCTTCCCGCTGCTGGCCGGCGTGGTCATCACCGATGACCCCAAGGTCGCCTTCAAGGATGCCGACGTGGCCCTGCTGGTTGGCGCCCGTCCGCGCAGCAAGGGCATGGAGCGCAAGGACCTGCTCGAAGCCAACGCCCAGATCTTCACGGTGCAGGGCAAGGCGCTGGACGAAGTCGCCAGCCGCAATGTCAAGGTGCTGGTGGTTGGCAACCCGGCCAACACCAACGCCTACATCGCCATGAAGTCGGCGCCGAACCTGCCGCGCGAGAACTTCACCGCCATGCTGCGCCTGGACCACAACCGTGCCCTGTCGCAGATCGCCGCCAAGACCGGCAAGCCGGTGTCGTCGATCGAGAAGATGTTCGTGTGGGGCAACCACAGCCCGACCATGTACGCCGACTACCGTTACGCGACCGTGGACGGCCAGAGCGTCAAGGACCTGATCAACGATCAGGTGTGGAACAACGACGTGTTCCTGCCGACCGTCGGCAAGCGCGGCGCCGCCATCATCGAGGCCCGTGGCCTGTCGTCGGCTGCTTCGGCCGCCAACGCAGCCATCGACCACGTGCATGACTGGGTGCTGGGCAGCAACGGCCGCGTCGTCACCATGGGCATCCCGTCGAACGGCGAGTACGGCATCCCTGCCGATACGATGTTCGGCTACCCGGTGACCACCGCCAACGGCAAGTACGAAATCGTCAAGGGTCTGGAGATCGACGCCTACAGCCAGGAAAAGATCAACATCACCCTGAAGGAACTGGAAGAAGAGAAGGCCGGCGTGCAGCACCTGCTGGGCTGATCTTCAGCGCGTTCCAGGAAAGACCGGGGTTCCGCAACGATTCAAGAATCGGCGCGGACCCCGGTTTTTTCATATTGGGGCGCTATGATGTGCCCTCCCGTCCAACCCTAACCCACCTGAATCCCCCGTGCATCCATCCGAGGTCTTGTTCCAGGGCGAAGCCATCCCGGTCCAGTTGCCGGTGTGTGACCACTATGCGGGCAGCGAAAAGCTGATGCGCAAGTCGCTTGCCCTGCAGCAAGAGCTTGGGCCGGTCTTCGACATCACCTTTGATTGCGAGGACGGCGCCGCCGTCGGACAGGAGCGCGAGCACGCCGAGCTGTGCGCGCAACTGGCCAACAGCCCGCTGAACGCGCACAACCGCGTCGGCGTGCGCATCCACGATCCCGCCCACCCGAGCTGGCGCCAGGATGTCGACGTGCTGGTGCGCGCCGCTGGCGCGCGGCTGGCCTACGTGGTCGTGCCAAAGGTGACCGACGTGGTCGAGGTCGCGCGCGTGACCGACCATGTCAACCAGGTGGCGCGCAATGCCGGCATCGCTCGTCATATCCCGATCCATGTGCTGATCGAGACACACGCCGCGCTAGAACAGGCCTTCGATATCGCCGCGCTGGTGCAGGTGGAGTGCCTGAGCTTCGGCCTGATGGACTTCGTCTCGGCGCACCACGGCGCGATTCCCGGCGATGCCATGCGCTCGCCGCAGCAATTCGAGCATCCGCTGATCCGGCGCGCCATGCTGGAAATCGCCGCCGCCTGCCATCGCCATGGCAAGGTGCCGTCGCACAACGTCAGCACCGATGTGCAGACACCGCAGCGGGCAGGCGACGACGCGCTGCGCGCGCGCGCCGAGTTCGGCTACCTGCGCAAGTGGAGCATCCATCCGGGCCAGATCGCGCCGATCGTCGCCGCCTTCCGGCCAGGCGCAGCAGAAATCGGCGCCGCCAGCCAGATTCTGCTGGCGGCCCACGAGAATAACTGGGCGCCGATCCGCCACGACGGCCAGTTGCACGACCGCGCCAGCTATCGTTATTACTGGTCGCTGCTGCAGCGCGCCCAGGCCACCGGCACGCCGCTGCCGGACAACGTGGAAGCGCTGTTCTTCGCCTGACACCGGCACAACAACAAATCACGGACGCGACCGAAGGAGACCCGGATGTCCGCTTCGAAGACCGCAGCACCGGCCGCCACGACAGAGCCCGCGGCACCGAAAGCCAAGAAATCCGTCGCGCTGTCCGGCGTTGCCGCCGGCAATACCGCGCTGTGCACCGTCGGCCGTACCGGCAACGACCTGCACTACCGCGGCTAC
>NZ_JBIVHB010000050.1:0-7205 GCF_044748965.1 Cupriavidus sp. NPDC089707
CACCGAGTCCAGGCCCATGGCCTTGAACTTGTAGTCCAAGAGCTTGGTCTTGGGCGCGTCGACAGTGAAACCGTCCACCACATTGATACGACCTTCACGTGCGAGCTGCGAGTAAATCGAGCGCATACCGGCACGGAACATCTTCTTGTTGACCTTCTGGCTGAAGTTCTCTTCCGGCGAATTCGGGAAGATACGGCCGCCCCCGCGCCACAGCGGCGAGGAAGACATACCAGCACGAGCACGGCCCGTACCCTTCTGGCGCCACGGCTTCTTGGTCGTGTGCTTGACCTCTTCACGATCCTTCTGCTTACGGTTGCCGCTGCGAGCGTTGGCCTGGTAAGCGACGACGATCTGGTGAACAAGGGCTTCGTTGTAGTCACGGCCGAACACTTCGGGCGAAGCGTCAACGCCCGCGCCGATCTGACCATTGTCCTGGAGGAGCTTGAGTTCCATTACATGCGCTCCTTAAGCTTTGGCTTTGGCCTTGACGGCCGGGGTAACGATGACCTTGCCGTTCTTGGAGCCAGGGATGGCGCCCTTGACCAGCAGCAGCTTGCGCTCTGCGTCGATCTTGGCGATCTCCAGGTTCTGCACGGTGCGGGTGACATCGCCCAGGTGACCGGTCATGCGCTTGCCCGGGAACACACGGCCCGGATCCTGCGCCATACCGATCGAGCCCGGCACGTTGTGCGAGCGCGAGTTACCGTGGGTGGCACGGCCGGAGGCGAAGTGGTAGCGCTTGATGGTACCGGCGTAGCCCTTACCGATGGTCACGCCCTGCACGTCGATCTTCTGACCGACTTCGAACAGGTCGACCGACAGCGAACCGCCAGCTTGCAGTTCGGCAGCCTTGGCTGCATCGATACGGAATTCGCGGATGATTTCGCCGGCTTCCACGCCGGCTTTGGCGAGGTGACCCGCCAGCGGCTTGGTGACGCGGCTTGCGCGTCGTGCGCCGAAGGTGACTTGAACCGCGGTGTAACCGTCGGTCTCGTCCGTCTTGATTTGCGTCACGCGGTTGTCGCCGACCTCGACCACGGTCACGGGAATTGCTTCACCGTCGTCCGTGAAAATACGGGTCATGCCAACCTTGCGACCTACAAGGCCAAGGCTCATGGTTTGCTCCATTCCCAGCTGCGATTGGCCGGGGCTGATTGATACACGAAAACTGTGTTTGCGCTTGTGCGCGGGTGGGCTGCGCTAAAGAGGACTGCGCCTGGCCAAAACGGCCAACCCACTACCCGGAGACACGGGTAGCCTTACACTATAACCATTCCCCGGGGAAAGGGCAATAAGCAATTGCGATTTGCCAGCGTGTGTTGTAGACAGGATTCACGCAGATGTGCGCAAAAGCTGGCACGAAGGCGGCGCGGCGAGCGGCTGGCGCCGCCGCCGGCCGGCAAAGGTCAGGCCGCGACGCGCACGAAGCCCCCGCCATAGAACACCAGAGGCTCGCCCTCCGCCGCCGCGATCGACTCCACCGCGCCCACGATCAGCAGATGATCGCCCACGGGATCGGCTCGCTCGACGCGGCACGCGAGCGTGGCGAGCGCCTCATCCAGGTAGGGTACGCCCCGGGCGCAGCGCCTATGGCGCACGCCGGCGAACTTGTCCGCTGCGGGGGTGGCGAAGCGGCGCGCCAGCTCACCGTGCCCGGCGCGCAGAATGCTGACGCCGAAGGGCTGGCCCGGGACGAACAGTGGCGCGTTAGGCGAGTGCGATGCCAGGCTCCACAGGATCAGCGGCGGCGCCAGCGACAGCGACGCGAACGAATTGACGGTGATGCCGACCGGCCGCTGCTGCGGCGTGCAGGCACCGATGACCGCCACGCCGGTCGCATAGCGGCCGCATACGCGGCGCAGCTCGCGCGGATCGAGCAGGGGCGCGGCATGACTGGTGGTATCCATGTCAGGCAGCCTGCGGCAGGTGGTGGTCGATCAACTGGTGGCAAGCCTGCGCATCCATCCACCACGGGAAATAGTCCGGCGGATTGTCGAAGCCGTTGGCGATGCGCGCCGCCAGCGCCGGCGCCTGCCCCGCCGCGCCCAGCAGCGCCAGGATATGGGGCGGCGGCGGGGTCAGCAGCGAGTTGGTCCAGGCCACCACATCGCCGGCGTATTGCCAGTACCGGGCGAAGGTCTGCTCCATCCAGTCACGGTCGAACGGCCGATCGCCATGGGCGAGGATGGCGTCGAGGTAGACCTTGCAGCATTTGGCGGCATTGTTGGAGCCTTGCCCGGTGATCGGGTCGTTGACCACCACGGCATCGGCCATGCCGAATACCAGCCGGCCCGATGGCAGCGTCAGCACCGGCTTGCGCACCGTCGGCGCGAAGCGGCCCGACAGGATGCCGTTGTCGTCGGTCAGCGCCACACGCTCGCAGCGCTCGGCTTCCCACGGCGCATAGGTGCGCAGGATCCTCAGGCTCTCCGCGAGGTGCTGCTCGGGCGCGCGCGCCTCGGCCCAGCGATCCATCGGACCGCCAGGAATGCCTTCGAATACCATGATCTCGCACGGCCCCGACAGCGTCAGCGCCGGGAAGACGAAGTATTCGCCGACGCCCGGGATCAGGTTGAAGCAAACCCGCGAGAACGGCTCGCGCGGCACCATGCCGGTCACGTAGGTCAGGGCCAGCGCGCGTTGCGGCTTGTCGAACGGGCTGCGCTGCGCATCGCGCTCGAAGCGGCTGACGACCTCGCCCTTGCCGGCGGCCAGCAGCACCAGGTCGTGCTCGCGCGTCAGCGCTTCCAGCTCGTCCAGGCCGACGTCGACGATGCGCAGGTCGCCGCCGCGCGCGGCGAACGCTTCCATCCACGCCGGCATCTTCAAGCGCTGGTCGACCGCCTGCGCCGGCCGGTCCAGCGGCGCCGCCCAATCGATGACTTTCGCGCCGGGCTGCTCGGGATGCGGCACGGCCAGGCCGATGCCCTCGACCGGCGGGCAGGTGTCGTCCCACCCGTTGAGGCCGAGGTCTCGCTCGGTCTGCAAGGCGCGGTCGAACATGCACTGGCTCGACATGACCTTGCCGGCGCGGACTTGTTCGGGCGTGCGGTTGGACAGCAGCGTGACCTGGTAGCCGGCCGCCTGCAGTCCGAGGGCCATTTGCAGGCCGGACTGCCCGGCCCCGACGATGGCGATGCGTTGGCGCATGATGTTGTCTCCTGGTTGGATGCGGGGATGGCGTCAGCCGGCCAGCTTGCCGATTGCCGGGACGTTCTGCTCAGGGCCCATGGCGCTGTAGCCACCGTCAACGGCGTAGTCCGCGCCGGTGACGAAGCTGGCATGGTCAGAGCACAGGAACAGCACCACCTGCGCAACCTCGCCGGGCTCGCCCACTCGGCCCAGCAGGTGGAACGGCGCGGCGACGGCATCGGTACGGGCACGGTTGCCGCCGCTGACTTCGTCCATCAGCCGGCACCAGGTCCAGCCCGGCGAGACCGAGTTCACGCGGATGCGGTCGGGCGCGAGGTCCATCGCCATGTTGCGCGTCAGCTGCGCGATGGCAGCCTTCGATACCGGATAGAGCCAGCGCCCGGTCTGCGCGACGCTGGCCGAGATGCTGGTGAAATTGACGATGGCACCGCCGCCGCGCGCGCGCATCAGCGGCTGCACCGCCTGCGCCAGCATCACGCCGGACACGACGTTGACATCGAGCGCCTCGAGCCAGTCGGCACGGCTGGAGCGGAAGCCGTCGTCGAGATAGGTGCAGGCCAGGTTGACCAGGAAGTCCACGCCGCCAAAGCGCTGCGCGACCTGGCTGACCGCATCGCGGACCTGCTCGTCCTGCGTGATGTCTGCCGCGATGAAGAGTGCGTCCTTGCCCAGCTCCGCGGCGACGCGCTCGCCGTTGGCGGCATCGATGTCAAAGATCGCCACGCGCGCGCCGGCCTCGACGAAGGCCCGCGCCACGCCCGCGCCGATCAGCGTGGCGCCGCCGGTAACGATGGCCACCTTGCCCTGCAATCCCTTCATGGTTGTCTCCTTGTTCGCCATCCGTGTTCGGGTCCGGACAGGCTTCTGCGGGCCCGCTCCGGATCGATGCCGCAATGATCGCTACTTGCCTTCGCTTTCCTGCCAGCGCGCCATCAGCGTGTTCGAGGGCAAAGTTTCATCCAGCAGCTTGCGCGCCGTCTCCACGCCCGCCACCGGTAAGCCCGCCGGATCGAGCTTGCCGATCTGTACCAGCACGCTGGCCTGGTCCCAATAGATATGCTCGTGATAGAGCTTGTCGCCGCGGAACTTGACGATGGCGATCAGCGGAATCTCCACGCGCTTGCCGGTGGGCGGCACGCCCGGCAGCATCCAGTCGATCTCGCAGGTATGCGTGAAGCAGAACAGCAGTTCGTCGACGATCTGCGTGGCGCCGACCGTTCGCGACAGCGGGATCAGCGTGGTATCCGGCGGATTGCTGTGGACAAAGTGGTTCTGGTAGAAGCGCCGCAGCTGCGCGTAGCCGACTCCGCCGGTCATGGTCGGGATATGGTTCACATAGGGCTGCGGCACCATCGTCGCCATGGTGGCATCGACGTCGCGCGTGGCGAATTCATACTCGCAGTGCTTGTCCCACAGCGCGGAGAAATCGTAGTGCGGTCCCATCTCGCGGCGCAGCGCGGCGATCGCGCGCTGGTGCGCCATCAGCGCGGATGGCTTGTCGAAGTGCTCGCCGCCAGCGCGCGCAAAGGCGTGGTCGACGCCCGGGTAGACATAGACCTCGATGTTCTCGCGTCCGGCCAGGGCTTCGCGGATCGCGGCCTGTGCCGGCGGCGGGCAGAAGCCGTCCTTCTCCGCGATATGCAACACCAGGCGGCCCCGCACTAGCGCGGCCTCGCCCAGCGCATGCTCGATGCCCACGCCGTAGTAGGCCACCGCGCAGGCCACATCCGGCAGCCGGCATGCCGCCAGGTAGGCCAGCTTGCCGCCCAGGCAGAACCCCAGCACGCCGGTCTGGCCGACGCATTCCGGGCGCGCACGCAGCGTCGCTAGCGCCGCGCCCACGTCCTGCACGCCCTTGGCTTCGTCGAACTGCTGGTAAAGGCCGAGCGCGCGCTGGAAATCCTCACCGCGATCCGTCAGCTCGATGCCGGGCGCGAGGCGCCAGAACAGGTCGGGAACCAGCACCGTGTAACCCTCTTCGGCGTAGTAATCGGCGACCTGCCGCATGGTGGCATTGACGCCGAAGATCTCCTGGCAAAGCACGATTCCCGGGCCCTTGCCTGTCGCGGGAATGGCGAGGTAGCCACTGAAACTGCCTTCGGGGGTCTGGATCTGGATGGTCTGGCCCATGGCCTGCTCTCCTTGTCGTTGTCTCTTGACGGTGTCCGCTGGCGCCGCCGTGCTGGTTTCCATGATGGTGGCTCCGCACTGCAGCAAACTAGCCGCCCGCTGCAGCGGCTATCCGATTAGTGCAGGAAATCGCGAACTCGGTCAACGCTGCATCGCTGACGGCAAGAGCATCCGCTATAGTGGATCGCGTGGGAAACCGTGCGCCGGCGTGCATGCCGGCAACGTCCCCCGGACCATGCGGCGCGCACGGCGCCAGGGCCGCCGCACCGTCAGGCGGCCCTGACCGGCAGCGCCGCGGCCACGCCAGAGGAGCGAGACAATGCAGCTGCCCCCCGCCGCCACGGCCGTCCCGCCCCCGGGACCGCTGGCGAGCGCCCTGCTCGGCGATCCCGCCCGGTGCGTGTTCGCTTCGACTGACTTGGCCGAGACGCGCGCCGCCGTCGGCCGCGTATTCAAGCCGCACCGGCTCGACGTGCGCGGCACGCGGCTGCAGGCGCGCATGCACCATGCGCCGCTTGGCGCGGTCTCTTTCAACCGCCTCGCCTACGGGGCGGAAGTCACCATCGACCCCGGTCCGCTTAGCGACTTCCTGCTGGTGCAGATGCCGCTTTCAGGGCAGGCCGATATCCGCTGTGGCGACCAGCACATCGTCTCGACGCCCGACTGCGCTTCGGTACTGACCCCCAGCGATCCGCTGGCCATGCGCTGGAGCGCCGACAGCGACCAGCTGATCGTGCGCATCGAACGCAGTGCGCTGGAACGCGTCTGCGCCGCGCACCTGGGGCGGCGCCCCGAGCGGTCGCTGCGCTTTGCCCTCGGCATGGCCTGGCGCACGGGCGCCTGGTATGAGCTGGTGCGCTACCTCGCGGCAATGCTCGAGACCGCGCCCGAGACCACGCGCCATCCGCTTACCGCCTGCCAGCTTGAGCAGCTGGTCATCGGCACGCTGCTGACATGGCAGCCGCACAACCTGTCGGATGCGTTGCGCGAGCACGGCAAGCCGCTGGCGCCGCGCCATGTCAAGGTGGTGGAGGAGTACATTCACGCCAACGCTGATGCGGCGTTGACGCCGGCCTTGCTGGCGGAGGTCGCTGGCGTCAGCGTGCGCAGCTTGTTTGCCGGCTTCCGCGAGCATCGCGGTACCGGACCGATAGCCTATCTGCGCACCGTGCGGCTCGAGCGTGTGCGGCACGACCTGCTGAACGATGCATCGGTGGCGTCGGTCAGCGCGGCAGCATTGCGCTGGGGATTTGCGCACCTGGGGCGCTTCAGCGCGGAGTATCGGCGGGAGTTCGGGGAGTGCCCGGCGCAGACGCTGCGGCGGCGCGGGAGGGGCTAACCGGCCCAGCACCTCTCGCCCAAGCGGCCGCCCAAAACAAAACGGCGAACCACGCGGTTCGCCGTTTTGCTGCATCAGGCCGCCTGAGCAGCCTGAAACATCTTTACACCTTGATCTCGACGTCCACGCCGGCCGGCAGGTCGAGCTTCATCAGCGCGTCAACCGTCTTGTCGGTCGGATCGACGATGTCCATCAGGCGCTGGTGAGTGCGGATCTCGAACTGATCGCGGCTGGTCTTGTTGACGTGCGGCGAACGCAGGATGTCGAAGCGCTGGATGCGGGTCGGCAGGGGCACCGGGCCCTTGACGATCGCGCCGGTACGCTTGGCGGTATCCACGATTTCGGCAGCCGACTGGTCGATCAGGCGATAGTCGAAAGCCTTCAGGCGGATACGGATCTTCTGGTTCTGCATGATATTTCCTTAAAAGAGCGATTGGGCAACGTGCCCAGTTAAATGGGGACAGGCCCGCGGGCATGTCCCAGGAAGTGCTTAGTCGAGGATCTTTGCCACGACGCCGGCGCCGACGGTACGACCGCCTTCGCGGATGGCGAAGCGCAGGCCTTCTTCCATGGCGATCGGGGC
>NZ_JBIVHB010000051.1:0-6892 GCF_044748965.1 Cupriavidus sp. NPDC089707
GACGCAGGTCGTGGGTAACAACATCGTGAACCGGGGCCAGATCGGCGGCACCGGCACGACTGTGGTCAACGCGCAGCAGGACGTGCGCAACCTCGACGGGAGGATCACAGGTACTGACACCTTGGTGTCGGCTGGCCGCGACGTGATCAACGAGACGCAGACGATCTCGAACCAGGTCACGATGGGTAATCACAGCGCCGGTGCCACAGGCGTCGGCTCGGTCGCGGCCATTACCGCCACCAACAATGTTGGCGTGCTCGCCGGGCGAGACATCAACATGGCCGGCGGCGTGGTCGGGGCGGGCAACAATGCCCTGCTAGGCGCGGGCCGCGATGTGAACCTGGGCACGGTGGCGACGGGCACCACGCAGGATTCCAGCTCGCGCGGTGGACAGAGCTACTACCACGACCAGACCACGGTCAGCGTGGGCAGCTCGGTGCAGGCCCGCAACAATGTGGTGGCGGTCGCGGGGCGGGATGCCACGCTCACCGGATCGGCTATCGACGCGGACGGCAATGCCTCGCTGGTGGCGGGACGTAACACCACCGTGACCGCCGCCATCGACACCCATACGCACAGCGAAGGCTCGCTCGGCGGCAAGGGGGCGGAGTACACGAAATCGTCCTATGACGAGTCCGTGAGCGGCAGCTCGGTGCACGCGGGCAACAAAGCCAACCTCGCGGCGGGCCAATCGGCAACGGTCAATTCGGTGCTGCAGGCCAACGGCATTGCCGCCTCGACCGAGAGCAATGGTACTGGCAACCTGGCGGTGCTTGGGTCGTCGGTGACCACCGACAACGGTGCTGCCAACCTGATCGCCACCGGGGATGTGACCGTTGGGGCGGTCAACGAGAAGCACAGCGCCGACAGCTGGTCGCAAAGCCGGCGCTCCAATGGCCTGTCCAGCGAGCAGACGACCAAGTCCAGCAGCCAGTCGCAGAACATTGCCGTCGGGTCCATGGTGTCGGCAGACTCGGTCAATGGCCGCGCCGGCCGCGACCTGACTGTGACGGGCTCCAGCGTCGGCGCCACCGGCGATGTGTCATTGCACGCCGACCGCAACCTGACCATCGGCGCCTCGGAAAGCACGTCTTCCAGCAGCAGTTCGCAGGAAACGCGCAAGTCCGGGCTGATGTCCAGCGGTGGCGCGTCGGTCACCGTCGGCAAGCAGCAGACCAACCAGAGCGAGTCGGTGCAGACCACGACCCACACCGGTTCGCTGGTGGGCAGCGTGGGCGGCAACGTTGACCTGAGTGCGGGCCAAGCCTACACGCAGACCGGCAGCACGGTCACGGCCTTGCAGGGCGACGTTGGCATCCAGGCCAAGTCGGTCGATATCAACGCGGCGACCGATACCTACCGCATGGATCAGGAAACGCACTTCAAGCAGAGTGGCCTGACCGTCGCCGTGTCCAACCCGCTCATCGCGGCGACACAGACTGTTGGTCAGATGGCCGAGGCACAGGGCAAGACCGATGATCCGCGCATGAAGGCCCTGGCCGGTGCGGCTGGCGGGCTGGCAGCCAAGAACGCCTATGACGCCGTCAAGGGCGACCCGGCGAGCGCCGGGGGCATCAACATCAGCGTTACCGTGGGCGGGTCCAAGAGCGACAGCCAGCAGACGCAGACCGCCACGACGGCGGTTGGCAGCAAGGTCAGTGCTGGTGGCGACGTGCGCGTCCGCGCCGAGGGCGGCGGCCAGGACAGCAACATCAATGTGGTCGGCAGCGACATCCAATCCGGCAACAACATGCTGCTCAAGGCCGACAACCAGGTGAACCTGCAAGCGGCCGCCAGCACCGCCGAGCAGCACAGCAGCAGCCAGAGCGTGTCAGGCGGGGTCGGCATCGGCATCAGTGTCGGTGCCAAGGGCACGTCCTTCGGCGTCACCGCCAACGCGGCGGCCTCGCGTGGCAATGCCGATGGCAACGACGTGACCTGGACCAACAGCCACGCGACGGCAGGCAATACGCTGGTGATCGACTCCGGGAGCGATACCAACCTCAAGGGTGCCGTGGCGTCCGGCAAGCAGGTCGTGGCGAATGTCGGCGGCGACCTCAACATCGAGAGCCTGCAGGACACCAGCACCTACCGCAGCAAGGACCAGTCGATTGGCGGCAGCCTGACGGTCGGCGCCGGGTTCTCCGGTAGTGCCAATGTCGGTCAGCAGAAGATCAACAGCGACTTCGCCAGCGTAGGCGAGCAGTCGGCGATCCGTGCCGGCGATGGCGGGTACCAGATCGACGTGAAGGGCAATACCGACCTCAAGGGCGGCATCATTGCCGGCGGGACGGCGGACAAGAACACCCTTGCGACCGACACGCTGACGGTGAGCGACATCCACAACCACGCCGAATACAGCGGCAGCAGTGTCAGCATCGGGGCCGGCTTCACGGCGGGTGGCAGTGGCGGCAAATCGACTGGCGAGGGCAGCGGCGTCGGCCTGAACCAGGGTGGTCAGGCCACCACGGGCGGCGACGCGGTGCCGGGCACGACCCTGCCGACGACCGGCGGCAACGGCCAAGGCTTCTCGTTTGCGCCGCCCATGGTGGCCGGGGCCTCCGGCAGCGCGGACAGCACGACCGCCAGTGGTGTCAGCGCCGGCGCGATCACGATCCGCAACGATGCCAGGCAGAAAGCGCTGACCGGCAAGGACGGGGCGGAGACGCTTGCCGGCTTGAACCGGGACACCACCAACACGGGCAACTCGCTGACGCCGATCTTTAACGAACAGGAGATCAAGGCCGGCTTCGAGATCGTGGGGGCGCTGCAGCGCGAAGCAGGCGTGTTCCTGAATAATCGGACAAACGAGGCCGATGCGGCGAAGAAGGCGGCCGACGCTGCTGACAAGGACCCCAGTGCCTCGCCGGAGCAGCGCGCGGCACTCCAGCAGCGAGCTGACGACCTGGCCAAGTGGGGCCAGGGAGGCACCTACCGGCAGGTCATGACGGTGCTGACCGCTGCCGCCAGCGGCAATGTGACCGGCTCCACCGCGCAGTTCGTGCAGAGCGCTGCAGTTGGCTATCTGCAGGGCATGGCAGCCAATCAGGTCAAGCAGATGGCGGATAGCCTGGACAGCGAGACGGCGCGGGCGGCATTGCACGCCATCGTGGGCTGCGCCGGAGCAGCCGCAGCCAGCCAGTCATGCAGCGCCGGCGCCATGGGCGCGGCTTCGGCGTCGATGCTGGGCAGCCTGTTGGGGCCGACCGAAGGAATGACGCCGGAGCAGAAGCAGGCGCGCGAGGGCATGGTACAGAGCATGGTGGCTGGCGTTGCCGGTACAACCGGCATGAACCCGGCCACGGCAACTAATGCAGCGACTTTCGAGATCGAAAACAACCAGCTTGCGCTGCCTGCTCCCAGGCCAATGCCAACACCTGGCACGCCGCAGAAGCCGTTCCAGACACCCGGCAAATCCGCCGATCAGAACGAGGCGACCTTGACTGGCTCCCCGGATCAGTCGAAGGACAACCAATCCAAGCCTCTACTGCCACCTGTGCAGGATATCGTTAAGGGGATACAGGAGGCCGCTGATCCAATTTTTACGCCGATTCTGGAGGGTGCGAACGCGCGACTCGATTCGATTTTGACGATGGCCGGTGGTGCGGATAAGACAGACGGTGCACGACAATCGAATCCATCGAAGGCGGATAGTCCGGTGTGGCAGGATTTGCGCAGCGCCGGTAACGGTGTGAAGACTGACGGTAAGCGGTACTTTGAGTGGGACCATACCCACAATGATATTGAGGTATATAACAAGCGAGGGGAACACCTCGGTTCTATGAACCCGGTTACCGGCGAGATGTACAAGCCCGCAGTGCCAGGGCGCAAACTCAACAATCGCTAATCAACATGAAGAAATACGATCTACTGGATGATTTGATTCACGGCAAGATCACTCCCGATGAGGCTGACGATATCTGTAGCGGCGTCCTTGCCGACACTACTCTGAACATTCCCGCCCATGAAGCCCTGGGATTGACAAAGGTCGAGTGGACTGCATATGCCCACGGCGCCGACTTCCAAGAGGTCGCTGATTGGCGGCAGCATGGATGGCCGGATCGATGCTTCGTATGTGGGGGAAGAATCAAACCGGAGAGCTTTGGCTGGTTGGCACGTGAGCACAACGGGAAGACGCAGCTAAAACATGTGACCTGTCCAAAGGACGGTGACCACACAGAAACGTAGCCGTTTCGGTCGGCAAATACCTTTGACCTTTGAATGACCAATAAGAAATTTGTGGCCAAAAAATCGTGGCCATCTATTACCTGTCTGCTGTTAGTAAGTTCTACCGTATTAGGGCAAACAATTCCAACGAGGCCGGCCCAAGCGATTACCACGGCGGTCGAACAAGAGCAGCGTACCCGCCAGCAGCAGGAAGCCCGCGAGCGCGCTCAGGCGGTACAGGCGCCAGGCGTGCGCGCGCAAGACGTTGCACCGGTTGAATACCCGCCCCTGCCGACGGAAACATCGTGCTTCCGCATCGACCGCTTCGTGTTGGAAGTGCCGCCTGACCTGCCGGCAGCATCACAGGCACAGGGGGCGTCCGCATTGCCGCAGGACCCGTTCGCCTTTGTCCGTGTCTGGCTGGAGCACTACCGGGGCGCGTGCGTCGGCAAGCAGGGGCTGGACGTTCTGACCAAGGGCATGTCGCAGGCCATCCTGAGCCGGGGCTACGTCACCACTCGCGTGCTGCTGCCGCAGCAGGATATGAGCACCGGCACGCTGCGCGTGTCGCTGATTCCTGGCGTCATCGGTGAACTGCGTTTCGCCGACCCCGACACACGCGGCACATGGAAATCCGCGTTCCCCGCCCGCGCGGGCGACCTGCTGAATCTGCGCGACCTGGAGCAAGGACTGGAGCAGATGAAGCGCGTCGCCAGCCAGGATGCGGACATGCAGGTCGTGCCGACCAAGGTGCCTGGCGTCAGCGACGTGGTCATCACGGTCAAGCGCGCCAAGCCGTGGACCGTAGTGGCATCGGTCGACAACTCGGGCACGCTCGCCACCGGCAAGTGGGTCGGGAACCTGAGCGTCGGCATTGACAACCCGCTCGGCCTGAACGACCTGTTCAACGTCGGCTACATGCAGGACGTGGAGTTCAGCGACAAGCAGCATGGCACGCACGGCTGGAACGGCTTCTACTCGGTGCCGTGGGGCTATTGGACCGCCACGCTCTCCGCCTACTCGAACAACTACTACCAGCAGATCGCGGGCGTCAATCAGACGTTTATCTCCAGCGGGCAGTCGCAGACCGCCGACCTGAAGCTGCATCGCGTGATCCGCCGCAGCCAGAACGACGTGCTCGGCGTGCAGTTCCGGCTGTCACGCCGCTTTGGCAAGAGCTTCATCGAGGACACGGAGATTGAACAGCAGCACCGCAACAACACGGTGCTGGAGGCTGGCTTCACCGACCGACACTACTTCGGCGCCGCGCAGTTCGACGGCAGCCTGGCGTACCGCCAAGGCATTGGCGGTTTCGGCTCGCAACCGGACGCGCTGGCAGCAGATGGCGGGCCGACCTGGCGCTACCGCATGGTCGTCGCCGACGCCAACCTGTCGGTGCCGCTCCAACTGGGCGGCCAGCCTTTGCGTTACGTGACCACGTTCCGGGGCCAGTACACCGGCGACCGCCTCTACGCGCTGGACATGATGACCATCGGCAGCCGCTATACCGTGCGCGGCTTCGACGGCGAGAACCTGCTGGCGGGAGACAGCGGCTTTTACTGGCGCAACGAGCTGCAGGCGCCGATTGCGGCCACCGGCCAGGCTGTCTACGCTGGCGTGGACTATGGACGTGTCTTCGGCCCGTCTACCGTCGTGCTGGTGGGCAAGCAACTGGCTGGGGCGGTGATCGGACTACGTGGTGGCTTCGGCTCCGGCTTTGGCCGGCTATCTTACGACGTGTTTGCCGGCGTCCCGATCTACAAGCCCGCCGCCTTTCATACCGCAGGGGTGACAGGCGGGTTGCAGGTCACGTATCAATACTGATGCGATTTGGAAGCTGATAAGGGTCCCAGCCCGTGAGCCGCCGCATTGTTTCTGGCAAAGCACCAGAGGCGGGCATGACTCCAACTCAATCATGGATGACACGTTAGATAAACTTCGCCGGAACACCGTAGTTCTTTCGGCGGCCATCATTGCCGCATGGTGGCTGCAGCTCAAAGTGCCGGAACAGTTGAGGCTCCTAGGGCTTACAGAAGGATTGCCATTGCCCGCGCCCTGGCGTGTCTGGGTGGCGGTTGCAGCAGTGCACCTCTATTGCTTCGTTCGGTACTACCTTAGCGGCGAAGGCACAGCAAGCAGGGACAAATGGCGCAGCCAATATAGTCGGCTGATAAGAGATCGCATCCTGCGTTTGTTGCGGCAGGACTCCAAACGGGCCACGCTGGGTCAGCTGACGTGCTTTCCAACGTTGAGCCCGCCGAAGGCGGCGAACGGACGATCCTTTCACATTCACGATCCTGCGAGTGTAAGGGGCTGGACCGGCACGGTGGCGGCAGTATGGCAGTGCGACAAACATACTGAAGAATTGGCGGCGATCGGCAAGGGCGAATATGCCGTGCCCTGGATCATGCGCATGCATATACGTGCAGTCACATTACGAGACATGACCCTTACCACGCATTCAGCCTTGGAATTCTTTTGGCCCGTCCTGTTGTTCGTCAGCGCGAGCTGCATCATCGTACTGCGGCTTTGGACGCCTCACTGACCAAGACGCGTTTGAAGAACGACTTGCCGCCGCCCCGCGCGTTTCGCCATGCGACGCCGGCAAGATAAGGTAAAATCACACTAGCGTCCCGCGTCAGAAGTTCCTTGCATTATTGACACCACATAGTAGTCTGCGTTGAAGGCACGCAAACGGCGAGGCGGTGATGAGAGGAAGACCAAA
>NZ_JBIVHB010000052.1:0-5961 GCF_044748965.1 Cupriavidus sp. NPDC089707
TATCCAGCGACCGCAAATCCAGCGGCAGCGGTACTCAGCGCCGCGCTGGCAATCTGGTAGCCATTCCCATCCTCGATCGCCATTACCAGCGACACAACGCTCGCGACAAGGGCAAGTCCGCCTGCCACCTGTCCCATGGTGCCGGCCGACTCCATCAGGCTGTTGCCCGCAGTGGTCGCACCGGCCTCGTATGCGGCGATGCCCTGGTCCTTGAGCATGTTGGCGTAGATCGTCGCAGCTTGGCTCCCCAGGTTCAGGCTCGAGGCCGCGATGCCCAGACCATCCCCATCCTGAATCGCATTAAACAGATTCAGGCCGGCAGCGAGCGCATTCAGCCCCGCACCTACACCACTTGGCAACAGATGCACGTCGCTGCGCAAAGCGTCCAGATTGGCTAGCATGGCGGCGCTGGCCGCCACGATCGCTTTGGTGTCGCCCGATTCGATGGCCTGAATCAGGGACAGCATGCTTTGCACGCTGCCGAGAACGCCAACAGCGCTAACCGTCTCGGGCGCCGTAGTGACTGGAATGTCAGGCAGCGCTACCACCTCTGTGTCTTCAATGAAGTCAAATTCAGTGGCGCCCTCATATGGAAGAAGGCCGATCGCATGTTCAGGTACGGTGTCGCGCTGTGGTCCAAGTATTGCGTACGCTTCATCCGCGGTCATCGCACCATTGCGCACGCGATTCTCTACCTCTGCGCCCACGAGGCCATAAGCGACTAGCTCGGCGGGAATGTCGAGCACCAGATACTGATCACCAAATTCCCCGGGCAGTTCCAGCTCGCTGATCAGACCGGCTTTACGCAAGTCCTCGACATTCGGATCGCCTGCCGGATATAGCATCTTGCAGACGCCATCGCCTGGTTTCATGACGCTACCCTTGGCCTGCCCCCATACCTCTTCGAGCGCCTTCTCAGCGGCAGGATTCACAGCATTGCCGGGACTATTCAAGACCTTACCTGATACGGCTCCCACTACGCTATTGAAGCCCTCCGCGCAGGCGAGCTGGTTCGTGGCGTTGCTTGGCGTAATCCATTCGAGACCAGCCGAAAACGCGGCCTTGCTGCTGTCGATGGCTGAGCCGAGTATCCCTCGCGGGGTGGTCGTGTCCCACGCCGTGTGACCATCATCGAAATAAATCTTGCCATCCAGTTTGACGGGATTGGCAGACTGCGGATAGAGCTTGCTGTCATTGGCGAACTGCTGGAACTCACCGGCACGGGCATTCAATGCATCGCGCGTGCCTTCCAGTTGCTGGCGGTCCAATGCCGACAGGTTCGGATCATTGCGCAGCCTCGCTTCGTACTGCGTCGCCTTCGCGTAATCCTGCTTCGCAGTGTTGAGGAAATCGTTGTATTGCTTGACCGCTGCAAGTTCACCAAGGCGAGCTTGGTTGATTTGGAGTGAGCTAGCGCCGGCATCCCAAAGAGCCGCCAGTTTGTCTCGCGCTTGGTCAAGCTGAGTACTGAGTCGTTTCTCTTCGCTCCGCCATTGGGCAATAGGACCAGCCATTACTCATCTCCAAGCTTCAGGGCAATGCACTCATCGAGAGTCGGCCGCCACGCTTCAAGACTGTCGGCGAGTTTTCCGCTATCGGCCAATTTTGAATCCCGGGTCAATTTACGCAAAACGATTCCAGGATCTGCATATGTCCTGTAACGGCTAGCCTGAACCTGCCAGCAGTAGTACCTCGTCCAATCCGTAGAGCTCGCCATTTCTCGCGAAGCAAGATAGACCGCCACCGAGCCTGCGCCGTCATAGCCGGCTTGAGCAGCCTTGACTGATGCATCGAATCCTGCGCGTGTCTCCCTTGGAAAACCGTGGATGCCAGTCATGAGGAAGAAGCCGACCCTACTAAGGCACGCCGGATGGCCAACTGCCGCTCCGCTCCGCATGAACGCGTACGCAGGCTCGATGTACTTGGCTTGATTGCCCTTGGGGTCCCGGTCAATCAGGTACCAGTGCAAGCACATCGCACCCGCATCGCCGCCCTCAGCCAATTCCGTAAGCCGCGCTAGGGGCTTCTCTGCCGCGTAACGAATGCCGGTGGACGGCTGAAGAACCTGCAGCGTGATATACGCCAGCTCATAACCGTCTTGGGCCATGGCAAGCCAATCGGCTTCGCGCCGATTGGTTCCATCCTTGCCCAAGTACTTCGGCGTGCCGGTATTCCAAGCTTCCAGTTCATTGAAGAGATTCCGCTCGTACTCCGCTCGTGTTTCTGCGGAGAGCTGCTTGGCCTTCTCGTGATCAAATGGCGGGAGATCGTGCCGCTCCTGTGCATAGACGTAGAGGCCGGCCCCGCCTAACGCTATGAAGGTCAGCGCTGCCACCACTGACATACAGACCGTCCCTAATCGTTTTGCCATGTGTCTCTCCCTTGCATTCGAACATTCCGGCAAGACGCTTCACTCTCTGCTGTCGGCTCGCCGTAAAACAATGACGTTTGGTGCTACTCTTATTGCCGCCAGGACTGAAAGCCTCTTGAAAGGCGGAGGCTATGACATTTTCTCTACGGCCACAACCTGCCGGGGTAAAAAAAGCAACCTCAGTTTTTCGATTTTTACAATGCGAAATGAAAGGCCACCGCCTCAAACGCATGCACCTGGAACTCCTGCATCAGCGTCGCTTGCCCCGCTTGCCCCCGATTGCCCACCCCGTCGAAGTAGCGGGTCTGCTCCTGTCCGTTCTCGTCAATCCATTTCAAGTACAAATGACCGGGGGCGCCGTCAAAGCTCGCGGCATTGCCCAGGTAGCTATCTGGATCGTAGGCGTAGCCGATGGTCGGCAGGCGCTGGGGGATGATCGCGTAAACAGGGTTGCCATTGGCATCCATTTGGGCGGCCAGCGACTTCTGCAGTTCATCTACCAGGCTCTGCAGCATCCTGGTGGGCGTGCCGCCGCCTTGCTCGGTATCGACCGTGGTCAGCACATGGATGCTGCCATCCGGATTCCATACCGCAGTGGCCTCGCCTTCCAGCGTCGGGATATCGTCGTCGGTGAATGCCGCGCCAATCATCGCCACGGCAACCGCAGCAAAGGCCAGCGGCGGGCAGTAAGACGTGTATCCAGCGACCGCAAATCCAGCGGCAGCGGTACTCAGCGCCGCGCTGGCAATCTGATAGCCATTCCCATCCTCGATCGCCATTACCAGCGACACGATGCTCGCGACAAGGGCAAGTCCGCCCGCCACCTGTCCCATGGTGCCGGCCGACTCCATGAGGCTGTTGCCCGCGGTGGTCGCACCGGCCTCGTATGCCGCGATGCCCTGGTCCTTGAGCATATTGGCGTAGATGGTCGCCGCCTGGCTACCCAGGTTCAGGCTGGACGCCGCAATACGCAGTCCATCGCCGTCCTGGATGGCATTGAACAGGTTGATGCCTGCCGCCAGCGCATTCAAACCAACTCCGACGCCATCCGGCAGCAGCGTTCCGCCACCAGCTCGATCCAGGTTGGCCAGCATGGCCGCGCTCGCCGCCACGATCGCCTTGGTATCTCCCGATTCGATCGCCTGGACCAGCGACAGCATGCTTTGGATGCTGCCGAGAACGCTCTCGGGAGCGGGACCAGCTGCGGCACCGACTTCCTGAACTACCTGGCTGGAAACTGTGCCATCGGCATCGGTTGTAGCCAGGACAATGCGGCCATCCGGATACTCAATTCGTGTTCTTGTGGAGCCATCATCGAATATCTGCTCCGACGAGGTAGACAAAAGCCGGCCGTTGCCATCAACTGTAGTAGTGACACGCACGCCGTCGGAATCGACGCCAGTAGTGCTCCTCTCAATGACGACACCGTTCTTGATGACCTCGCGCCCAACGCAGCCAACGGCGTCATAGTTGTCAATGACAGTTTCTCCGTTGGCGTACGTGCGGCTGATTTGCTCCAAGCCGCTCGATAAATTTTGGACGCTCCAATCGATGGCGGCATCTGGATCGGCAAGCTTATATGCGAGGTCGCTGCGGAGCTTGGCCACGGCATCCGGAGAAACGCCGATCTGCTCGGCAATGCCGTTCGTGTAACGTTCCCAATAGGTCGTATTGCGGGAGAGCACGCCGGCGCCGTTTTCGGCAAAGTACGCATCCAGCGCACCACTCCGCAAGCCTTGCTCATACCCAGCTGCCTCGACTTGGAGCAGTTGCCGGTCACTGGCAG
The DNA here is from genome assembly GCF_044748965.1 of Cupriavidus sp. NPDC089707. NCBI lineage: Bacteria > Pseudomonadati > Pseudomonadota > Betaproteobacteria > Burkholderiales > Burkholderiaceae > Cupriavidus > Cupriavidus sp. NPDC089707. The sequence continues at coordinate 4,158 of NZ_JBIVHB010000052.1, forward strand.
TCAGGAGCATCTGGTAGCGTTTGGGGATCGGTGCGTCTGGCGCAATTCCATAGGCCGCCCGCAGTGCTTGGAATTCCGCGCGGGCGCCCATTACCTCGGTTTGCATGCGCAGCGCGATATAGCCGCTCAACCGATCCACCGGGGATCGGGATACATCGTTCAGAATCTCCATCGACTTCTGAAGATCAGCGACGCGTGTGTAGTGATCCAGTTCGTGACTGACGGTTAGGATTGACGTCGTGGGAAACTTGGCGTTCGGACCGATGAACCAGTCAGGATTCAGTGCCACAACAAGCTTACCATTGCGGTCCGGCTCTGGATTGAAGAAAGCCCCATCTCGAGACTTGGATAATTCATCGTTGTTCTTTATTCGGACAACAAGATCAGATCCTGCCTTCGAAAGATACGAATTAAGAACTGCGTTTGAGTTCGCTTGTACAACAAAGTTGGCCAGCGCCGATCTACTGACCAGCGGATCGTTTCTCAGACCACTGAAGACAGGATCATTTTCGGAGAACGTCTTCATTGGAAACCTTATTCAAGTTATACGTGGCACCAAATTCGAGTCTTACTAGACAACCCTTTGCGAATCCAATCTCGAGGCCACCAGTGGTTTGACTTGGACTTCGAGCAACTAAACTCCCATCGCTTTCCTTCCCGTGCCTGTTCCAGCGTTCTGGTGGAACAGGGTGAAGACCAGGGGGCCACAAGCCAGGATCAAGGGGCACGTCAAGATATCCCTCAACCGCTTTGCTATCCACGCAGTCTTTGGCGCCATCCACTTTGACCGAAATATCAACCCCCCAACGCTCGCGCGGCAACTCATCCTCGAATCCACGATAGAGGTAATACCCTCGCCAAGCTGGATTGGAGAAGAGACCACCACTACGAAAGTCTTCTCGGAAATGAGGAATCAACGCTCCGTCCTGCATTCGCGTCTCAATGACTTCACGGGTTGTGGAACCAACATGCAGGAACTCAAGCATTTCGCGGCGATGCGATAGTAGTGCCGGGTCGTAATAGAAGCGTCGAGCAACATCCAGCAATTCCCTGATCTCGGGCCGAAGCCGCTTAGCGCTCTCCTCTTTCGAATCCCCCAGCTTCGCCCCGGGGATGACCTCCGGCGGAAGATTCTTGTAGTTCTTGACCCAAGCCGGCGGATAGCCGGGATAGAACTCCACCGGCTGCGCGGCAGAACTGTTTGATTCGATCGGCTTCCGTGAGGGCGAACTGTCCGATGACTCAACTGATTGGGCACTGGAAGATCCCTGCATGGCTTGCTGCGGCGCGCAACCAACAGTCATTACCAGCAGTGTCACAGGAAGCAACGCAATGGCTCGGCTTATGTCTATTTTCATGTGTAGATTCGTCTCACAGGGATCTGCCAACACGAAATTTTCCGGAAAATCAGCATGTTGCGATCACCTGGGCTACCGCAATAGTTTGGTAGCATGTCCAAGGCAGGAGATCATACTGAACACGAATAACGCCCGAAACAAGGCAATCCTGAATCAAGTTTCATTTTTGTTAGATCTGAATTCAGCAAGATTGAATCGACTACAGCCTCCAGCAGTCGATGATGCATCTGTGGGGCGTTGTTGCATAAATCGATCTTGATCCATTCATCCCGGATCGCGGCGTAGGCGTCCGCCGGGTTCGTGGGCGCAGCACTGGTGACGCGGCCATCGTTCGGGCGGACCGTGTCGGTGCGCGACGCGCCCTTGCCGCCATTGGTGTCGCCCTTGGAGGTCAGGCGGCCGTCGCCAGCCTCGACGGTGGTGACGGTCGTCGCGCCGTCCGTCAT
>NZ_JBIVHB010000053.1:0-5864 GCF_044748965.1 Cupriavidus sp. NPDC089707
TTATGCGAAGGAACGGTAGGTTTACGACTGTTGCGCTTTGAAGCCTTGAAATCCCGCTTCTGGCGCAACAGCCAGGATGGTCTATGGTATAGATTCCTGGGTCTTGGACCTCGGCGGCCATGGTCATTCAGCTCAATCAGCCGGAGGTGCCGCAGCGTCTGCACGGCGTGACGCTGGTGGACCGGCATGGCTTGCCACGCTTCTGGGCGAACGTGTGGGCGCTGATGGCGCTGGCCGATCACGCCGAACTGACGCGGCTGCGCAAGTTGCATCATGTCGAACGGCTTTATGCGTATGCCGATGGCATGTTGGGCGCCGGCGCGCTGGACGATGCGCTGGCGGACCTGGATGACGCCCGGCTTGGCACCATCCTGGAAGGCTGGTTCGTCTCGCTGCGCAATCAGGCCCGGCCGACGGCGTCGGATCAGGAGCGCTGGCGGGCCGGGCTGGAATTCGTCGTGATGGTGTCGACCTGGCTGGGTCAAGGGATGGCACGCGACGACCGGCTGGCGCAGCTCAATGCGCGCTGGCAACGCCTCCATCTGCTCTACGGCCAGCTCCAGCTCCAACGCCACCATCGCGTCAACGTCCTGCGCTCGCTGCCTGCAGCGGTCGTGCAAGCGCTGTACGAACGCCTGGACCCCAGCGCCCCGACGAACCCGTTCAAGGGAATGGGCACCCGCTGGCGGGTTTTTATCGCCTTCGTGCTGATGCTGCATCAAGGCCTGCGCCGCGGCGAGTTGCTACTGCTGAGCGCGGATGCCATCAAGTCCGGCTTTGACGCCAGGCAGCAACGGACGCGTTACTGGCTCAACGTGGGCGAACACCGTCACGGTGCGGCGGATCCCCGTCACTCGCGCCCCGGCATCAAGACGCCCGATTCGATTCGGCAGATTCCGGTCAGCGAGCTGACGGCGAACCTGGTGCAATGCTATGTGGACAATTACCGGGGGCGGCCCGATCACCCCTACCTGCTCAACGCGCAGACCAACACGCCGCTGTCCACCGAATCGCTCACCAAGCTCTTTGCGCGGGCCTCGGCGGCCTTGCCGGCGCACGTGCTGGCCGAACTGGAAGACCGAACCGGCAAGACCAGTGTGACGCCGCACGACTTCCGGCATACCAGCGCCGTCGTGCGGCTCAATCAGTTGCTCACCCAGGGCGACTCGATGGACGAGGCTGTGCAAAAGCTGCGCAGCTTCTTTGGTTGGTCCCGCACGTCGGACATGCCAGCCTACTATGCGCGAGCCGTGTTCGAAGACCGACTGTCGGCCGTCTGGAACAACGTCTTTGATGACCGGGTCGCGGTGCTGCGTGCCCTGCCACCGGGAGACCGAGATGCCAGCGCACGTTGACGTCAACCAATGGACCGCGAGCGAAGCGCAGGCCTGGCTGGACCAGATCGTGCGGCAACTGCCGGCGCTGCCGCCCCTGCTGCGCTACTACGACGACTTCGACGACACCACGCGCGTGATCCACGACCCGGCCAACGCAAGCGTCTTCGCCGTCCATATCAATGGCGGCACCCAGTATCTCGACTTCTCTATCTATGACAGCGGCTACGCGGCCCTGCTGAAGCATCTGTTCCTCTATCTGCTCGGGGAAAACCTGCACGTATCGACTGCGACGGGATACCTGCAAGCGGCGAAGCACTTCAGCCATGCGGAAGTCATTGCGCTACTGATGGCCGGTCCCGAAAATTGCGTGGCCAGTTGGGCAGCGTTACGAGCATTGGGGAAAAGAGCGGACGCTTACGGGTTCGCCAAGGCGCTGCTGCGCCTGCTCTGCCACTATCGGCTGTGTGGCTGGTCACCCCAGTACCGCGAGTTCCTCGGCGTTGCGCTGCCCTGGCCAGCCCGCGACAAGTACGCTGGCGTGCGCGCCGGCGACGTCTTCCTGTCGATCGAAGAGGAAGCGGCGATCGTGCGCTATCTGGATGACACGGCACAAGGCGTTCGCGATGGCGCGTACCTGGACGAGGCGGCGCTATGTGACGCGGTGATGTTGCTGTGTGCCTACCAGTTCGGCATGCGTCCGATCCAGATTGCGCTACTGACCCTGCGCGACGTGCGCGTGTGGTCGGACGGCACTGACGAACTACCAGCGGTGCATCTGACCTTCCGCATGGTAAAGCAGCGGCGTGGCGCCGCCATCAAGCCCCTGCCCCGCCGGGTCAAACGGGAGTGGGCGGTGCTGCCTGGCCAATTGGAGCAGCGTCAACGCGCACGCGGACATGCCGGTGGTGATCGCTTCTGCAGTGTGGCCTCCGCCTCGGAAGTCTCCGTGCGCATAGCCGCGCTAACCGAGCGGCTGCTCGGCGTGCGCGTCACGGCCACGGATCTGCGACACACCGCGGCGCAGCGCCTGGTCGATGCCGGCGCCAACCAGGAAGAGCTGGCCGCCTTCCTGGGTCACGCCGACGTGACCACCGGCCTCGTGTACTTCGACAGCTCGCCCAACCAGGCGGAGCGCGTCAATCGCGCCCTGGGTCTGTCACCGATCTACCAGCAGGTGGCGCGCATCGCGCATGCGCGCTTCATCAGCGCGGAAGAATTGGGTTCGCTCAAGGGCGAGCAGCAGATCGCCGGCGTGCCGCACGGCATCCCGATCGCCGGCATCGGCGGCTGCACCAGCGGCCAGCCGGCCTGCCCGTTCAATCCGGTGACCTCCTGCTATGGCTGCCACCGGTTCATGCCGGTACGCGATGCCGCCTTGCATCGCGAAGTGCTGGCGGGCCTGCGCAGCGTGGTGCGCTTCTTCCATGACGCCTCGCGCGACGAGGCGGCGTCCCCCGCCTACCTGCAATTGCAACGGGCCATTGCCGGCGTGCAAGCGGTACTGGCCGAGCTGGAGGGCGAGGCGAAATGAACGCTGGCTACCGCGCTTACATCGCCTTGGGGAAAACCTTGGCAGAACAACGAGGCCTGGCCTGGTCGCTACCATTGGAGCCGGACGGACGCGTGTGCAAAGGGCACGGCTGGAACCTCTCCGCGCTCGTGGGCAATGTGCCGTCTCCCGCGCACTACCTGAACCATCTCGGCCGTGATGCCAAGATGCTGAAGGCCTTGGCCGAGCAGTCGAAAGAGCTTGCCCCAGCGGCGCTGTCGGCGGCATGGCAGGATCTGATCAAGGCCGCCGTGCTGGAGCAGTTGCTGGTCAAGCGCAATACCACCGGGCACATCGTGTCTAACATCGTGCGTCCCTTGCGGGTACTGGCGACGTGCCTCCCCGGCCAGGAGCCTTGGCAACTGACGACACAGGATGGGCACCATGCTGTCCAACTGGCGAGCAGCATCCAGGCCTGCGGCAAGTTGGGGCAGCTCGTGGAGGGCGTCCTCAGGAATCTGTTCGACGTGCAGCGGCTGGCAAACGGCGGCCCGCTCTACCAAGCCGCGATCCAGCGCCGAACGACGAGTCGCCGGGTTCGTCGGGCCGCCTTCCTGCAATCCGAGGACGAGCTACGGGACACCCTCGAGCAACGCAAGCGCGCAGAACGTCTGCCGGAGCGGCGCGCCTTCTGGGAGTTGGTGCGCATCGTCATGACCGAGCCACCTCGTAGCTTCGTCGATACGCTGCGCTTCCTGTGCCTGCGCGCGATGATCGTCACCGGGTTGCGCATTGGCGAGGTCGTGTTGCTGCCGGCGGACTGGCAACGCACAAGGGCGTACTACGACCGGCAGGGCCAGTCCGCGGGGACGTCAGGCGGCTACGCGCAGGCGCTGCTGCTGCGCCACTTCGCGGAAAAGCAGCAGGCCCCGACGTCGGACAGTCGTGTGCTGTTCGAAAAGGTGCAGTATGTACCGGAGATGTTCCGCGACCTGCTGACGCAGACGCTGGAACGCAGCGTGGCACTGACCGAACCGCTACGCCGGACCTTGCGGCAGCAATCCGAAAGCGGCCGTCTACTGCCGTGGTACGCCGAGCATGAGGTCGTGCCCGCCGCCCATCTGTACCCTCACCTGACCGGCAATCCGTTCTGGGCTGCTATGGATGGCGCGCAGCGGGCCGATCTGTTGGAACGCTATCGCGCGCAGTTCGACGTCACCTTGCTGCAGGAGATGCATGACCTGCAACGAGCCAGCCATGCGCGGCAGGCTCGGCTGGACTCGGCTGCCTACGTGTATCTGAACCGTCTCGGCAAGGCCATGCAGGTGGGCGGCCACGTGCTGTCGTTCCGCCGGACCGATGGCAGCGTGATCCCGCCTGATGTCCGGTTGCAATGGTCGCAGACATGCCTGCACGTGGGTGAGCTGGAGGCGTACTTGCGTGCCGCGGTGCCGACCAAACTCTCGGACACGGCACCATTGCCACTGATGGCTGGCGAGCTCCAGAGCTGGGAGTTGCTGTTCCTGGCGCCGAAGCGCTCGCTGGCGGAGGAGCGCGATGATGGCATCTGCGATGTGACGCGGGTGATGGCGGTGAACCGGCCAGATACCGGCTTCGTGGCCAATGCGCTCGGGGAACGGGCCTCGGGAGAAACGCTGTTCCAGCGCTACGGCCAGAGCCCGGAGGATAAACAACTACGCCTTGAGTCGCACATGCTGCGCCATCTGCAAAACACCGAGCTGTTCCGGCTCGGTGTTGCGGACACGATCATCTCCAAGCGCTTTAACCGGCGTAGCGTGACGCAGAGCTACGTGTACGACCATCGCAGCCTGGCCGAGCAGCTCGACCAGATTGAACTGCCGGTGGAGGTGGAACTCTCCCTCGGGGAAAAAGCCACGACAGTGGCCAAAATGATCCAGGCTGGCAAGGCCAGCGGCCCCCTGGTTGCCGCGTTCCTGCGCATCCAAGCTGACGAAGGCGACGAGGCGGCCTTCGCCTATCTGAAGGCGGAAGCCGATGGCTTCCATGCAACCCCGTACGGCCACTGCCTGAACAGCTTCACGGTCGATCCCTGCCCGAAGCACCTGGAATGCTTTACCGGCTGCCGGCACCTGTCGGCGACCAATCTCCCGGAGAACCGGGCGCATCTGATCAAGCTCGAAGGCAAGCTGATAGCCGCTCTCGCACATGCCGAGGCACGGCAGGCCACGGCGCCGGGGCGCGATAACCAGATCGCTCACGCGCGGGTTCGGCTCGAAGGGGTGCGTAAGCTGCTGGCCAGCGCTAACGGCGAGTTGCCCTTCCCTGATGGGCCTGACCTGTCGGTACTGCCGGCACGCGGAGTGCTCGATGATTGAAACCAAGACGACCGCGCCAGACGATCCAGACCTCATTCGCATTCTGGAAGATCTGCTGGCCCACGACGAGACCATCACGGCGCGCGCCGTCGCGCGTCGCCATCCCAGCCTCAAGGCAGCTTCGTCCATCACGCGCAGCCCGGTGCGCAGCCAGTTGCTGGCGCAGTACCAGCAGCGCCAGGCGGAGTTCCACCGCTGGCAGCGGCGCCTGCCGCGACAGGCGAGCGCGGTGACGGCGGCAACGCTGGCCGACAAGGAGCTGCGCATTGCCGAGCTCGAGCGGCAAGTGAGGCTGCTGACGAGTTCCCACCTGGCCATGATCCGGGTCGTGGGCGAACTCGGCGGCTTCAGCAAGTGGGCGGCCTTCTACGAGCATTACGCCGAAGCGCGCGCCCAACTCGAAGCATTGGGGGCGTTACCGGTCGCGACCGTTACTGCACTTCCCTCGGGTTCTCCATCCTCGGATGAGGAGCCTCCGCCAGCCTAATGATCGCGTCACGCCGCCCTTCGGACTGTTGCGTCGCGGCCAGTCCATTGGCGCAACAAAGTGATGAGGATCTGTTGCGCAACAGTCGTACCCACGCCTGTGGATAACTTCGCTGGAAACCCGCTATACATCAATATGGGGCAGTGAAAACGCCCCTCGCAACAAAAACCCCGACATACCAACTGTGCGAAATG
>NZ_JBIVHB010000054.1:0-5280 GCF_044748965.1 Cupriavidus sp. NPDC089707
GCCTTCGGCGTCTTCAAGCGCGGTGGCCAGATCCTTCACCGCACGCTGATAAAGTGCCGCCTGGCTCGGGCTCAGGTGGCACCAGGCCTTGAGTTCGGTCTTGTCCGGCAGATCATCGATGACGCGCTTGTCAGTCTTCAGGCGGCGCAGGATGTAAGGCCGCACCAGCGTTCGCAGCGGACCGAAGTGCTCGGCCTGGGCCAGCCGCCTGGTAAAGTTGGCAAAGACTTTGTCTGAGCCCAGCAAACCGGGGTGGGTGAAATCGAAAATGGACCACAGGTCGGACAGACGGTTTTCCACGGGGGTTCCAGTCAGCGCGATGCGCGATTGTGCCTGGAGTTGCTTGACCTGTCGCGTTTGCTTGGCGCCCGGATTCTTGATCGCCTGGGCTTCATCGACAATGGCAAGGCGCCACGGGATGGTCGCCAATACCGGCTGACGCAGTAGCGAGCCAAAGCTGGTGATAACGAGATCGATGTCTGCGAGCCGTGCGGGGTCCAGCGCACGCAATTCGGCCGCCGGCATGACCGACGGATGGGCGATCAGGAGGCGCAAGCTTGGGGCAAAGCGCTCGGCCTCTGCCGCCCAGTTGGCGAGCAGCGATGCCGGGGCGACCAGCAGACTGGGCCGCACTTCGGCGCTTTCGCGCTTCAGCACCAGCAACAGCGAGAGTACCTGCATGGTCTTGCCCAGGCCCATATCATCCGCTAGGCAAGCGCCCAGTCCGAGCCGGGTGAGCAGGTACAACCACCGCACGCCAGCCTGTTGGTAGGGCCGCAAGTTGGCCTTGAGTTCCGGTCCCGGGCTGATCTGCGCCAACCCCTCGGGCTGACGCAACTCCTGCAGGATGTCGGCCAGCCAGGGCCCCGCCACCAGCTGCGACCAGTCGCGGTCAGCGGGATCGGCGCTCTCGTCGAGCGAAACACCCGCCAGAAGGCGCAGGGCCTCATTAAAGGGCAGACCGGCTTGCGCCGCCTGTTCCATGGCCTCGAATCGCTTCAGGAGGCGACCGAGCTTCTTCTTGTCCACCTCGACCCACCGTCCCCGGATGAGTTGCAAGCCGTCGGCGCCTTTGAGCAGATCCCTGACCTCGGAGGCGCTGAGACGCTCGCCGTCGAGGGAGACCTCCATGTTGAAGTCGAGCAACGCGTCCTTGCCCAAGAGCGAAGGCGGTTGTGCGCCGACGCTGGCTTTCACAACGGGACGGGCAGGGCGGCCCGCGTGCCAGACGCCTGGCGTGCGTACGACAATCCCGGCGGCTTCGAGTTGGGACAGGTCCGAGAGAAAGCGATAGGCATCGAGCGGCGTCCAGCGCAGCGGATGGTATATGTCGCCGTTATCTACCATCTCGCGAAGCCAATCGCAGTGTTCCGCGGCGCGCTGCACCGGCAGCAATAACGACAGCAGTTGCGCCTTGCTCCTGGCCCCTGAAAATTCCGCCAGGGCTTGCGACAGCGGCTGATGTTGCGCTTTGCCAAGGGCGGACAGGCGCGAGGTGTACGTCGCAAGGAAGGCGAACGGCGACTCCGGGTCCTTGCGGTTCTCAGCGAGGTTGAAATGCACACGGCCGACGAGATTCCAGGCCGGGTGGTGCTTTTTGAGGAAATCCTGAAGCGGGACGTTTGCGGTCGCCAGTTCCTGGTGCAAGGCTGTATCCATCTCGCCCCAGAGCGTGGCCAGCACGTCGGGCGTGAGATACTCGCCGCCCATCATCGGCGGCGCATCGGCGATCAGGGCATCAAGATCTTGGGCAGCCGGCGTGGCGACCACGATCTCCCCGCCTTCGGGCGTCGCGCACAAGGCGGTGACATAGCGCGCGGCAAAATCACGCCACCAGGCCCACGCGGGGGGCAAGATGCGGCCGATTTCCGCCGCGCCCAGATTCAGCAGGCCATGCCCTGCGCCAAGGGCAAAGGAACTTCCCAGCCGCAGCCGCGTTTCTTCTGCCAAGATTGGTGCGGCGTCCTCCGGCACCGCCAGCAGGTGTCCGCCGGGCGTCAGGTGTGGTGCGAGCATGTCGGCAGCAGTCAAGGGCACTCGTCCCAAGCACACGGTTGCCGCCGGCGCTGAAGCCGCAGGTTTTCCAGGGAAGCGGCTGCGGCATCAAGCAGCAGGCCCGCCAGCCTAGGTGGGGCCGGGCGAATCTCCGTTTGCGTCGGGCCCGACCGAATTATCGGGTCGACCAGTCGTGCGGGGTATGCCTGTCGGCGGTGTTGTATATGTCTTGTGCACTGTCTTCGCATTACGATGCTTCTGGGGGGGCCGCCGATATAAGCCGAGAGCTTAGCCCTGCTAGTAGACAGGCGCCAGCCCCGCAGCGTTCTCGACCAGGCGGATCGTGCGCGCATGCGACCGTCATCCGGCTCCGCGTATAATTTCACCATAGTGAAAGAAATGAGGGGCCCGCCTTCCTGCTGGCTTCTCTTCCGCAACTGGGTGACCGCATTCGCGCCACCCGAGCAGGGGAAGGGATGCCCGTTGATCAGGCAGCAAGGGGTTGCGGTGTGTCTGTGGGCATGCAGTCCAAGCTCGAGAACGGCAAAGGCGTCAATCTTGGGCAGGTCCTGCGTGTACTGGACGGTTTGGGTCTGACCATGTTGGCCCATGCGGCCAAGCGCGGCGACGAGGCAGCATGGGAACCCCACGATGATTAGCGGCCGGATGGATGGCGGACCGCAGTCGACGGGCTTGGTGCCGCGCCTCTGAGCTCCGAGGGATATTCACGTTCTTGTTCGCCAAAAAGGGCGGAACATTACTGGAGATTTGCTGTGTCTGCTAAACGATTCAAGAGCGACGCCTTTGAGGCAATCCACAGCGCTGCTTCCGGTCTTCGCAAGGCGAATGGGATCGACACGAAGACGATGCGGGAGTATGAAGATCTTTGTCTAGCAGCACCCTCTCAGTTTGAGGTCAAGGGCATCGTGCGCGTTCGCAAAGCTCTGACAAGGAAGACGCCGACTGAGCGACGGTAATCTCTTCTGTCCGCGAGGATAGTGCCCCCCTTTGGCAGATCGGACGAGTGGCTGACCGTTGCATTCGCGAAGACATGGGCTGCAGGATAGTACGGCGTCCTGACGGCTTCGTCGCCTCTCGAGTGCAGTCTTATTGTCGAAGGGTGCAGCCGTGACTCGTGGAGGTCACATTTCACACGTGCCAGATATCTAAAATCGAGCATTATCAGGTGAATGCTCGATTTTACGAGCAACTCAGGGTTGTGAGCGGTTCGTGTATAATGTTCGTGAAATCGAGCAATAGGACTTTTGCGAGCGATTTTTCGAACATGAAGGTTTCCCAGTCCTCCGTTCTCTCTCCACAGCTGGCTCAGCAAGCGGCCGAAGTTGGCAGGTTGCTGGCCCGGTTACGTCAGGCTCGCCACATCAAGCAAGCCGATGCTGCCGTGCGTGCGGGGCTTTCTCGCAACACGGCCTATCGAATCGAGAAGGGGGATCCAGGCCTCGCATTCGGCCAGATGCTTCGCTACCTGGACGCTATCTCTCCAGGGGCAACCCTCGCAAGCCTTCTGGCGGAGTCCGATCCCGCACTCAAGGCGCTGCAGTCGCGCGAAGCAACGCGGCGCGTCAGGGATTTGTCCGCCTCAGAGCTCCAGAGCCTCGACTTCTGACGACTTACTCAGATGGCAAAAGACCAGCAGCTAATGATCTTCGCCTACCTGGGCGAAGCCTGGGCGCCGTGTGGCCAACTCACCATGACGGAGGAGGGCGCGGCGCTGCTGGCCTCGAGCTTTGCCTACGGCCTCCGATATCTGGATCGTCCAGATGCGATCGAAGTTGACCCCGTGAGCCTCGGCATCCACGGAGAGCCGGTGAAGGGCCGGCGCCTGCTGCCCGTGAACGAGCTGAGGGGCTTCGGGGGTATACGCGACGCGGCGCCGGATTCGTGGGGACGCCGGGTGATTGAAGCCAAGCTCAAGGTGCCGGCGAACAGCTTGCCGGAGTCGCAGTACCTGCTGCATGCGGGTAGCGATCGCGTGGGTGCACTGGACATTCGCGCGGACATCAACACGCCTCCTACGAGCACGGTAGGCAGCATCCACGCGATCGAGTACCTGATGGAGGCCGCAGAGCGTATCGAAGAGGGCCTGCCCGTCCCGGCCAACCTCGAACTGATCTTCGTGCAGGGGACCGCGCTGGGTGGCGCGCGGCCGAAGGCTACTATCCGGGATGACGCCGGTCACCTGGTCCTGGCCAAGTTCTCCAGCAAGACCGACTCCTTCGACGTTCCCCTCATCGAGACGGCGTCGTTGCTGCTGGCCAAGGCTTGCGGGCTGAACGTGCCTGCGGTGGAGGCCCGCATGCTGGGCGATCGCCGCCTCATGATGATCCGCCGGTTTGACCGGTACTGGCTTGAGCGTGGGGAAATGCCGCAAGCGGACACGGATCTCCTGCTGGCGCCGGCGGCAAACAGAACGGAGCGCCGCATGGCCTTTGTCAGCGGCCTGACCCTGATCGGGTGCGATGAGACAGAATCGCGCACGAAAGCCTACGCCGATCTGGCCGCGGCGATCCGGAGATACTGCCATACGGCAGTCGTTCGCGCCGACAACGAAGAACTGTTCAGACGCATGGTGTTCAACATCTTCGTGACCAACGACGATGACCACCTGCGCAATCATGGGTTCATCTGGGATCCGCGGCTGCCCGGCTGGCGCCTGAGCCCGCTCTACGACGTGTTGCCACGGCCTTCGCACGCGACCGAACGCCTGTTGCACCTCGAGATCGGGCCGCAAGGACGCAGCGCAACGATCGACAACGCCCTGGCTGGCTGCCAGCGGTTCTCGATCAGCACCGCGCGCGCCGCAGAGCTGATCGCGGGGATTTGGGCTGTTGTGCGCGAGTGGCGGGTGTTCTTCGAGCAGTATGGCGTCGATGCACTGGACTGTGACAAGATTGTGCCGGCATTCCGGCACTTGGAAGACATCAGCAGCGCCGAGACACGACGCCATCTGCCCTGAGGCTCTATCTGCCGCGGGTAAAGCCCGATGAGCGACTGCGTGCGCGACGTGTTCGACGATCGCGCGCAGAGCGAACTTGGGCGTACCTTCACGAACCGCAGCTTCCAACCTGGCGATGGATAACCGAAGAAGCGACCGCGCCCGGCACGCTGATGACGTTGTCGGGCGGGCGTGGCCGCCTGGCATGGCAGATCTCAATGTGCTAATAAGACTCATTTCGCACAGTTGGTATGTCGGGGTTTTTGTTGCGAGGGGCGTTTTCACTGCCCCATATTGATGTATAGCGGGTTTCCAGCGAAGTTATCCAC
>NZ_JBIVHB010000055.1:0-4461 GCF_044748965.1 Cupriavidus sp. NPDC089707
ACGATATCGATGATGCTGCCTTCCTTCGCCGGAGCGACCCACTGGCCACCGATATAGAACTGCTTGAGGTTGTACATGCCCTTCGTCTCCATTTTTTGGCGTAACGCCTGTTCTGTTCGCTCCGGACTATTCTTGGCCTGCTTGCACGGTGAGTCCAATGCATAGTGATGCCATTCCCGATAACTTGTAGTCATCGGGGCCTTTCCCTGGCTGACGGCACCCCTGGCCTCCTCCTGATTCACCGTCAGGGTGAGCCAGCATGAGTCTTGCTGGTCAATCCAGCTTGATGCCGTTGTTCCGGATGACGGCCTGCCACTTCAGAGTCTCGGCACGTGCGAACTGGGCGAGCGATGCTGGCGTGCCGCCCTGCGGGTCAAATGCCAGATCTTTCATCATCGCGATGACTTTCGGATCGCCAAGCACCTGATTCATCTCATGGTTCAGTCGATCGACGATGGCCGGCGGCGTACCGGCGGGCGCCCACAACGCGGTCCATCCCGCCACCTCGTAGCCCTTGATGCCGAGTTCCTCGAAGGTCGGCACATCTGGCAGCATTGCCAGCCGCCTGGGCGACGATACTGCCAGCGCCTTCAGCTTGCCGGCGCGGATGTACGGCAGCGACGCCGGCAGGTTATCGAACATGACAGGGATCTGGCCCCCGAGCACATCGGTCAGCGCCGGGGCACTGCCTTTGTACGGTACGTGAGTGACCTTGATGCCGGCCATGGACTGCAGCAGCTCGAGCGCCATGTGCACGCTCGTCGAATTTCCCGGCGAGGCAACGTTGATGGCGCCGGGCTCCGACCTGGCTAGCGCAATCAACGCCGGAAGCGTCGTGGCCCTGAACGTCGGATTCACGCTCAACACGTTCCACACCTTGCTTTGCAGCACGATTGGCACGAAGTCCTTGACCGGGTCGTAATCGAGCCTGGAATAGAGGCTAACGTTCATGGCATGCGTGGTATTGGTGCCATAGAAGAGCGTGTAGCCGTCTCGCGGGCTCCTGGCCACGTAGGCCGCGGCGATATTTCCCGAAGCGCCCGGCCGGTTCTCGACCACCACGGGCTGGCCAAGGCGCTTGCCGAGTTGGTCGGCAACGCTACGGGCTGCCACATCGGTACTGCCGCCTGGCGGAAAGCCGAGTACCAGCTTGATCGGGCGAATCGGGTAGACCGCCTGCGCATGCGCGGGTGCGATAGCGCCGAGGCAGGACAGCACGACGGGTACCGTAGCGGCGAACAAGCGAATCACGGTGCTCGTGGACCGTCGCCTCGTTACCGCGCCAGCGTGATGCCGGCGGCCGGGCCGCCGTCCACCTGCAAGGCACGCGCGTTCACGTACGACAAATTGTGCGAGAAAGGAAGGCGGCCGACGCAGGTCACCTTCCAGCCCGGGTCTACCGCTGGCACTGTACATATTGGCAATAATCTCCAAGGCATGCGTGGCTATAGAGGCACGCCCGACGCCATCGCTTTATGTCGCGAGGTAGCGGGCCTGCCATGGCAACGCTTGCCAGATATGGAATCGATCTCGGCCTGGTGTGGGCGTGGTGTGGGCGCTGAGTTGCTCAGGCTGCGGTGCGCACGGCGCCAATCGATAGTCCGCCGTCCACGACCAGCATCTGGCCATTGACGTAGGAGGATTCGGCACTGACGAGGAAGAGCGCGGCGTTGGCGACCTCCCAACCCGTGCCCTGCCGCCCAAAGGGCAGCGGACGGGCCGCGCGCGACGGGCGGGCGCGGGAGGCGTCGCGCCCCATCGGCGTATCGATCAGGCCAGGCGCCAGCACATTGGCGCGCAATCCTGTGTCTTGCCCGGCAAACGCGACGGCGCGACCCAGTGCCATCAGCCCGGCTTTGGATGACTCATAGGCCGGCAGGCCGCTCAGCGGCGAGATCGCTGCGGTGGAGGCGACGAAGACGACCGCGCTGCCCGCTGGCATGACGGCGGCCGCCTCCTGCGCACAGAACATCGGCGCCCGCAGGTTCAGGTGATGGACACGATCCCATTCGGCCGGATTCTCATTGCCAAAGCGGCTCCGGGTGCCGATGCCGACATTGACGACGATCCCGTCCAGACCATCCATGGCGGATGCGGCTTCGCGCACCATCCGGGAGATCTGCTCAGGGTCCGATACATCGGCTTGTACGACGAAGCCCTGCCCGCCTTCGCGGGCGATCCAGTCGACCGTGCCCTGGGCGGCGCCGGCATCGATGTCGGCGCAAGCCACCGTCGCGCCTTCGCGCGCAAACAGCACCGACATGGCGCGCCCGTTGCCGACCGAAGGGACCGCGTCCACGGTCTCGCGCTGGCCGGCGCCAACCACCAGGATGCGCCGGCCGGCAAGGCGCCCCTCGCGCCGGATACTGCCCAGTGCGGGCCCGAAGAGTTGTTGTTCAGGACAGGGTTGCAGGGTATCAGGCACGGGGCATCTCCACATGTTCAAGCGGCGGGTTTTCAAGATCGACTTCCAGGTTTTCCAGCAGGCGCGACACCAGCATGTAGTAGCCGATGGTGACCAGCAGTTCCATGGTCTGCTGATCTCCAAGGGCCTGCGCCACGCTCGCGTACAGCGCCTCGGGCGCCTTGACATCCCGCACCACGGCGTCGGTGAATGCGATCACCAGCGCCTCATGCGGCTCGAGCGCTTCCGTCGAGCCTGGCCTGAGCGCGGTCTCGATCTTTGCCTGGGGCAAGCCCGCCGCGCGCGCCACCCGGCGATGCTGATGGATTTCATAGCTGGCATTGCACAGTGCGCCCACCCTGAGGATGGCCAGCTCGCGCAGTGTTGGCGGGAGCGTCAGTTTCGTGAGGATGGCGCGTCCCAGCGTCACGAAGCCGATACCGGCTTCAGGCGCGTTGGGCAAAATCCGGTACAGGTTGAGCGGCGCACGGTCGCGCACCAACTCGCCGAGCCGGCCGGTGATGTCGTGAAAGTCAAAATATGGCATGCGAGCCATGGAGTCTCCTCTGGCCGCGTGGGCGCGGCGCATGGGCTGTTGGATGAAGCGGATGACTTCGGGGGGGGCAGGTCAGGACGTTGCGCCTGTCGTGGCGCAACGTCCAATCGGGACGAGGCCACGCCAAGGAACGCCTTCAGTTCAAGGCTGCTACAGAGAGGGGACGGGATGCCTGGTCGGCCGCCGCATTCCCGGCGTTGCCAGCAGCCTCCCCATAAAGTGCCAGTGCCCCGCGACGCATCAGAACGGGCGATCCCCGATGACCGTGGCTCGATGCATCACGCGTCTTTGCGGAAAGTAGTCCTCCACCGCATAGTGTTGCGTCGCGCGGTTGTCCCAGAGCGCAACGGTGTTCTTCCGCCATTTCAGGCGAACCTGGTACTCAGGTGCGGCGGTCTGGCGATACAGATACTGCAGGAGGTCCATTTCGCCGAGTCGGGAGTCGGACCCGATGCGACGCGTGTGGTGCTCCTTGTAGTTGGCCAGATGCGTGACGAACCCTTCGTTCACGAACAGGATCTTCTCGCCCGATTCAGGGTGCGTCCGGACTACCGGATGTACGACGGGCGGATACTCCCTGCGCATCTGTGCATACCTTTCCTCCGTCATCGCGGCTCCGAAGACCGGCATGGCGTCGTGCACGGCAAGAAGCCCATCGATGCGCATCTGCACGTCCTCCGGAAGCCTGGCGTACGCTGCCGCCATATTCACCCAGATCGTGTCGCCGCCAGTCTCCGGGCTGACCAGGCATCGCAGCATCGAGCCCATCGAGGGGACCTCGCGCCACGAGACATCTGAGTGGTAGCCGTTCTCTTGCCCGCGCGCCTTCTCGTTACGGTCGAACACAATCAGTTCCGGATGCTCCGGGAGATTCGGGTTCATGGGATGGACTTCCAGCTCGCCAAAGCGGCGCGCGGCGGCTACATGCTGAGCTGGTGTCATGTCCTGTTCACGAAAGAACAGAACCTTGAACTTCAACAGCGCCTGGCGCAAAGCTGTGTAGGTTTCATCATCCAGGGGGCGGGCGAGGTCAACACCGCCGATTTCTGCGCCGATGCATGGCGTGAGGCGAGTGACGGAAAATGGCCAGTTTTCGCGCGTCAAGGCGTCGGCTTGCGGCGGCTGGAACGTAGCAACAGCGTCTTGCATATGGATGTCTCCTTTGGTTTGCGCCAACCCCGATGAGACTCGGGGCCAGCGAAGTCATGGCAGGTTCCGGCACTGGAAGTCGCCCAGGGATGGGGCGACAGTACCCACCTGCTGACCGGGAACCGGTCAAATGGCGATGGTCTTTTGCTCGAGGTACTCGGACAGGCCGTGGATGCCCTTCTCGCGCCCGTTACCGGAACGCTTGTAGCCACCGAACGGTGCGCCGGGGTCGGCAACCGCCCCGTTGATGCAGA
This sequence comes from Cupriavidus sp. NPDC089707, assembly GCF_044748965.1. NCBI lineage: Bacteria > Pseudomonadati > Pseudomonadota > Betaproteobacteria > Burkholderiales > Burkholderiaceae > Cupriavidus > Cupriavidus sp. NPDC089707. Next base: position 4,364 of record NZ_JBIVHB010000055.1, read on the forward strand.
CAGTCCCCGCGCGCAGCCGGCTGGCAACACGCCGTGCGTGCGCAGCGTCGCCGGACCAGACATAGGCCGCGAGCCCGTACTCCGTGTCGTTGGCAATG
>NZ_JBIVHB010000056.1:0-2246 GCF_044748965.1 Cupriavidus sp. NPDC089707
CGTGGTGCGCCAGGTCGGGACGTAAGGAGAGCAGGGATGAAAGCATCCGAACTTCGCGGCAAGGACGCCGCAGGCCTGAACCAGGAGCTCTCCGAGCTGCTGAAGGCCCAATTTAGCCTGCGCATGCAAAAGGCAACCCAACAGCTGCAGAACACCAGCCAGCTGAAGAAGGTTCGCAAGGACATCGCGCGCGTGCAAACCGTGCTGACTGAAAAGGCGAACGCGAAATGACTGAAGCTGCACAAACGGAAAAGTCGCTTCGCCGCACCCTGGTCGGCCGTGTCGTGAGCGACAAGATGGACAAGACCGTTACGGTCTTGGTGGAAAACCGCGTCAAGCATCCCCTGTACGGCAAGTACGTGCTGCGTTCCAAGAAGTACCACGCACACGACGAAGCCAACCAGTACAAGGAAGGCGACAAGGTCGAAATCCAGGAAGGCCGTCCGCTGTCGCGGACCAAGTCCTGGGTGGTTTCCCGGCTGGTAGAGGCTGCACGCGTCATCTAAGAACAACACGTTCTTAGCTTGACTTGCAAGTCCAGGATTATGTAGCTATAATCCTGGACTTCCGCTTTATTGCGTTCGCCTAAGTTGTACCACCCAGGCGGGCCTGTTGAGCGAGCCAGGGCCAGGCGGCCTCGACGATCTGTCGGGATTGCCAGGTTCCTACCGACTTCAAAGTTGATCAACCCAGACGGTGCTGGCGCAAGGCCGGAGCCGACGGGACCAAGACTGACCGACGGGCGCTATCGCACCTGGCGGATTAAGTTGGGAAGACAAACACCATGATTCAGACAGAAAGCCGGCTCGAAGTGGCCGATAACACTGGTGCGCGCGAAGTGCTGTGCATCAAGGTGCTGGGTGGCTCCAAGCGCCGCTACGCAAGCGTTGGCGACATCATCAAGGTGACCGTCAAGGACGCAGCGCCGCGCGGTCGCGTGAAGAAGGGCGACATCTACAACGCCGTCGTCGTGCGTACCGCCAAGGGCGTGCGCCGCGCTGACGGTTCGCTGATCAAGTTCGACGGCAATGCCGCCGTCCTGCTGAACAACAAGCTCGAGCCGATCGGCACCCGTATCTTCGGGCCGGTGACTCGTGAACTCCGTACCGAGCGCTTCATGAAGATCGTGTCGCTCGCTCCGGAAGTGCTGTAAGGAGCCGACATGAACAAGATTCGCAAAGGCGATGAAGTCATCGTCCTGACCGGCAAGGACAAGGGCAAGCGCGGTACCGTGCAGGCCGTGCTCGGTGACAAGGTTTCGGTGCAAGGCGTGAACATCGCCAAGAAGCACGCGCGCCCGAACCCGATGCTGGGCACCACTGGTGGCGTGGTTGACAAGGTCATGCCCCTGCATATTTCCAACGTTGCGCTCGTGGATGCCAATGGCAAGCCGTCGCGCGTCGGCATCAAGGTGGAAGACGGCAAGCGCGTGCGCGTGCTGAAGACCACCGGTGCCGTCGTGGCAGCTTGATTCTGGGCACGTTTAGGAGTTGAGCATGGCAGCACGTCTGCAAGAGTTTTACAAAGAACAGGTTGTGCCGAAGCTGATCGAACAGTTCGGCTACAAGTCGGTCATGGAAGTGCCGCGCATCACCAAGATCACCCTGAACATGGGCCTTGGTGAAGCGATCAATGACAAGAAGATCATTGAAAACGCCGTCGGCGACCTGACCAAGATCGCTGGTCAGAAGCCGGTCGTGACGAAGGCCAAGAAGGCCATCGCCGGCTTCAAGATCCGCCAGGGCTACCCCATCGGTGCGATGGTGACCCTGCGCGGCGAGCGCATGTTCGAATTCCTCGATCGTTTCGTCACCGTGGCCCTGCCGCGCGTGCGTGACTTCCGTGGTGTGTCGGGCCGTTCGTTCGACGGTCGTGGCAACTACAACATCGGTGTGAAAGAGCAGATCATTTTCCCCGAAATCGAGTACGACAAGATCGACGCACTGCGTGGTCTGAACATCAGCATCACGACGACGGCAAAGAACGACGAGGAAGCCAAGGCACTCCTCGGTGCGTTCAAGTTCCCGTTCCGCAATTAAGGGGTAACCGTGGCTAAACTGGCTCTGATTGAACGTGAGAAGAAGCGCGCCAAGCTGGTGGCGAAGTACGCCGCCAAGCGCGCCAACCTCAAGGCCATCATCGACGACCAAGAGAAGTCGGAAGAAGAGCGTTACAGCGCGCGTCTCGAGCTGCAGCAGCTCCCGCGCAACGCGAACCCGACTCGCCAGCGTAACCGCTGCGCGATC
>NZ_JBIVHB010000056.1:2256-3672 GCF_044748965.1 Cupriavidus sp. NPDC089707
TCCTATCGCCGATATGCTGACGCGCATCCGCAACGCCCAAGGCGTGCAGAAGGCGTCGGTTGTCATGCCGTCGTCGAAGCTGAAAGTGGCAATCGCCAAGGTCCTGAAGGACGAAGGCTACATCGACGATTACGCCGTCCAGGAAGATGGCGGCAAGGCACAACTGAGCATCGGCCTGAAGTACTACGCCGGCCGTCCGGTGATCGAGCGCATCGAGCGCGTCTCGAAGCCCGGCCTGCGCGTGTACAAGGGCCGCAGCGACATCCCGCAAGTGATGAACGGCCTGGGTGTGGCGATCATCTCGACCCCGCAGGGTCTGATGACCGACCGCAAGGCTCGCGCCACTGGCGTGGGCGGCGAAGTTCTCTGCTACGTCGCTTAAGGAGAGAACCATGTCCCGTGTAGGTAAGGCTCCCATCGCGCTCCCCAAGGGCGCGGAAGTGAACGTGGCGGCTGGCGTGCTCTCCGTGAAGGGTCCGCTGGGTACGCTGTCGCAACCGATTCACAGCCTGGTCAAGGTCAATGTCGAGAACGACACGCTGACCTTCTCGCCGGCTGACGAGTCGCGTGAAGCAAACGCCCTGCAAGGCACCATGCGCGCCCTGGCGGCGAACATGGTCAAGGGCGTGACCACCGGTTTCGAGCGCAAGCTGAACCTCGTTGGCGTGGGCTACCGTGCCCAGCTGCAAGGCGCTGCGCTGAAGCTCCAGCTTGGTTTCTCGCACGACGTGATCCATGAGATGCCGGAAGGCGTGACGGCGGCAACGCCGACGCAGACCGAGATCATCATCAAGGGTGCGGACAAGCAGAAAGTCGGTCAGGTTGCCGCGGAAGTCCGCGCGTACCGTCCGCCCGAGCCCTACAAGGGCAAGGGTGTGCGTTACAGCGACGAGCGCGTCATCCTGAAGGAAACCAAGAAGAAGTAAGGGGTGCAATGATGAACAAGAAAGACGCTCGTTTGCGCCGTGCACGTCAGACCCGCGCCAAGATCGCGGAGATGAAAGTCAATCGTCTGACCGTGTTCCGTACGAATTCGCATATTTACGCCCAGGTCTTCTCGGAGTGCGGCACCAAGGTGCTGGCTTCGGCTTCGACCGCAGAGGCAGACGTCCGCAAGGAACTGACCGGCAATGGTGCTACCACCGCTGCCGCGACCGCGGTCGGCAAGCGCATCGCCGAAAAGGCGAAGGCTGCCGGCGTGGAAACCGTCGCGTTCGATCGCGCCGGCTTCCGCTTCCACGGTCGCGTGAAGGCACTGGCTGACGCTGCCCGCGAAGCCGGCCTCAAGTTCTAAGCGCACAGAGAGAGATACGTCATGGCAAAGATGCAAGCAAAAGTCCAACAGGACGAACGCGACGACGGCCTCCGCGAGAAGATGATCTCGGTCAACCGCGTCACCAAGGTGGTGAAGGGCGG
>NZ_JBIVHB010000057.1:0-1906 GCF_044748965.1 Cupriavidus sp. NPDC089707
GCGTGGTAGGAGAGCGTTCTGTAAGCCTGTGAAGGTGTCTTGTAAAGGATGCTGGAGGTATCAGAAGTGCGAATGCTGACATGAGTAGCGATAAAGGGGGTGAAAGGCCCCCTCGCCGTAAGCCCAAGGTTTCCTACGCAACGTTCATCGGCGTAGGGTGAGTCGGCCCCTAAGGCGAGGCAGAGATGCGTAGCTGATGGGAAGCAGGTTAATATTCCTGCACCGTCGTATGATGCGATGGGGGGACGGATCGCGGAAGGTTGTCCGGGTGTTGGAAGTCCCGGTCCCTGCATTGGAGAAGGCGCTTAGGCAAATCCGGGCGCGGGATTCAAGGATGTGGGGCGAGCGGCCTAGTGCTGCGAAGCAATTGGAAGTGGTTCCAAGAAAAGCCTCTAAGCTTCAGTCATACGAGACCGTACCGCAAACCGACACAGGTGGGCGAGATGAGTATTCTAAGGCGCTTGAGAGAACTCGGGAGAAGGAACTCGGCAAATTGGTACCGTAACTTCGGGATAAGGTACGCCCTGGTAGCTTGACTGGCCTGCGCCAGAAGGGTGAAGGGGTTGCAATAAAATGGTGGCTGCGACTGTTTAATAAAAACACAGCACTCTGCAAACACGAAAGTGGACGTATAGGGTGTGACGCCTGCCCGGTGCCGGAAGATTAAATGATGGGGTGCAAGCTCTTGATTGAAGTCCCGGTAAACGGCGGCCGTAACTATAACGGTCCTAAGGTAGCGAAATTCCTTGTCGGGTAAGTTCCGACCTGCACGAATGGCGTAACGATGGCCACACTGTCTCCTCCCGAGACTCAGCGAAGTTGAAGTGTTTGTGATGATGCAATCTCCCCGCGGCTAGACGGAAAGACCCCATGAACCTTTACTGTAGCTTTGCATTGGACTTTGAACCGATCTGTGTAGGATAGGTGGGAGGCTTTGAAGCGTGGACGCTAGTTCACGTGGAGCCGTCCTTGAAATACCACCCTGGTTTGTTTGAGGTTCTAACCTTGGCCCGTGAATCCGGGTCGGGGACAGTGCATGGTAGGCAGTTTGACTGGGGCGGTCTCCTCCCAAAGTGTAACGGAGGAGTTCGAAGGTACGCTTGGTACGGTCGGACATCGTACCTAAAGTGCAATGGCAAAAGCGTGCTTAACTGCGAGACCGACAAGTCGAGCAGGTGCGAAAGCAGGACATAGTGATCCGGTGGTTCTGAATGGAAGGGCCATCGCTCAACGGATAAAAGGTACTCTGGGGATAACAGGCTGATACCGCCCAAGAGTTCATATCGACGGCGGTGTTTGGCACCTCGATGTCGGCTCATCTCATCCTGGGGCTGTAGCCGGTCCCAAGGGTATGGCTGTTCGCCATTTAAAGAGGTACGTGAGCTGGGTTTAAAACGTCGTGAGACAGTTTGGTCCCTATCTGCCGTGGGCGTTGGAATCTTGACGGGGGCTGCTCCTAGTACGAGAGGACCGGAGTGGACGTACCGCTGGTGTACCTGTTGTCTCGCCAGAGGCATCGCAGGGTAGCTATGTACGGAAGAGATAACCGCTGAAAGCATCTAAGCGGGAAACTCGCCTGAAGATGAGGATTCCCTGGAGGCTTGACCTCCTTGAAGGGTCGTTCGAGACCAGGACGTTGATAGGCTGGGTGTGGAAGCGCAGTAATGCGTTAAGCTAACCAGTACTAATTGCCCGTAAGGCTTGATCCTATAACCAGTGTGTTTTGCCTGGTGAGTGAATCGCCTTGTGCCAGATACGCACAACCCCAACTACATCCCGATTCGTGACGCTGGCCTCAACCCCAGCGCCACAACCCCTTATGCCTGGTGACCATAGCGAGTTGGAACCACCCCTTCCCATCCCGAACAGGTCCGTGAAACGACTCCGCGCCGATGATAGTGCGGAT
>NZ_JBIVHB010000058.1:0-1843 GCF_044748965.1 Cupriavidus sp. NPDC089707
GGTCGTCGGCGGCGGCATCGCCAACACCTTCATGCTGGCTGCCGGCCTGAAGATCGGCAAGTCGCTGGCGGAAGCCGACCTGGTCGGCGATGCCAGGGCCATCATCGACATCATGGCCGCGCGCGGCGCCTCGGTGCCGATTCCCGTCGACGTGGTCTGCGCCAAGGAGTTCAGCGCGACCGCCGCGGCGACCGTCAAGGACGTCAACGAGGTGGCCGACGACGACATGATCCTGGACATCGGCCCCAGGACGGCCGCCCTGCTGGCCGGGCAACTGAAGGCCGCCGGCACCATCGTCTGGAACGGCCCGGTGGGCGTGTTCGAGTTCGACCAGTTCGGCAACGGCACCAGGGTGCTGGCGCAGGCCATCGCCGATTCCAAGGCGTTCTCGATTGCTGGCGGCGGCGACACGCTGGCCGCCATCGCCAAGTACGGCATTGCCGACCGCGTGGGCTACATCTCCACCGGCGGCGGCGCGTTCCTGGAATTCCTGGAAGGCAAGAAGCTGCCCGCACTGGATGTGCTGGAGCAGCGCGCCGCCAGCTGACCCCCGTATCACCGAGCATCGACTAAAGGAGCTTCACCATGGCACTCATTTCCTTGCGGCAACTGCTGGACCACGCGGGAGAGTTCGGCTACGGCGTGCCGGCCTTCAATGTGAACAACCTGGAACAGATCCACGCCATCATGGAGGCGGCGGAGGAGACCAATAGCCCGGTCATCCTGCAGGCCTCGGCCGGTGCCCGCAAGTATGCGGGCGAGGCCTACCTGCGCCATATGGTGCTGGCCGCCGCCGAGACGCATCCGGACATCCCCATCGTGCTGCACCAGGACCACGGCTCCAGCCCGGCCGTGTGCCAGGCCTCGATCCGCTCCGGCTTCACCAGCGTGATGATGGACGGCTCGCTGCGTGAAGACATGAAGACGCCGTCGGACTACGACTACAACGTCGGCGTCACGCGGCGCGTGTGCGAGATGGCGCATGCGGTCGGCGTCTCGGTGGAGGGCGAACTGGGTTGCCTGGGCTCGCTCGAAACCGGCCAGGCCGGCGAAGAGGACGGTGTGGGCGCGGCAGGCACGCTGTCGCACGACATGATGCTGACCGACCCGGCGCAGGCGCGCGACTTTGTCGCACGCACCGGCGTGGACGCGTTGGCCATCGCCATCGGCACCAGCCACGGCGCCTACAAGTTCTCCCGCAAGCCCACCGGCGACATCCTGGCGATGGACCGCATCCGCGAGATCCACGAGCAGATCCCCGGCACCCACCTGGTGATGCACGGGTCCAGCTCGGTGCCGCAGGAATGGCTGGAGATCATCCGCCAGTACGGCGGCGACATCAAGGAGACCTACGGCGTGCCGGTCGAGGAGATCCTGCGCGGCATCAGGATGGGCGTGCGCAAGGTGAATATCGACACCGATATCCGGCTGGCCATGACCGGCGCGATCCGCAAGTCCCTGGCCGAGGACCGCAGCGAGTTCGATCCGCGCAAGGCCCTGCAGGCGGCCAAGAAAGGGGCGAAGGGCGTGGTGAAACTGCGCTTCGAGGCCTTCGGCTGTGCCGGGCAGGCAGCACGGATCAAGCCGGTGGGGATGGAGAGGATGGCGGGGCTTTACCGCTGAAAGGCGCTCGCAGCACCACCACCCCACGCATACGCTCCGCTCTCCCGCTTGCGGGTGAGGGGTGGGGGAGAGGGCCGGAGCATCAACGAAGTAAAGGCTGCCGGTATGCCACCGCCTGCCCTCTCCCCCGGCCCCTACCCAGGAACCTGAGCTAACTCATTGTTTTTGCTGGCACGAGATTCAAGCCATGTTTGAGCGCGAGCTTGCGTAGCACGCGTTG
>NZ_JBIVHB010000059.1:0-1714 GCF_044748965.1 Cupriavidus sp. NPDC089707
TTTGGTTCGTCAGGAAAATGTGTGGGTTGACGAAGGCTCAGGAAGATTGCCAAGTGCATGATATAGCGCGATTTCCGTCGCCCTGAAGGTTCGGAATCCGTACGATTTTCTCATGGTGACTTTGGCCTTATTGTTCAGACCCTCGACGACGCCGCTGGAGAACTGCTTGCGCGCACGGAAGTAGTTGAGGATCAGCTCACGGTGGGCACGCACGGTGCGGGCGAACTTCTTCATCGGCTCGATGCGCGAGCGCATCACCTGCGTGCACCACTGGTCGAGGAATTTCCCGGCCCAGTCCGGTGAGATGTAATCCCAGAGCTGCTGGAATTCCTCTTTGAGCAGCCAGGCGCGTACGGTGCGCAGGTTGTACTGCAACAAGTCACGCATGCGCAGTCGCTGTTTGTCGGTCAGGTTTTCTGGACGTTTGAGCAGGCACCAGCGGGACTTCTTGAGCACCGGCTCGTATCCATCGCGGACCATGCGGCGGGATTCGTCAGCGCGGACCTCATCGATGGCTTTATTCATCTTCGCAACGATGTGGAAGCGGTCCAGGATATTCAGCGCATTGGGGGCAATGCAGCGCTATCATCTCAAGGTAGGGCTTCCACATGTCCGAGCAGACGAACTCAATCTTCTCACATACCTGTTTTCCGATCATGGCAAAGAACTTCGCGAAGCTTTCTTTCGTGCGCTCCTGCCCCACCCATAGCAGACGCGTGCAGCCAGCCTCGATCTGGTAGACCAGTGTGAGGTACTTGTGTCCACGACCATACTGGATCTCGTCGACACCAAAGGCACGGATCGTACCGAGTTCGCGATGGGCCAGGCCCCAGTCCACCACCCACTCCACTGCGTTGAAGACTTTCTCCCAACTGGTGCGGAAGCTTTGTGCCGTCTCCTTCCACGACAGCTTGCGTGCCCACTGCGCCAGGAAGATCATGTAAGCACGGGTAAGCGTGTGCTTGCCGTTGGCCCACGGCAGGGCTTCGACCTTCACGCCACAGTCACCACAACTGACGCGCCGCATGGTATAGAGCAGGAATACTGCAAAACCCCAGACGGGAATAAACTCGAAGCGGCGCTCCGTGAGTGAGTCGTAACCCCGCGCAGGCTGGTTGCAGCACGAGCAGACCGGCTTCGAACCCTTGCGCGGCCGAACGTCGATCTCGATGGACTGGGTTGCCTCGCACAGCCGCGCACCTTCATATACAAAGCCCGGAAAGTGATGACAGGCGTTAAGCAGACGAGTCAGCAACATGGTTAGCAAGCTCGGAACCGGCAAGGGCAAAGCTGCCATTGTCACCGAACAGCAAACGCTCACCCAGTACATTCCAGACCTGCATAACTGGCCGGCTTCGTGGCGAGTCGATGACGAAGATATCTCGACTGGAGAGGAAATCGTAGCAATACTCACGCCTTTCCTTGAGCATCTTCCAACCTTGGGATACGCACGCAAGACATTGCTTCGGCACCGCGATCACATCTGGATGCTCGGCGGCGAAATGATCCGACGACGCCATGAAGATCCCGATCTCCTTACCCTCCCTGTTGCAACCCTCCTGGACAAGCTCATCGAGGAAGACGGCGGGCCTCTCATCTGGCCAGCCATCTCCGAGTCCGCACAAAATTCCTTTGATGCGACCTGTCGCAAGCTCTATCAGTACCTGAATCGGGATTCACTCGGCTAGCCGCGCATCCGCTTTCACCCACAGAT
>NZ_JBIVHB010000060.1:0-1618 GCF_044748965.1 Cupriavidus sp. NPDC089707
AAGCGGGCACCGCGATGAATCGCTTTCACTTCCATGATGGCACCTTACCTCTTCGCTTTCTTGTCAGCCGCGTGGCCCTTGAACGTGCGGGTGATCGCAAATTCGCCGAGCTTGTGGCCAACCATGTTTTCCGTCACGTACACCGGCACGTGTTGACGGCCGTTGTGAACGGCGATCGTCAGGCCAATGAACTCCGGCAGAATGGTCGAGCGGCGCGACCAAGTCTTGATGGGCTTCTTGTCCTTGCCGCTGACTGCAACTTCCACCTTCTTCAGCAGGTGGGCGTCGCAGAACGGACCCTTTTTAGCGGAACGAGTCATATCTTTAGCTCCTACCTACCGATTAACGCTTGTGGCGCTTCTGGACGATCATGCTGTCCGTGCGCTTGTTGCTACGGGTACGGTAACCCTTGGCCGGGGTACCCCACGGCGAAACCGGATCACGACCAGCAGCAGTCTTGCCTTCACCACCACCGTGCGGGTGATCCACCGGGTTCATCACGACACCACGCACCGTCGGGCGGATACCGCGCCAGCGGGTAGCACCGGCCTTGCCGATGACGCGCAGGCTGTGCTCTTCGTTGCCCACTTCACCGATGGTGGCGCGGCATTCGATGTGCACGCGGCGCACTTCACCCGAGCGCAGGCGAACCTGGGCGTACAGGCCTTCACGAGCCAGCAGCACGGCGGAACCGCCGGCGGCACGTGCGATCTGCGAACCCTTGCCCGGCAGCATTTCCACGTTGTTGATCGTGGTACCGACCGGAATGTTGCGGATCGGCAGGTTGTTACCGGCCTTGATCGGCGCTTCCGAGCCATTCATCAGCGGTTGGCCGGCAACCATGCCCTTGGTGGCGATGATGTAGCGGCGCTCGCCGTCGGCGAACACAACCAGCGCAATGTTGGCGCTGCGGTTCGGATCGTATTCCAGGCGCTCGACCTTGGCGGCGATGCCGTCCTTGTCGTTGCGCTTGAAGTCGACCACGCGGTAGTGGTGCTTATGACCACCGCCCTTGTGGCGGGTGGTGATATGACCATTGTTATTACGGCCCGACTTCTGGAATTGCTTTTCCAGCAGCGGAGCGTGCGGGGCGCCCTTGTGAAGGTCCTTGTTGACCACCTTCACCATCGAGCGACGACCCGGGGAAGTCGGCTTGGTCTTGACGAGTGCCATGATTACTTGGCCTCCGCTTCAAAATTGATTTCCTGACCCGGCTTCAGCGACACGTAAGCTTTCTTCACGTGGTTGCGACGGCCCATGAAACGGCCGAAGCGCTTCTGCTTGCCCTTCTGGTTCAGGATCTGAACGGACTGCACCTCGACCTTGAACAGCAGTTCGACGGCGGCCTTCACTTCTGCCTTGTTGGCATCGCGGGCCACTTCGAACACGACTTGTTCATTCTTGTCGGCGACCAGGGTTGCCTTTTCGGAAACCACCGGCGCGAGCAGCCTGCATCAAACGATGATCGTTCTTGGCTACTTGCGTCATTTCAGCAACTCCTCGATCTGCGCGACGGCTGCCTTGGTCACCAGCACCTTCTTGTAGTGCACGAGGGTCAGCGGATCAGCGTGGCGCGGCTCGACAAGTGCGACGTGCGGCTGGTTGAGCGGTGCCAGGT
>NZ_JBIVHB010000061.1:0-1595 GCF_044748965.1 Cupriavidus sp. NPDC089707
CCCCTACCCAGGAACCTGAGCTAACTCATTGTTTTTGCTGGCACGAGATTCAAGCCATGTTTGAGCGCGAGCTTGCGTAGCACGCGTTGTTCGGTTTGCGCCGTGCGGGCCTGGTAGCGTTGCAGGCCTTGTTCGACGTAGCTGGAGCCTTTGACCATGGTTTGCCAGAACAAGGCGGCGAGCTTGCGGGCGAGCGCCTTGTTGGCGATGAGCCCGCCGCGGCGGGCCTTGAGGCGGCGATAGAAGCCACCCAGCGCCTTGTCGACGCTGTTGGCCAGGCTGCGGGCCATCTGGCAGAACAGTTGCCCGGTACGGTTGCGGTGGCGGGACTGCTGGGCGTGGCGCTTGCCACTCTGGTGGGCGCCGGGCGCGAGTCCGGTCCATGCGGTGAAGTGCTTTTCACTGGGCCAGCGGCTCAGGTCGGTGCCGACCTCACCGATCACCAACAGCAGCGAGTAGTCGGCCAGCCCGGGCAGCTGGGTGGGATCATTGCCACCGCACAGCCGCAGCAGCATGCGGTGCAGCCCGTCGATCTTGGGCGTGTGCGTGCCGCCCGGCTTGGCCGGTGAGGCGGGGCCATCGTCATGGGGCGGGCCGCTCAGTTCGCGCAGCACCTGCTCGATGGCGCGATCGCATTCGCTGATCTGGCTCTGGTAGTGCTGCCAGCTGTGCAAGGCCTGGCGCAGCGCAAACAGGTGTTCGTCCTTCCACATGCCGCGCAGCGACTCCTTGACCCGGTCGCCCTTGTGCTTGCGGATCTGCGCATCGCACAGCGTCAGCAGGTAAGCGGGGTCGCGCCGGCCGGCCAGGATGGCTTTGATGACCTTGAGCCCGCTGACCCCGGTGAGGTCGCTGATGACCGCATGGAACTTGATGTTCATGCGCTCGAGCGCCTTTTGCATGTGCTGTACATGGCTGGCGGCCATCGTGATGTGGTCCTGCCGCAGGCGCAGGTAGTCCTGCAGTTGGCGGATTTCGGCTGGGGGCACGAAGCCCGAGTGCAGCAGGCCGTGCGCATGCAGCGTGGCCAGCCACTGGCAGTCGGCCATGTCGGTCTTGCGTCCGGGCAGGTTGCGCACGTGCCGGCCGTTGACCACCAGCACGGTCATGCCGGCGGCCTCCAGCGCGCCGTACAGGTACAGCCAGTACACGCCAGTCGCCTCCATGGCCACCGAGCGCACGCCCTGCTCGTGCAGCCAGTCGGCCAGCGCCGACACCTCCTGGGTCATGGTGCCAAAGACCCGCGGGGTGTCGCCGCCAATCGACACGTGCAGCTTCTCGCTGCCCACGTCGATGCCTGTGGCGTGCTCATCCAATACCGGTAGCGTTTTCATTTGTGGCCTCCTCTTGCGCGGAAGGCTCGGCGCCAACGTGCCCGGCAGACACAGAATGGGAACAAACCTACCCAGCGGGAAGCTAACGACGCTCACCAAACAAGCCAAATGTCATCTGCCGGAGCCAGTCTCTCCCACGGGCAACAGAATGTGCACCAGAGGGGACGCGGCCACACTGCGCGTCAAAACCGAGCATCAACCACTGTACTACCGGTTCCTGGCGGCAAGCCGGCATGAGGGGCATGCAGTCATCTCTCCCGC
>NZ_JBIVHB010000063.1:0-1345 GCF_044748965.1 Cupriavidus sp. NPDC089707
GCGGCGGCCCCGGCCGCGGGGGGGGGGCGGGCGGGGGGCGGGGGGGCCCGGCCCGGGCCCCCCCCCCCCCCCCCCCCCCGGGGGGGGGGGCCCCCCCCCGCGGGGGGGGGGGGGGGGGCCCCCCCCCCCCCCGCGCCTCGTTGTGCCATGGCACTTCGTCGATGCTCCGGCCCTCTCCCCCGGCCCCTCTCCCGCACGCGGGAGAGGGGAGAAAATCGAGGGTTCGGTTACGCCGGCTGCTCCAGCAGCGGCAGCAAGTCTTCGCCCCACGCAACCCAATCCTGCTCGAAGCGGATGCCCCGGCGCAGCAGCGCATAGCGCAACTGCTGCGCGCGGTCCATGTCGGGCGCGGAGAAATCCTTGCGCTCGATCGCCAGATAGGTCTCGAGCCGTGCCTGGTGCAGCGCGATCAGCCTGCGCATTTCATCGCCCAGGCCAAGCGGCCCGATGGCGGCATCGGCACGCAGCTTGACCAGGATTTCCTCGCGCTGGTCTAGCCCGGCGCCAGGCGCCAGCACCCAGCGCACCAGTTCGTCGCGCCCGGCCGGCAGCACCCGGTAGACCTTCTTGCGGTTCTTGCGGTCGCCGCCGCCGGCCTCATTTTCCGCCGTCTCGCGCTCGTCGGCCGCGATCCAGCCGCTGTCAGCCATGCGCCCCAGCTCGCGGTAAATCTGCTGGTGGGTGGCATGCCAGAAATAGCCGATGGATCGATCGAAGCGGCGCGCCAGGTCATAACCGGACGACGGCCTTTCAAGCAGGGATATCAACAAGGCGTGCTGGGTCGACATGCGTCTGGGCAGTGGGCCCGTCGGGGGCGGTTGATGGTTGCGGAAGCGCCATGCGGCGGGAATGCCGGCCGCGCCGGTGCGCCACGGGTGGCAAAGACTGGCGCTATGTTAGCGCAATGCCCCGCGCTGTCGGCAGTCAACCCTCCGCGGCGCTTCTCGATTCAGTCTCATCATCCCTTGGAAACGCGCCTGCGCACCCGTCCCGGTATTGCGCCATTGGGCAGCGCTCTACAGTGCTTTGATCAAAATCATTCGCAATTTTAGGATTCCTCCGATAGACATCCGGTGTTCGCCGGGTAGCCTGAAAGGCTGGCCCGCGTCGTGCGTTGGTTGGTTTTGTGCAGTGGCTGCTGGTCGATCTCCAAAAGCAGCCCTTGGAAATCAAGAGGGTCACCATTGATCAGTGGATCGCTACGGGCAAGCAAGGAGCGCTGCAGCTCGCTGCCATGCGCCAGCGCTTTGCCGACGATCTGAAATCGAGAATTGCGTCATGACTACCAATCAGGAACTCACCCCCGCCGAGAAGGTACGGGTCGCGCTGACCAACGTTACCCACG
>NZ_JBIVHB010000064.1:0-1240 GCF_044748965.1 Cupriavidus sp. NPDC089707
TGGCGGCGCCGACGAACAGCTGGCGCGGACGGCCGATCTTGTATTCCGGATCGGTGATCATCTCTTCCCACTGCGAGATCCAGCCCGGGGTGCGGGCCAGCGCGAAGATGCAGGTGAACAGCGAGGTCGGGATGCCCAGCGCGCGCTGGACGATGCCCGAGTAGAAGTCGACGTTCGGGTACAGCTTGCGGCTGACGAAGTACTCGTCTTCCAGCGCGATCTTTTCCAGCTCCATGGCCAGCTTGAACAGCGGGTCGTTGTGCAGGCCCAGCTCGTTCAGCACTTCATGGCAGGTTTCGCGCATCAGCTTGGCGCGCGGATCGTAGTTCTTGTACACGCGGTGGCCAAAGCCCATCAGGCGCACGCCCGAGTTCTTGTCCTTGACCTGCTTGATGAACTCGCCGATGTTATCGACGCTGCCGATCTCTTCCAGCATCTTCAACGCGGCTTCGTTGGCACCGCCGTGGGCCGGACCCCACAGGCAGGCCACGCCGGCGGCGATGGCGGCGAACGGGTTGGTGCCCGACGAACCGGCCAGGCGCACGGTCGAGGTCGAGGCGTTCTGCTCGTGGTCGGCGTGCAGGATGAAGATGCGGTCCAGAGCGCGCTCCAGCACCGGGTTCACGGTGTACGGTGCACACGGCGTGCCGAACAGCATGCGCAGGAAGTTGCCCGAGTAGGACAGGTCGTTCTGCGGATAAATGTACGGCTGGCCGATGTTGTACTTGTACGCCATGGCGACCATGGTCGGCATCTTGGCGATCAGGCGGATGGCCGAGATCTCGCGCTGGTGCGGATCATCGATGTCCATCGCGTCATGGTAGAACGCGCTCATGGCACCCACCAGGCCGGTCAGCACGGCCATCGGGTGGGCATCGCGGCGGAAACCGCGCATGAAGAACTGCAGCTGCTCGTGAACCATGGTGTGGTTCATCACGTGGCCGACGAATTCTTCCTTCTGCTTGGCGTTGGGCAGTTCACCCTTGAGCAGCAGGTAGCTGGTCTCGAGGTGGTCGCACTTCTGCGCCAGTTGCTCGATCGGGTAGCCGCGGTACAGCAGCTCGCCCTTGTCGCCGTCGATATAGGTGATCTTGGAATTGCACGAAGCCGTCGACATGAAACCGGGGTCGTAGGTGAACTTACCGGTTTGTCCGTACAGCTTGCGAATGTCGATCACGTCCGGGCCAACGGTGCCCGTATAAATCGGCAGCTCAACGCTGGGGGAACCATCGGAGAACGA
>NZ_JBIVHB010000065.1:0-1194 GCF_044748965.1 Cupriavidus sp. NPDC089707
GCTTAGTCGAGGATCTTTGCCACGACGCCGGCGCCGACGGTACGACCGCCTTCGCGGATGGCGAAGCGCAGGCCTTCTTCCATGGCGATCGGGGCGATCAGCTTGACGGTGATCGACACGTTGTCACCCGGCATCACCATTTCCTTGTCCGCCGGCAGCTCGATCGAGCCAGTCACGTCGGTGGTACGGAAGTAGAACTGCGGGCGGTAGTTGTTGAAGAACGGGGTGTGACGGCCGCCTTCGTCCTTCGACAGGATGTACACCTCGCCGGTGAAGTGGGTGTGCGGCTTGATCGAACCCGGCTTGCACAGCACTTGGCCGCGCTCGACGTCTTCACGCTTGGTGCCGCGCAGCAGCAGACCGACGTTGTCGCCAGCCTGGCCCTGGTCCAGCAGCTTGCGGAACATTTCCACGCCGGTGCAGGTGGTCTTCACGGTCGGGCGGATACCGACGATTTCGATTTCTTCGCCGACCTTCACCACGCCGCGCTCGATACGGCCGGTCACCACGGTGCCGCGACCCGAGATCGAGAACACGTCTTCCACCGGCATCAGGAAGGTACCGTCAACGGCACGCTCCGGCGTCGGGATGTAGGTGTCCAGTGCTTCGGCCAGGCGCATGATGGCTTCTTCGCCCAGGTCGCCCTTGTCGCCTTCCAGTGCCAGCTTGGCCGAACCCTTGATGATCGGGGTGTCGTCGCCGGGGAACTCGTACTTCGACAGCAGTTCGCGAACTTCCATCTCGACCAGCTCGAGCAGTTCAGCGTCGTCCACCATGTCGCACTTGTTCAGGAACACGATGATGTACGGCACGCCGACCTGGCGGGCCAGCAGGATGTGCTCACGCGTTTGCGGCATCGGGCCGTCAGCTGCCGAGCACACCAGGATCGCGCCGTCCATCTGGGCGGCGCCCGTGATCATGTTCTTCACATAGTCAGCGTGGCCCGGGCAGTCAACGTGCGCGTAGTGGCGGTTGGCCGTTTCGTACTCGACGTGGGCGGTATTGATGGTAATACCGCGTGCCTTTTCTTCCGGCGCTGCGTCGATTTCGTCGTACTTCTTGGCGGCACCGCCGAACTTGGCTGCCAGCACCGTGGCGATCGCTGCGGTCAGCGTGGTCTTGCCGTGGTCAACGTGACCAATCGTACCAACGTTCACGTGCGGCTTAGTCCGCTCGAACTTTTCCTTTGCCATT
>NZ_JBIVHB010000066.1:0-1178 GCF_044748965.1 Cupriavidus sp. NPDC089707
GATTCCGGCGGCGCCAACCTGCCCAACCAGGACGACGTGTTCCCCGACCGCGACCACTTCGGCCGCATCTTCTACAACCAGGCCAACCTGTCCAAGCAGGGCATCCCGCAGATCGCGGTGGTGATGGGCTCGTGCACCGCCGGTGGCGCCTACGTGCCGGCGATGAGCGACGAGTCGATCATCGTCAAGAACCAGGGCACCATCTTCCTGGGCGGCCCGCCGCTGGTGAAGGCCGCCACCGGCGAGGAAGTCAGCGCCGAGGACCTGGGCGGCGCCGACGTGCATACGCGCCTGTCCGGCGTGGCCGACTACTTCGCGCAGAACGACCACCACGCGCTGAGCCTGGCGCGCAATATCGTGCAGCACCTGAACCGCCGCAAGCCGGACCAGATCCGCCTGCATGAGCCGGTCGAGCCGCTGTACCCGGTGGAAGAGCTGTATGGCGTGATCCCGACCGACACGCGCAAGCCCTATGACGTGCGCGAGGTGATCGCGCGCATCGTCGACGGCTCCGAGTTCGACGAGTTCAAGGCGCGCTACGGCACCACGCTGGTATGCGGCTTCGCGCGCATCTGGGGCTACCCGGTCGGCATCGTCGCCAACAACGGCATCCTGTTCTCCGAGTCGGCGCTGAAGGGCGCGCACTTTATCGAACTGTGCTGCCAGCGCAAGATCCCGCTGGTGTTCCTGCAGAACATCACCGGCTTCATGGTGGGGCGCAAGTACGAGAACGAGGGCATCGCCCGCAATGGCGCCAAGATGGTGACGGCGGTGGCGACGGCGCAGGTGCCCAAATTCACGGTGATCATCGGCGGCTCGTTCGGGGCCGGCAACTACGGCATGTGCGGGCGTGCGTATTCGCCGCGCTTCCTGTGGATGTGGCCGAACGCGCGCATCTCGGTGATGGGCGGCGAGCAGGCCGCGAGCGTGCTGGCGACAGTGCGCCGCGACGGCATCGAGGCCAAGGGCGGCAAGTGGAGCGCGGAGGAAGAGGATGCGTTCAAGCAGCCGATCCGCGACCAGTACGAGCACCAGGGCCACCCGTACTACGCCAGCGCGCGGCTGTGGGACGACGGCGTGATCGATCCCGCGCAGACGCGCACGGTGCTGGGGCTGGGCCTGTCGGCCAGCCTGAACGCGCCGATCGAGGACATGAAGTTCGGCGTGTTCCGCATGTA
>NZ_JBIVHB010000067.1:0-1164 GCF_044748965.1 Cupriavidus sp. NPDC089707
GTCCCGCGTCAGAAGTTCCTTGCATTATTGACACCACATAGTAGTCTGCGTTGAAGGCACGCAAACGGCGAGGCGGTGATGAGAGGAAGACCAAAGGCGGAACTCGTGTTGAATGAGGTCGAACGTGAGCAACTCAAGGCGCTGACGATGCGGCGCAAGACCGCACAGGCGTTGGCGTTACGCGCGCGCATTGTGCTGGCTAGCGCTGAAGGCTTGGACAACAAGACCGTCGCGGCAAAGCAGCGTGTCACTCAGCAAACCGTATCGAAATGGCGTGCGCGGTTCGTGGCGCATCGGCTCGATGGACTGCTCGATGCTCCGCGCCCAGGGGCACCGAGGTCCATCGATGATGCCCAGGTGGATGCGGTTATTGCCAAGACGCTCGAATCCGTGCCGGCCAACGCCACCCACTGGAGCACGCGCAGTATGGCTCGCGCGGCGAATCTATCTGCGTCGACCGTGACGCGTATCTGGCGTGCGTTTGGACTGCAGCCTCATCGACAGGAGACCTTCAAGCTCTCCACCGACCCATTGTTCGTGGAGAAGGTGCGCGATATCGTGGGGTTGTACCTCGACCCACCGCTCAAAGCCATGGTGTTGTGCGTGGACGAGAAGAGCCAGATTCAAGCACTGGACCGCACGCAACCCATGCTACCGCTGGCGCCAGGCATCCCCGAGCGACGCACGCACGACTACATGCGCCATGGCACGACAACGTTGTTCGCCGCGCTGGACATCGCCACTGGAAAAGTTATCGGTGAATTGCATCGCAGACATCGCAGCAGTGAGTTCCTGCAGTTTCTACGCACGATTGAAGCCAGCGTGCCACCCAAGCTCGATGTGCATCTCGTCATGGACAACTACGGCACGCACAAGACGCCGTCGATCAAGGCTTGGTTCGCTCGCCATCCGCGCTTCCATGTTCATTTCACACCGACCTCCGCCTCATGGATCAATCAGGTGGAACGCTGGTTTGCAGCCATTACGGAACAATACATTCGCCGCGGCACGCATCGATCAACCCGACAACTTGAGCAGGCCATCCAACAATACCTCGATCTGAACAACGCCAACCCCACGCCTTTCGTGTGGACGAAGTCCGCCGATGACATCCTCGCCAGCATCAGGCGATTTTGTCTGCGAATTTCTGACGCAGGACACTAG
>NZ_JBIVHB010000068.1:0-1131 GCF_044748965.1 Cupriavidus sp. NPDC089707
GGCGTTGTTGCATAAATCTGGGGTCGGTTGGGCTGACGTTTACGCGCAACGGCTGGAACGCTGGCTCTGTTAACTTCTGACGAAGCGGCGTAGTGTCTCGGATTTTTTCCGGGATGATGCGCAAGGACAACCGACAGCAAGCCGAGCCCAAGGGGGTCTACCGCGTCAGGAACTGGGCGCAGTACAACAAGGGACTGATAGCCCGAGGAGACGTGACGATGTGGGTCGAAGAGAGCTTGCTCGTGCCACCGGCTAAAGCCCAGTCGCCCAAGCGTGGCCACCCATTCGTCTATACGGATGCGCTGATCCAGGGTCTGCTCGGTCTCAAGCAGGTGTTCCACCTGCCGCTGCGCGCGCTGCAAGGCTTCGCGCAGAGCTTGCGCACCCTGGCCTTCCCAACGTTGCCAGTGCCGAACTACACGACATTGAGCCGCCGCGCGCAGAATCTGAACGTCGTGCTGCCCGCCTCGCGTACCGGCGAGCCGCTGCATCTGGTGATCGACAGCACTGGGCTGAAGCTTTACGGCGAAGGCGAGTGGAAGGTTCGCAAGCACGGTTGGTCCAAGCGCCGGACTTGGCGCAAGGTCCATCTCGCCATGGACGCGAACACCGGCCAAATCCGTGCCGCGCTGATGACCCATCAGGACGTTGGCGATGGCGAAGTGTTGGCCGACCTGCTCGATCAAATCCCCGCTGATACACCGATCGATACCATCGGAGGCGACGGCGCTTACGACAGCAAGCCGTGCCACGCGGCGATTGCCGCGCGGGATGCACAGCCCTCGATTCCACCACGCGATGGAGCGAAGCCATGGTCCGAAAGTACGCCGGGTGCAGCCTGGCGTAACGAGACCATCGATGTCATCGAGAAGAGCAGTCGACGCGAATGGAAAGCCGCCAGCGGCTATCACCGGCGCTCGCTGGCAGAGACCCTGATGTACCGCCTCAAGACGCTGACAGGACACAGTCTGTGGGCTCGCGAAATCGGGTCGCAGGCCACCGAAGTGGCCATCCGTGCGGGCGTTCTCAACCGCATGGTCGCGCTCGCTCGCCCGCAATCCGTTTGTATCGCCTGAGTTCAGCCTCACCAAGGAGCCCCTGTTTTCAATCTCGATTTATGCAACAACGCCG
>NZ_JBIVHB010000069.1:0-1067 GCF_044748965.1 Cupriavidus sp. NPDC089707
CGGCCCGTTCTATCCAATTCGTGTAACCCGAACAGTTGCCAATACCGAGTATGCATCCGCAAGGCAGGGAATCGAACCAGGGACAACGGCCAAACGCCGGAATTGACGTATCCAAAGAGCATCTTGATGCTTACTGGAGCGATCAAGGTCTGCGCTTGAGCAATGAAGCCCTGGGATGGAGCGAGCTGGCCGCGAAGTTCAAAGCATCCGACGTTGATCTGGTGGTGATTGAGGCCACCGGTGGCTACGAGCGTGGGCTGGTATGCGCGCTGCAGCAGGCAGGTATCGAAGTCGCGCGCGTGAATCCACGTCAGGCCCGAGACTTTGCCAAGTCGATGGGCATGTTGGCCAAGACCGATCAGGTGGACGCCCGGTGCTTGCGCGACTTTGCCAACGTACTGGCGCGCCATCAAGACCGCCAAAAATACGTCACCGCCCCGCTGGAAGCGCATCGCGAGCAGCTCACATCGTTGATGACGCGCCGACGGCAGTTGCTGGAGATGCGTGTGGCTGAAGGCAATCGGTTGGAGAAGGCGTCGCCACAGGCTGCACGTAGCATCCGCGCGGTGATCCGGACGCTGGACAAGCAGATCGGCCAAATCGACAAGGATGTGGACTGGCACATCGAGAAGCATTTCAAAGACCAGCGTACGCTGCTTGAAGCGGTCAAAGGTGTGGGCGCGGTGATGACCATGACGTTGCTGGCGGCTCTGCCGGAGTTGGGTAAGCTGGGGCGAAAGGCCATCAGCAAGCTGGTCGGCGTTGCACCGTTGGCCAATGATTCCGGCAAACGGCAAGGTCCGCGACGCATCTGGGGCGGACGTGGCGAAGTGCGCGCGGTGCTGTACATGGCCACGCTGTCGGCTAAGCGCTACAACCCGGCCATTGCGTCGTTCTACCAACGTCTGCTCGCGGCCGGCAAGCCTAAGAAGGTTGCCATCGTCGCCTGCATGCGCAAGCTTCTGACCATCCTGAATGCGATGGCCAGAGACGGCGCAATGTGGGACCCGGCTAAGCATGTTCTGCCTTCCGTTACGCCTTGACTTTAAACACAGTTGCTCTCCCGC
>NZ_JBIVHB010000070.1:0-1018 GCF_044748965.1 Cupriavidus sp. NPDC089707
CAACCGCATCGAGAAACAAAACTGTCACATCACAGTTACGCTCGGCAACTAAGGAGACACGATGGTACAGAAGATTCATCCGACTCGCTTCCGTCTGCATTTCAGCCGAAACTCCGCTTCGCGCTGGTACGCCAGCAACACGAAGTTCGCCGGCATGCTGAAGGAAGACATCGAAGTTCGCGACTTCCTGAAGAAGAAGCTGAAGAACGCATCGGTTGGCCGCGTCGTCATCGAGCGCCCCGCCCGCAATGCCCGTATCACCATTTACAGCTCGCGTCCGGGCGTGGTGATCGGCAAGAAGGGTGAGGACATCGAACTGCTGAAGGCCGAACTGCAGCGTCGCATGGGCGTGCCCGTGCACGTGAACATCGAGGAAATCCGCAAGCCGGAAACCGATGCTCAGCTGATCGCCGACTCGATCACCCAGCAGCTCGAGCGCCGCATCATGTTCCGCCGCGCCATGAAGCGCGCCATGCAGAACGCGATGCGCCTGGGTGCCCAGGGTATCAAGATCATGAGCGCCGGCCGTCTGAACGGTATCGAAATCGCACGTACCGAGTGGTACCGCGAAGGCCGTGTGCCCCTGCACACCCTGCGCGCCGACATCGACTACGGCTTCTCCGAAGCAGAAACCACCTACGGCATCATCGGTGTCAAGGTGTGGGTCTACAAGGGGGATCACCTCGGCCGCAATGACGCGCCGGTGGTGGAAGAGCCGCAAGACGACCGTCGTCGTCGCCCGGGTCGTCCGGAAGGTCGCCGCCGTGAAGGCGAAGGCCGTCCGGGTGGCAACCGCCGTGGCGGTGCCGGTGCCGGTCGTCGCGCTGCGCCTGGCGCAGATGGGAAGAGTGGAGAATAACGATGCTGCAACCTAAGCGCAGAAAATACCGCAAGGAGCAGAAAGGCCGCAACACGGGTAAGGCTACCCGTGGCAACGCCGTGTCTTTCGGCGAATTCGGCCTGACGGCAATGGGCCGTGGCCGTCTGACCGCTCGTCAGATTGAGTCGGCACGTCGTG